>JAEYSR010000205.1 GCA_023434535.1 Actinomycetes bacterium
CCCGCGTCAAGAACATCCACACGATCTCCGACGCGACCCGGGGGATCCTCATCGCCCCGGGCGACACGTTCTCGGTGAACGACACCATCGGCAAGCGGACGGCCGAGAAGGGCTACGTCCCGGCGCCGGTGATCGAGAACGGCGAGCACACCGAGGACTACGGCGGCGGAATCAGCCAGTACGCCACCACCCTGTTCAACGCCGCGTTCTTCGCCGGCCTCGACATCCCCGCCTACAAGGCCCACTCGGAGTACATCAGCCGCTACCCCTTCGGCCGGGAGGCCACGCTGGCGTACCCGAGCGTCGACCTGAAGATCAAGAACAACACGCCGTACGGCGTGGTGATCTGGCCGACCTACACGGACTCCTCGGTCACCATCCAGCTGTGGTCGACCCAGTACGCCCGCGGCGAGCAGACGGCGCAGAACCCCACGAGCGGCTGCGGGAAGATCACCACCCAGCGGACCCGGACCTTCGTGGACGGCCGGACGGACCAGCAGAACTACACGGCCAACTACCGCTGCATCTGACGGCTCCGATCTCCTCTGCTCCCGTGTGGTGACCCGATCGGCCACCACACGGGGCAGTGTCGCGGCGTCGGCGCGCTCCCAGCGCAGAGGCCGATCTTGACAGAGTGACAACTCGCGTTAAGTTGTCACTCATGGATCAGGAGCCCACCCCTCCCGAGCGATCGATCGAGGAGCGACTCCTCGATGCCGCCCTCGAGACAGCGACCGTGCACGGCCTGGCCCGGCTGTCGGTCGGCGACGTCGCCAAGCGCGCCGACCTGTCCCGCCAGACCCTGTACCGCTACTTCCCGTCGCGTGATGCGCTCGTCGCCGCGCTGGTCGCCAACGAGACCTCCCAGCTCGTGCGGACCGTCGCGGAGTCGGCCCTCGCCGAGGACACACCCCAGGGCTCGTTGGAGGCCGCCCTCGCCACCGCCCTGCGGGTCGTCCGCGACCACCCGCTCCTCGATCGCCTGGTGCGGACCGAACCGGAGGCGCTGCTGCCGCTGCTGACCACCGAGGGCAGCCCGGCCATGACGCAGGTCCGCTCGGTCGTCGAGGCGATCCTGGCCCAGCGGACTCCTGAGCTCGACGACGACGAGGTCGCCCGGCGCCGCCTGGCCGACGTCATCACCCGACTCCTCATCTCGTACGCCATCAGCGCCCCCGACGACCCGCCCGACGTGGTCGCCCGCTACGTGTCCACCTTCCTCGTCCTCGGCGCCGTCCCCGCGGCGCACGACGGGGCGAGCCACCACGGAGACCCCTCATGAGCACCATCACGGCCACCGTCGACGGCACCGAGGTCCGCTGGCGCGACCGCAAGCGCCACCTCTGGCTCCTCGGGCTCGTCGTCCCCCTCCTGCCGTTCGGCGCTCTCCGCTGGCTGGGGACGTCGGGTTGGCAGGAGGTGTTCTGGTTCTCGGGTCCCCTCTGGGTGCTGGTGATGATCCCCGTCCTCGACCACCTCTTCGGCCAGGACCGCGCGAACCCGCCCGACTGGGCGGTCGACCAGCTCAGCGAGGACCGCTTCTACCGCTGGTGCACCTTCCTCTTCCTGCCGCTCCAGTACGCCTCGCTCGTCTTCGCCTGCTGGGTCGTGGGGACCCACGACCTCAGCTGGTGGCAGGAGCTCGGCTACGCCCTGACCGTCGGCACGGTCGCGGGGATCGCCATCAACACCGCTCACGAGCTCGGCCACAAGCCGTCCGTCGAACGGCTCCTGGCCAAGGTGGCGCTCGCCCAGTCCGGCTACGGCCACTTCTACGTCGAGCACAACCGCGGCCACCACAACCGGGTCGCCACGCCGGAGGACCCGGCGAGCTCGCGGCTCGGCGAGTCCTTCTGGGCCTTCCTCCCGAGGACCGTCATCGGCTCCGCCCGCTCGGCGTGGGGTCTCGAGGCGAAGAGACTCCGGGCCCAGGGCAGGCGCGTCTGGAGCCTCGACAACGACGTGTTGACCGCGTGGTCGATCACCGTGGTCCTGTTCGCCGGCCTGACCGCGGCGTTCGGCTGGAAGGTGCTCCCGTTCCTGTTGGTCCAGGCCGTGTTCGGCTTCAGCCTGCTCGAGGTCGTCAACTACCTGGAGCACTACGGACTCCTGCGCCAGAAGGACGACAACGGCCGCTACGAGCGCTGCAACCCCCAGCACTCCTGGAACTCCAACCACGTGGCCTCGAACGTGATCCTCTACAACCTCGAGCGGCACTCGGACCACCACGCCCACCCGACGCGGCGCTTCCAGTCGCTCCGCCACTTCGACGAGTCGCCGCAGCTCCCTTCCGGATACGGGCTGATGCTCGGCCTCGCCTACGTCCCACCGCTGTGGCGGGCGGTGATGGACCGGCGCGTGATCGCGCACTACGACGGAGACGTCACCCGGGCCAACATCCACCCGCGGAAGCGTGACGCGGTGCTCGCCCGCTACGGCCGCTGAGCGCGCCCGTCACCGGGGTCGCGCCGATCGGTACTGTGAGCCGGTGGACGACGACCCGACCTCTGCCCCGATCCGGTACCACCACCGGATGAGCCACGAGGACGCGCTCATGTGGTCGATCGAGAAGGACCCCATGCTGCGGTCCGCGATCACGGTGGTGATCCTCCTCGAACGACCGATCGACCGGGCGAGCCTCCACCGGTCCTTCGAGCGGGTGTCACGGATGGTGCCCCGGCTCCGCCAACGGGTGCGCTCCAACCCCCTGTCCATCGCGCCGCCGCGGTGGGAGGTCGACCCGAACTTCGACCTCGACTACCACCTCCGCGCCGCCCGGGCCCCGGGGAGCGGGACGCTGCGCGACCTGCTCTCGATGGCCCAGCCGATCGCCATGCAGGGCTTCGACCGGGCCCGCCCGCAGTGGGAGTGCACGGCCGTCGACGGCCTCTCCGACGGCCGCGAGGCGCTCATCATGAAGTTCCACCACGCCATCACCGACGGCGTGGGCGGCGTGCGGCTGATGCTCGAGCTCTTCGACCTGGAGCCCGACGCGCCGGAACGGCCCATGCCGCCCCCTCCCCCGGTCCACGTGCTGAACCAGGTCGAGCGCTTCACCGACGCCATGGGCCACCAGGCCCGCACCAACCTCGGTCTCCTGCGCGAGCTCACCGGCGCCGGCGCGAACGTGGCGATGAGCGCCGTCGCCGACCCCGTCGGGACGGTGGCCAACGGGGCGGAGCTGGCGGCGTCCGCCGTGCGGGTCCTGCGTCCGTCGCCCGAACCGCTGTCGCCGATCATGTCGGGCCGCTCCCTGTCGAGCCACCTGGAGGCCCTGGCGCTCCCGTTGGACCTGGCGAAGAAGGCGGCCAAGCGCGTGGGCGGGTCGCTCAACGACACGTTCGTCACCGGCATGGTCCGCGGGCTGCAGACCTACCACCACCGCCACGACGTGCCGCTCCACGACCTCCGCATGGGGATGCCGATCAACATCCGTTCGGGCGAGATGACCGACACCGCCGGCAACGCGTTCGTCCCGGCCCGCTTCGAGATCCCGGTCCACGCGCAGGACGTGGTCGAGCTGATGCGGACCATCCGACGCCGGATGCTCAGCGCCCGGGACGAGCCCGCGAACCAGCTCGTCGACCCGGTCGCCAACCTGCTGAACCGCCTCCCCACGACGGTCGTGACGCAGGTGTTCGGATCGATGATGAAGGGGCTGGACTTCCAGGCCTCCAACGTGCCCGGCTCGCCGGTCCCGCTCTACCTGGCCGGGGTCAAGGTCGACTCGCTCATCCCCTTCGGACCGCTGGCCGGGGCCGCCTGCAACGTCACGCTGCTCAGCTACGAGCACGACCTCAACATCGGGCTGAACATCGACCCGGCCGCCGTCGAGGACCCGGACTCCTTCGTGGAGTGCATCCGACTCGGCTACGACGAGGTCCTCGACCTCGCGTGAGCCGCCCGCCGGGCGCGTGAGGCCCGAGCGGGGTAGTACGGGCGCACCAGCCCAACCGCCCACCGCCAGCAGGAGACACGACGTGCAACACAGGTTCCTCGGCCGATCCGGCCTCAAGGTCAGTGCCATCTCCTACGGCAACTGGATCACGCACGGCTCCCAGGTCGACGACGACACGGCGATCGCCGCCGTGCACGAGGCTCTCGACCAGGGGATCACGACGTTCGACACGGCCGACGTCTACGCCGGCACCCGGGCCGAGGCCGTGATGGGCACCGCCCTCGCCGGCCAGCGCCGGGAGGGCCTCGAGATCTTCACCAAGGTCTACTGGCCGACGGGAGAGGGGCCGAACGACCGCGGCCTGTCGCGCAAGCACATCCAGGAGAGCTGCGAGGCCTCGCTCCGCCGCCTCCAGACCGACCACATCGACCTGTACCAGGCCCATCGCTACGACCACGAGACCCCGTTGGAGGAGACCATGCTGGCCTTCGCGGACCTCGTCCGCAGCGGCAAGGTCCTCTACATCGGCGTGTCGGAGTGGGACGCCGAGCAGATCACCGCCGGCGCCGAGCTGGCGAGGGAGCTGCACGTCCCCTTCATCTCCAACCAGCCCCAGTACTCGCTCCTCTGGCGGGTCATCGAGGCCGAGGTCGTCCCGGCCAGCGTCGCCGCCGGACTCGGTCAGATCGTCTGGTCGCCGATCGCCCAGGGCGTGCTCACCGGCAAGTACCTGCCGGGCCAGCCCCTGCCCGAGGGTTCACGCGCCACCGACGACCAGGGAGGGGCCGACTTCGTCAAGCGGTTCCTGCGCGACGAGGTGCTCGAGGCCGTGCAGGCCATGGTCCCCCTCGTGCGCGAGGCCGGCCTGACGATGGCCCAGTACGCGGTGGCGTGGGTGCTCCGCAACCCCGACGTGGGATCTGCGATCGTCGGCGCGTCCCGACCCGAGCAGCTCACCGAGAACGTGGTCGCCGCCGAGATCACGCTCGACGACGACCTCGTCGCCGCGGTCGACGCCGTGCTCGAGCCGGTGATCGTCCGGGACCCGGCGCTGACCGTCTCGCCCTCCACCCGCCCCTGACGTCGGGAGCCGTCGGGTCGCCCAGGTCCGCTGCGGCCCGGCGGGCCGGTCAGAAGACGCCGGGCCGACGGGTGACCGGCGGCTGGACCGACCACGCGAAGTTGATCCAGCGGTCGGTCCGCCGCCACACGTAGTCCGGCCGGATGACCGAGCGGGGCTTCTCGTAGATCACGAGCGTCCTGACCTCCGCCACGGTGTCGGCCAGCATGTCGCGCACCAGCTGCAGGGTCTCGCCGGTGTCGGCCACGTCGTCGGCCACCAGGACCCTCGTGTCGGCCAGGTGCACGAGCTCCAGGACCGGTGGGAGCACGACCGGGACGTCACGACGGGTCTCGACGTCGGTGTAGAACTCGACGTTCATCGTCGCGACGTTCTTCATGCCGAGCGCGTAGGCCAGCCCACCCCCGATGAGCAGCCCGCCCCGGGCGATCGAGAGGATCCAGTCGGGCTCCCACCCGCTCGCCGCCACCTGCTCGGCCAGCTCCCGCACGGCGGTGCCGAAGAGGTCGTAGGTGAGCTCCTCCCGCTCCTCGGCGGCGTCGATGGTCTGCGGAGCGGAGCCGGTCTGCTCGTCGGTCGTCACGGCCGCCGATCGTAGGGGGCGGCGGGCGGCGGTCCCGCCGTTCCGGACCGACGGCCCCGATTGCGTAGCCTGCGGGCGTGGAGACCCTCGATGTCGCCGTCGTCGGCGCCGGACCGGCCGGGACCGCCGCGGCGATCACCCTCGCACGGGCCGGCATCGGCGTCACCGTGTTCGACAAGGCGACCTTCCCGCGGGACAAGACCTGCGGCGACGGCCTCACCACGTTGGCCCTCCGCCACCTCGAGGACCTGGGGCTCGATCCGAGCGTGGTCGACTCGTGGGTGGACGTCGCGGACTGCTGGGTCACCGGGCCGACCGGCTACAGCATCCACCTCCCGCTCCCCGCTCCGGACCAGGGACGGTTCGCCGCCGCCGCGACCCGCCTCGACCTGGACGCCGCGCTGGTGGACCTGGCCCGCAAGGAGGGCGTGACGGTGCTCGACGGCACCGGCCTGCTCGACGCCCACGAGGACGACACCGGGGTGACGCTGCGGGTCGGGTCGTCCGAGGAGGCCGAGCGCGAGGTGCGGGCCCGCTGGGTGATCGCTGCGGACGGCATGTGGTCGCCGATGCGCAAGGCCCTGGGCGTCGGGGAGGACGGCTACCGGGGCGAGTGGCACGCGTTCCGCCAGTACGTGTCGGGCGTGGGAGAACGAGCGTCGCGGGAGCTGCACGTCTTCTTCGAGGCGGACCTGCTCCCCGGCTACTTCTGGTCGTTCCCGATCGCCGGCGGACGGGCCAACATCGGCTTCGGGATCGAACGCGGCGGCAAGGTCGCCGTCGGGGAGATGGGGCGGCTGTGGGACGACCTGCTGCGGCGACCCCACATCGCGGACCTGCTCGGCCCCGACGCCACGCCGGACGCGCCGCACAAGGCCTGGCCGATCCCGGCCCGCATCGATCGCGCGGTGAAGGCGACCGACCGGACGTTGTTCGTCGGCGACGCCGTCGGCGCCTGCGACGTGATGACCGGTGAGGGCATCGGCCAGGCGCTGCTGACCGGGCTGCGCGCCGCGGAGGCGATCCGCGACCGCGCCGCCCTCGGCGACGTCGCGGCGCGCTACGCCGCGGTGGTCGACGACGAGCTCCTGGCCGACCATCGCATGTCGGTCCTGCTCGTCAGGGCGCTCCGGCACCGCAAGGGGGCCCGCGCCGCCCTCCGGGTGGCGGGCGCGACGCCGTGGACGCGCCGGAACTTCGCCCGCTGGCTCTGGGAGGACTCGCCCCGGGGCATCGCCTTCACGCCCGCGCGCTGGCGGCGCGGTGCTCTCAGCGGTCCGGGCGCCTACCGCGACCGCCCCTGAGCCGCAGGCTCTGCCGGCCGCGCCCTCGTGCGGACGCCCTACGATGCCGCGGATGAAGACCCGACTGACCGAGATGCTGGGCATCGAGCACCCCGTGATGCTCGCCGGGATGGGCGGCGTGTCCTACGCACCGCTCGCCGCCGCGGTGTCGAACGCCGGAGGCCTCGGCACGCTCGGCGCCTCCACGATGAGCGCCGAGCGGATGGTGGAGGAGATCGACGCCGTCGCCGCCGCCACGGACCTGCCGTTCGGCGTCGACCTCCTCACCGCCGCACCGCAGGACATGACCGCGAAGGTCAGGGCGATCAGCGACGGCGGCGGCTCCCTCTTCGTGGCCGGCCTCGGCGTCCCCGCCGAGGTCATCGAGCTCTGCCACCAGCTCGACATCGTCGTCGCCAGCATGTGCGGCAAGGTCAGCCATGCGATCAAGGCCACCGACGCCGGCTGCGACCTGGTCATCGCCCAGGGCACCGAGGCGGGCGGCCACACCGGCCAGATCGCGACCATGGCCCTCGTGCCCCAGGTGGTTGACGCCGTCGGCGACCGGGTACCCGTCGTCGCCGCCGGCGGCATCTTCGACGGACGGGGCCTCGCCGCCGCGCTGGCGCTCGGAGCGGTCGGCGTCTGGGTCGGCACGCGCTTCATCGCCACGCCCGAGGCCCAGGCGGTCGCCGGCTTCAAGGACCGGATCCTGGCCTCGGCCGAGGACGGGACCCAGATCACCCGCGCCTACACCGGCAAGACCTGTCGTGTCCTGCGCACCGCGTACGCCCGGGAGTTCGAGGAGTCCGGCGGGACGCCGGAGCCGTTCCCGATGCAGGTGATCAGATCCATGGAGGACGGGGCGAACCACCTCGGCGGCGATGCCGACACCCCGGGCGTCGACCCCGACCGGGAGTTCATGCCCGCAGGCCAGGCGGTCGGTGCCATCGAGGCCCTCGTCCCGGCCGGCGACGTCGTCCGCTCGATGGTCGCCGAGGCCGAGGTCGTGCTGGGCCGCCTCGGCTCGCTCCTCGACTGAGGTGAGTGGTGTTCACCCAGGCGTGACCGGCGTCGCACCGGGTGCTACCGTCAACAGAGCTGTGGAGAACCTCCCTGCCGCCTCGGCGGCCTCCGGGAGCGACTGTCCGGTCCTCACGGACCACTGGGGGAAGTGGCGATGACGACGAAGGCGGGCCGCAAGGGCCGACACACGGGCGGACGGACCTTCGGTCGCGCTCTGGCCGCCGCCGGCATCGCTGCGGCGGGGCTGGTCGCGTGGACCGTGCCCAGCCAGGCCCAGGAGGAGCCCCTCCCCGATCCCGCGCCCACCACCAACTTCTCCATGGCCGGCGTGGCCGACGCCTCGACCGGCACCCTCCTCGCGATCGACAAGAACGTCTCGGGCGAGTTCCAGTACTGCAGCAACGTCAACGGGCTCGGTGCCGAGATCTACCTGAACGCCGGCGACGGTGCGGGCATGGCGGTCGAGCAGGCCACGGTCACCCCGTTCGTCGTGCCGATCCACATCGGCGTCGTGTCGGTCAACAACCCCGACCCCGACAACCCGGTCAACGGCGAGCGGTTCTTCACGCTCGGCGTCGTCAAGGGCACCCCGGTCGAGTTCGGCACCAGCGGTTCTGCGAGCGTCGAGTACGGCGGCGTCTTCCTGGGCGCCAAGGCCGGTCTGATCACGTGGAACTACACCGCCGACGTCACCTGCGACGAGTCCAAGGCCATGCCGATCATCTCGCCGCTCATCGGCGGCGACGCGCCGGCCGCGACGACGACCACCACGTCCGAGGCCCCGCCCGCCGGCTGATCCCGGGCCGCCGAGCGGCCGGGAGAGCGAGTGGGTCGGTCGGTTCCGGGGTCATCGGGAGGCCTGACGCGCCGCGCGATGACCCGAGAGCGGGACCCGAGCGGTACCGGGGTCATCCCGGGGTCTCACGCCCCTCTCGATGACCCGAGAACGGGACCTGCCGGTTCCGGGGTCATCGGGAGGCCTGACGCGCCGCGCGATGACCCGAGAGCGGGACCGAGGTGCGGCGGTCCGAGGACCGCCGCACGCACGCCCGGTGATCAGCCCGCCAGTTCCTTGACCTTGGCGACCATGCGCTGCTGGCCCTCCAGGTCGGGGGCGATCGGGGTGATGTTCAGCACGGTCACGCCCGCCGCCTTGAACTGGGCGATGCGCTCCTTGACGTAGCCCTCGTCGCCGCAGAGCGACGTCTCCTCGAGGAAGCTCGCCGGCACGGCCGCGGCCGCCTCGGCCTTCTTGCCGTCCAGGTACAGGTCCTGGATCTCCTTGGCCTCGTTCTCGTAGCCGTAGCGCTGGAAGAGCTGGTTGTAGAAGTTGCGGTCGCGGGCACCCATGCCGCCCACGTACAGGGCGACCATGCCCCTGGTGAAGTCCCGGAAGCCGGCGACCTCGCTCTCCGGGCCGATCGACAGCAGTCCACCGGCCACCACGTCGAGCGGGCCGAGCTCGGGAGCCCGCTTCGCGAGGCCGGCCTCGAGATCCGCTCCCCAGACGTCCGCGGCACGCTCCGGGTGGAAGAGGATCGGGAGCCAGCCGTTGGCCAGCTCGGCGGTCATCTGCACGTTCTTGGGACCGAGCGACGCCACGTGGATCGGGATGTCGGGCCGGGGCGGGTGCGTGATGATCTTGAGCGGCTTACCCAGGCCGGTGCCCTTCTCCGCAGGCAACGGCAGCTGGTACTTCTTGCCGTCGTGGACCACCGGCTCCTCGCGCCGCCACACCTTGCGGCAGATGTCGATGATCTCGCGGGTGCGCTGGATCGGGGCGTCGTAGGCCACGCCGTGGAAGCCCTCGATCACCTGCGGGCCCGAGGCACCGAGTCCGAGGACCGCCCGGCCGCCGGAGATGTCGTCCAGGCCCGCGGCCGTCATGGCGAGCAGCGTCGGCGTGCGGGTGTAGATCGGCAGGATCCCCGAGGCGATCTCGATGGTCTCGGTCTCCGCCGCGAGGTACCCCATGAGGGTCGGGGCGTCGTATCCGTAGGCCTCGGCCACGTACACGATGTCCATGCCGGCCTTCTCGAGCGCCTGCACCTGCGCCACCGACTCGGCGAAGCCCCCCGAGTACCCGATCTGCATGCTCAGCTTCACGCTTGCCCCCGTTGTCGTCGTTCGATCGTCGATCGTCCCGGGCCCCTGACGGCGCCCGGTCGTGCCGTCAGCCGGCGGCCACCGCCTGCTGGGCCTTGTAGTCCTTGAGTCGGACCAGCTGGTCCCTGTCGAGCGAACCGACCCCGACGCCGTTGTCGAACTCGACGCGGTAGCGGGTCCAGCGGAACCCGTTCTTGAGGGTCACGCGGCCCTCGGTGCCGGCCGGCACGCCGGGGAGGTCCTCGGCCGCCACGACCTTGGCGCGGACCTTCAGCTCGTCGTTCTCGGTGGTGCTCGCCATCGGCGACACGGTACCCGGTCAGGCGTCGACGGGCCGAAGCCGGACGCCGAGGCGGCGACGGCGTCGTGACGTGAGCTGCGGGTCCCGGGGGCGACCGGGAGCGACGTCCGCCGCCCTCGCGGCGCGCATCCCTGCCGGGTCCAACCCCAGACGGGCAGCGAGCCGCTCCCCCAGCTCCTGCCGGGACAGGTGCTCCGGACCGGGGAGGTGCCACACCCCCGCCCGGTCGCTCCGATCGAGAGCGACCAGCGCCCACAGCTCGGAGGCGAGGTCCTCGGCGCGGATCGGCTGGCGCATCTCGTCGGTGAACATCGTGGCGCCGTCCCCGCTGCCCAGGTCGCGGGCGAACGTCGCGGTCGACCGGTCCATCGGGTCCAGCGACACGACCAGCGACGTCCTCGTGATGCACACGTCGGCCGCGATCTGGCCGACCATCCGCTCGGACTCGAGCTTCCAGCGCCCGTAGTCCGTGACAGGATCGGGCTCGGCCTCCTCGCCGTACGGCGGTCCGGTGCCCGAGAAGACCACGTCGGTCGACATGTGCACCATCGACGCCCCGACGGACCTGGCGCCGAGAGCGACCTCCCGGGACGCGTCGACGATCGCCTCCCGCTCGGACTGGACGTACGCGGTGTGGAGCACCACGTCCGGTCGCACCCGGCCGAGCAGCTCGGAGACCTCGTCGCCCCGACGGAGGTCCACCGGGTGGACGGAGGCCACGGAGGCGACGTCCTCCGGCACCGGGGTCCTGTGCCCGGTCACGTGCAGGTCGACGCCGACGGGCGCCGTGCGGGCCAGCCACCCCGCGACGTTGCCGGCACCACCGGTGACCAGGACGCGCCGTGCCGCCACTCCCCGCGATCTCAGCTCTCGGGCCGCGACCGGTCGGCCCGGCGGGTCTCGGACCACGTGAGGCCCTGTTCCACGTCGACGTCGTGCGGCAGGCCGAGGACGCGCTCGGCGACGATGTTGCGCTGGACGTCGCCGGTTCCCCCGCCGACGGTCAACGCCTGCGCGAACAGGAACCCGAAGTGCCACAGGGCGACGTCGGTGCCGAGGGGGCCGCCGTCGGTGAGCATCCCGGCGGGACCCGCCAGGTCCTTGGCGAACGACATGATCCGCTGGCCGTGCTCGTCCGCCAGGATCTTGCGCACCGAGGCCTCGGGGCCCGGCTGACGACCCTTGATGGCGGCGGTGACGGTGCGCAGCCGGATGAGTCGCAGGATCTCGGACTCGATGTGCAGCTGGGCGGCCCGCTGTCGATCCACCGGGTCGGCGAGCCCGCCGGCCGCCCGGAGGACGTCGAGCAGGTCCTCGGCATCGGGGCCCATGCCCCACAGCGCACCTCCCGACGACAGCGAGACCCGCTCGTTCGCCAGCGTCACCTTGGCGAGCCGCCACCCGTCGTCCGGCTCGCCGACGAGGAGCTCGTGCGGGATCCGGACGTCGGTGAGGAAGACCTCGTTGAAGTTGTGCGCGCCCGTCATCTCGACGATCGGACGGATCTCGATCCCCGGCAGGTCCATGGGGCAGATGAAGTAGGAGATGCCCCGGTGCTTCGGTGCGTCGGGGTCGGTGCGGGCGATCAGGATCCCGTAGCGGGAGTGGTGGGCGAGCGAGGTCCAGATCTTCTGGCCGTTCACGACCCACTCGTCGCCGTCGCGCACGGCTCTGGTACCCAGGGCGGCCAGGTCGGAGCCGGCGCCGGGCTCGCTGAACAGCTGGCACCACGTGTCCTCGCCCGACAGGAGCCCGAACAGGAACCGCTCCTTCTGGTCCTCGGTGCCCGCAGCCAGGATCGTCGGGCCGGCCCAACCGATGCCGATCGGGTTGTTGGGCCGGCGGATCCCCGCGCGCTTCAGCTCCTCGTCCAGGACGATCTGGTGCACGGGATCGGCGTCGATCCCCCACGGTGCCGGCCAGTGCGGCGCCACGTAGCCCGCCTCGGCCAGCTCCCGGCCGGACGGGTTCGGATGGGCCTGCACCCACTCCCGGATCGCGACCCTGCGGGGGTCGTCGTCCGGGGGCAGTTCGAAGTCCATGGCGGCGGACGGTACCGTTCGGCCCGACCTGCCGCACGGGGAACCGCCCGGGCGACGACGTCGAGCCGCTCGACAGCCGAGTCGAGCGTCAGCCGAACCCGAGGGGGTCGTGGATGGCCGGATGGAACTTCGCCGAGCTGTGGGAGGCGATCGCGGACAAGTTCCCCGACGCCCAGGCCCAGGTCCAGGGCGATCGCCACGACGACTGGCGGACGTTCGACGCGCACGCCGACGGGTTGGCGCACCACCTGCTGGAGGGCGGAGCCGTCCACCAGGACAAGGTCGCGCTGTACCTCTACAACTGCCCGGAGTACATGGAGGGCTGCTACGCCGCCTTCAAGGCGGGGATGGTCCCGGTCAACACCAACTACCGGTACCTCGACGACGAGCTCGTGTACCTGTGGGACAACGCGGATGCGGTCGCCGTGGTCTTCCACGGCACGTTCACCGAGCGGGTGGCGATGGTCCGGGCGCAGCTGCCGAAGGTGCGCCAGTGGATCTGGGTCGACGACGGCACCGACACGTGCCCCGACTGGGCCGACGACTACGCCCAGGTGGCATCCAGCGCACCGGGCCGGGTGATCCCCCCGTGGGGTCGCAGCGGCGACGACGTCGTGATGATCTACACCGGCGGGACGACCGGCATGCCCAAGGGCGTGATGTGGCGTCAGGACGACCTGATCGCCGTCACGTGCGCCACGGGGAACCCGCTCCTGGCGCAGGATCCGGCCGAGGTCGGCGGCGTGGCCGCGTTCATCGACGGGATCGCCGCGCCGGGCCCGCCCGGCCTGCCGGCCTGCCCGCTCATGCACGGCACGGGCTGGTTCACCGCCAACATCTTCCTCACCCAGGCGGGGTCCGTGGTGACCCTCGTGGACCGCTCCCTCGACTGGACCGAGGTGCTCGACACGATCGAGCGCGAGAACGTCGGGGCGCTGACGATCGTCGGCGACGCGTTCGGCAAGCCGCTGGTGAGGGCGCTGGACGCCAACCCGGGCAAGTGGGACCTGTCGAGCCTCGTCCTCGTGGCGTCGTCCGGCGTCATGTGGTCCGAGCCGGTCAAGGAGGCCATGCTCGCCCACAACCCGGGCATGCTGCTGATCGACACGTTCTCGTCGTCGGAGGCCATCGGCATGGGCAGCTCGGTCTCCGCCGGCAGCTCGGCTGAGAAGACGGCGCACTTCTCCCTCGGCCCTGGCTGCAAGGTCTTCGCCGACGACGGCACGCCGGTCGAGCCGGGCTCGGAGCAGCGCGGACGGGTGGCGGTGCCGGGCCGTGTGCCGATCGCCTACTACAAGGACCCCGAGAAGTCGGCGGCGACCTTCATCACCCACGAGGGGATCCGCTACTCGATGCCCGGCGACTACGCGACGGTCGACGCCGACGGCACGATCAGCCTGCTGGGCCGCGGCTCGGTGTGCATCAACACCGGTGGCGAGAAGGTCTTCCCCGAGGAGGTCGAGGAAGCCCTCAAGACCGACGCCGGGGTCGCCGACGCCGTCGTGGTCGGCGTCCCCGACGAGAAGTTCGGCGAGGCCATCACCGCCGTGGTCGAGCCCCTGCCGGGCAACTCGGTCGACGAGGCTGCGCTCATCGCCCACGTGAAGGGCCAGCTCGCCCACTACAAGGCCCCCAAGCGGGTCGTCGCGATCGACACGATCGGCCGGGCCCCCAACGGCAAGGTCGACTACAAGCGGATGAAGGCCTACGCGATCGAGGAGCTGGGGATCAGCACCGACTGACCGGCAGCAGGACTCGTCCCTCTGGGCTCCGACCTGCCGAGAATGCGTCAGTTGGCGTCGCTCGGCGACGCCAACTCACGCATTCGTCGGGTTCGCCGTGATCGCTGCGGTCGTGGATCAGGCCGCCGGCGTGATCGCCAGGTCGTCGACGCGGACCACCAGGGGTGCGTTGGTGGTGCTGCTCGACAGGTAGGTGTTCACACCCACCGATCCGGCGACCTGGAGCCCGGCGGTCGAGTCGGTGACGCTCGCGGCCCACGCCGCGGGCTCCGGCGCCGTCGCCGCCCACACCTTGGCCCGCACCGTCGTCGGGCTGGTGCCGGTCACCTGGAGCCGGACGCGGATCTGCGTCCCGGCGCTCGCGGTGAGGCCGGCGAGGGTCGCCTCGGCCCGGATGGTCGTCTCGGCGCCCGTGGAGCTCGTCCGCACCAGGGCCAGAGCGACCTGGCCGTTGGCGAGGAGGCGGACCTTCGCCCGGTACTCCCCTGCCCCGGCGACGCGCCGCCCGATCGGTGACACGTAGACGCCGCCTCCCGTGACGGCCTTGTCCGTGCTGATCGTGAGGGCCACGTCGGTGGACGACGCCGCGACACCGGGGAGGTAGACGTTGCGGCCCGCGCCGGCCGTCATCGAGATCGTGCCGACCGAGCCGTCGACGCCGAAGCTCGAGGCCGCGCTCGGGATGCTCCACGCGCCGCCGACGTCGGCCGTGCCCCAACCGCCCGAGACGGTCCTGGCGAAGGCGTCGGAGCCGAGCACGCCGACCGGCGGTGCGGTCGGGTTCACCTGGCGGGTCGTCGATGCGGTGGCACCGTCGTCGTCGGTCACCGTCAACGTCACCGTGTAGGCCCCGGCCGACGCGTACGTCCGCGACGCCGTCGCCCCGGAGCCGGTCTGACCGTCGCCGAACGCCCACGAGTAGGACACGATCGAGCCGTCGGCGTCGGACGAGGCGCTCGCGTCCACCGAGCACGTCAGGTTCGAGCACGACGTCGTGAACGACGCGGTCGGCGGCTGGTTGGTCGGCGGCGGCGCGGTCGGGTTCACCTGGCGGGTGGTCGAGGCGGTGGCACCGTCGTCGTCGGTCACCGTCAACGTCACCGTGTAGGTCCCCGCCGACGCGTAGGTCCGCGACGC
>JAEYSR010000067.1 GCA_023434535.1 Actinomycetes bacterium
CTCGACGCCTGCACGCCTGGCGCGAGCGTCGTGCCATGCGACGGGCCGCCGATCGCCTGGCGAAGGAGCGGTGGGACGTGCGCGTGGAGCGGGAGCTCGAGGAGCTCGGGCGTGAGGTCGGGCGACCCAGGGCTCCGGCCGAGTCCGTGGCAGCGTACGGTCGGGAGCTGGCTGCGGTCACCGGTCGGACCGAGCTGGCCGAGCAGGGACAGGCGGTCGACGACTTCCGCTACCGCCCGCCGGAGCCCTGAGCCCGGCTGCTCGCCGTGCTCGCTGATGGTTCTGTCGACATCGGCGGTGGCGATTGGCAACGCTGAGGTCGACAGAGGGTCGGGGCTACGGTGTCGGTCAGCCGTGGAGGGAGGGCCCGGGATGAGGTCAGCAGTCGTGCAGAGGACCGTGCTGGCGGGGGTGCTCGTCGTGGGAGCGGCGTTCGTCGGAGCGGGGTGCGTTCCACCGCCCGAGGAGCCGTCCCAGGAGTTCCTGAGCACGTGCAAGATGGCTTACCGCACCTTCAAGACGGCGGCAGAGGCCTACTACGCCGACACCGGCACGCGCCCCGTGTCCGGCGCCCAGTTGGTAGAGGCAGGCTTGCTCGAGGACGAGCCCCAGCTGTACGACCTCCGCCTTGAGGGCGGCGTGGTCGTGTACTTCTCGATCAGCGCCTGCCCGGAGCCGGTCCGCTAGTTCTGACCGCTTTCAGATGAAGGCTTCGTCGACGTCAGCGGTGGCGATCGGCGCTGCCGACGTCGACAGAGCTGCGGGCGGGGGGCGGACAGCGTCATTCGTGCGGCTGCTCTAGCGTCGCCCGCCATGGAGATCGGCGTCGCACTACCCACCATGGCCCTCGACTACACGAGGCGCACCACCATCACGTGGTCCCAGGGCATCGATGCCGGGCCGTTCTCGAGCGTCAGCTGCGGCGAGCGGATCAGCTTCCACAACCAGGAGATGCTCGTCACCAACTCCGCGGCTGCGGCGCTGACCGAGCGGGCCCGGGTGTTCGTCAACGTCGCCGTCGGGCCACTGCACTCCGCGGGTGTGCTGGCCAAGCAGATGTCGACCCTCGACGTGCTGTGCGACGGTCGCCTCACCCTCGCTCTCGGTGTGGGCGGTCGTGAGCACGACTACCGGTGCGCCGAGTCGCCGTTCGAGCGCCGCCACCAGCGCCTGGACGACCTGGTCGCCGAGCTGAAGCGGCTGTGGGCCGGTCACCCGCCGTTCGACGGCGCGGACCCGATCGGTCCCGTGCCCGTGCAGAAGGGCGGACCCGAGCTCTTGGCCGCCGCGATGGGGCCCAAGGCCCTGGCCCGTGCGGCCGGCTGGGCCGACGGCAACTCCGGGTTCTCCATCGACGCCGATGGAGCGGGGCTCGCCGCAGCCGTCACCACGGCCGACCAGGCCTGGACCGACGCAGGCCGGACCGACGCTCCCCGCAACGTGAGCGGCTGCTTCGCCGTCCTGGGCACGGCGGATGACCAGGGCGTCCTGCAGGCGTTCACCTACGACTACCTCGCCATCTTCGGCGACCGCTTCGCCCGGGCCATGGCCGACGCCGCCCCGGTGTGGAACGTCGATCGCCTGAACCAGGTCCTCGACGAGGCCGAGGCCGCCGGCGTCGACGAGTTCATCCTGGTGCCCGGCACCACCGACCCGTCCTGCCTGGCCGCGATGACCGCTGCGGTGCGCGACCGAGTCGGTTCCGCAGCGTGACCCGCCGGCGGGGCGGGCGCCCGATGCGTGTGGTCTCGGCGGCGGCTGTCGTGCTCGTCGCGTTCGGGCTGGTTGCTGCCGCGTGCGGCGGCGAGGGCGAGTCGTCCTTCGACGGCAAGGGCACGACGACTGCCCCGACCTCGACGACGTCCGCCGCAGCTGGACCGTCTCCGGCAGCGCTGATGGACGCGGTCTGTGCCGGCGCCCCCAAGATCACCGACACAGGTGTGGTCGAGTCGGCGGACATCACCGAGGCCTCGGGGATCGTGGCGTCGTGGGACAACACCGGTGACGGCGCGTCGGGCGTGTGGTGGACCCACAACGACAGCGGCGACATCGCCCGGATCTTCGCCATCGACGCGTCGGGCCGTCTGCTCGCCACGGTCCAGCTCGTCGGTGCCGAATCCCGTGACTGGGAGGACATCGCCATCGGTCCGGCCGCCTACCCAGGTGGACGACCGCAGCTGTACGTCGGTGACATCGGCAACAACAAGGCCATGCTCACCGACCCGACGGCTCGCAAGAGCGTCCGCATCTACCGCTTCGACGAGCCGGAGGTGCCTTCGACCCCGCCGCCTCCGGGCGAGTCGGCGCCGGTCGTCAACGCTCTGGTGACGACCTTCTCGCTCCGCTACCCCGACGAGCCATACGACGCCGAGGCGCTGCTGGTCGACCCGGTGGAGGGCGACGTCCTGGTGATCACCAAGGACTGGGGTCGCTCCGGTCGGTCTCTCGTGTACCGCATGCCCGACGGGGCGACGATCGCGGACGGCACCAGCATCGACATGCTCCCGGCCGGCGAGGTCCCGCTCGAACCCGGGAAGTTGGTCACCGCCGCCGACGTCACCCGCGATGGTTCCGTGGTCGCGCTGCGCTCCTACGGCGCCGTCGACCTGTACCGGCGGCCCGAGGGCAAGCCGCTCACCGACGCCTTCGCCACCACCCCGTGCGGCGGCCCGGTGCCGACAGAGGTGCAGGGCGAGGCGATCGGCTTCGCCCCCGACGGCGGCTCGTACCTGACGCTCTCCGAGGGCGACCACCAGGTCATCCACCGCACCTCCCCCTGACGCCCCCACCGGCTTTGTCCTGCAGGGCGCACCCGATCGGGTGTGCCCTGCAGGACAAAGCTCGGGGGGGTCAGGGCCCGAAGAGCGGGCAAGCCGACTGGGTCGCGATCCCCGGTGACAGTGGGTGCACCGTCGGCCCACCGTGGGAGGCGTGTACGACGATCGAGCCCTGGAGATCGCCTCCTCTCGTCATGGCGTGGTGGCCACCTGGGAGCTGCGCCGGGACGGAGTGTCGCAGCGTGACGTGCAGCGGCTGGTCGACTCGCGGCACTGGGAGCGGGTCCACCACAACGTTCTGCGTCGGGTCGGGAGCGCGAACTCCACGGCCCAGCGCCTGGTGATCGCCGTGCTCGGCTCGGGTCCGGGATCAGCTGCCGCATCGCTCGGTGCCGGTCGCTGGTGGGGCCTCCAGGGCTGTCCCCAATGGCCGCTGATCGTGGTCGGTACGCGATCCGTCCGCGCCGTCCCGGAGCGCGTCAGGTACAAGCAGATCCGGCGGCTGCCGACTCACTGGACGACGGAGCTGGACGGTGTGCCCATCGTGCGCCCCGAGCTCCTCGCGCTCCAGCTCTTCGCCGCATCTCGGCCTCAGCGGGCAACTCGGCTGGTCGACTCGCTCTGGGCCATGAGGCTGCTGTCCGGCCCGTCGATCGACTCGTTCCTACGCGACATGGGTGCCATGGGTCGGAACGGCACCGCAGGGTTGCGTGAGTACCTGGCGGCTCGCGGGCCCGACTACGTGCCGCCGGCGACGGGACTCGAATCCAGGGCCTGGGAGATCCTCTCCGGTGCCGGCATCGACGTCCGGCGTCAGGTCGACCTCGGCGGTGAGAAGTGCTGGACCGGCCGCGTCGACGGCGTCGTCGTCGGGACCCGGGTCGTGGTCGAGATCCAGAGCTGGCGGTACCACGGCGCGTTGGTGGACCAGGACGCGGACGCGCGCCGACTGGGCCAGCTCCGGGCGGACGGCTTCACCGTCGTCGAGATCACGGACGACCAGGTCTGGTCGCGGCCGTGGGAGGTCGTCGAGCGCGTGCAGGCCGGAGTCGAGCGGGACCGGCGCCGGCCCTGACGCCGCGGGAGGGTCGCCCACCGGCTTTGTCCCACCGGCTCTGTCCTGCAGGGAACACCCGATCGGGGGTTCCCTGCAGGACAAAGCGCCGAACGGGGTCAGGCGCCGAGGCGGGCCTGGAGGTTCTCGTCCAGCGCGGCCAGGAACTGCTCGGTGGTGAGCCACTCCTGGTCCGGGCCGACGAGCAGGGCCAGGTCCTTGGTCATCTGCCCGCCCTCGACCGTGGCGACGCAGACCTCTTCGAGCGCCGTGGCGAACTCGGTCACCTCGGGGGTGCCGTCGAGCGAGCCCCGGTGCGCCAGGCCTCGGGTCCAGGCGAAGATCGACGCGATCGGGTTGGTCGACGTCGGGTTGCCCTTCTGGTGCTCCCGGTAGTGGCGGGTCACGGTGCCGTGCGCTGCCTCGGCCTCGACGGTCTTGCCGTCGGGCGTCATCAGCACCGAGGTCATGAGGCCGAGCGAGCCGAAGCCCTGGGCGACGATGTCGGACTGCACGTCGCCGTCGTAGTTCTTGCACGCCCAGACGTAGCCGCCCTCCCACTTGAGCGCCGCGGCGACCATGT
>JAEYSR010000010.1 GCA_023434535.1 Actinomycetes bacterium
GATCAGGCGCAGCCGCGACGTCGGCTCGGGGAGCGGCCGCCTCCGCAGCGGGCTCGGCCGCCTCGGGACGCGGCGCGGCTCGGCGTGTCGGGACACGGTCGCCTCCGGGCGCAGCCGACGACCCTCCCGATCCTCCGTGTGCGAGTGCGGCTTCCAGGGTCTCGATACGACGGACGAGCTGGGCGATCACCGCGTCGTCGGCTCCCCCGCCGGCGACCGCAGTGGGAGCACCCGCCGCGCCGGCGCCGCCGGGCGTCGAGCACAGCCGGACCAGGGCGACCTCGAGGGGCACCCGCGGCTCTGCGGCCTGGCGCATGTCCACGGTCGCTGCGCCGACGGCCTCCATGGCTCTGGTCAGAGCGGGAGTGCCGAGCGTCCGGGCCCACTCGCCCAGCCTGTCCTCGTCGGCGTCGACGAGGTGCGGGACCTCGACGCCCAGCGAGAGGAGGAAGGCGTCCCGCAGCTCGGAGAGGAGGGCATCGGCCAGCACCCGCGGATCGTGGCCGAGCGAGAGCGCGTCGGACACGGCGAGGACGGCCGCTCCGCTGTCGTGATCGGCCAACGCCCGCAGCAGCTGGTCGACCGGCGCCTCCCGGGTGATCACGCCTCCGGCGGCGACCACCTGGTCCAGCGCCGAGAGCGTGTCCCGGGCCGATCCCTTGCCCTGGCGCACGACGTAGTCGACCGACTCGTCATCGATGTCCAGCGGTGCGTCCTGAGCGATCCAGCGCACGTACTCGGTGAGCTCGTGCGCGGACAGGAGTTGGAACTCGTAGTGCTGGGTCCGGCTGCGGATGGTCGGCAGCACCTTCTGAGGATCCGTGGTGGCCAGCACGAAGGTGACGTGCTCGGGCGGCTCCTCGAGGGTCTTCAGCAGCGCGTTCGACGCCGCCGGGGTGAGCATGTGGACCTCGTCGAGGATGTACACCTTGTTGCGGCCGGGAGAGCCGACGGCGGACCGCTCGACGAGCTCGCGGATGTTGTCCACGCCGTTGTTCGACGCAGCGTCGAGCTCGAACAGGTCGAAGCTGCGGCCGGACTCGATCTCCTGGCAGGCCGAGCACTCGCAGCACGGCTCCCCGTCCTGGAGGTTCTCGCAGTTGAGGGCCTTGGCGAGGATGCGAGCGGTGGACGTCTTGCCCGTGCCGCGCGGACCGGAGAACAGGTAGGCGTGGCCCTCGGTCTCGCCCCGCACGGCGTTCCTGAGCGCCGTGACGACGTGGTCCTGGCCGCGCACCTCGCCGAAGCGCCGCGGTCGGTACCGGCGGTAGAGGGACTGGTGGGCCACGGACGGATCCTACCGACGTGGGTCCGACGGTCCCGGCCGGAGACGCCGAGGGGTCCGCCGCGCCGAACCGGGCCTGCCGACCGTCGCGGCAGGTCAGCGGGCTGCGGGGTACAGGACGTCGGTGACGTGCTCGCTCACGAACGTCTTGAGCGCCTTCGAGTAGACCGCGCCGATCAGCATCCGATCGGGTCGCGTCACCCGGCCGCTCGCCAGCTCGACGGTCACGGGGTAGCCGATGGCGGCGTACCGGGTGCGACGCTGCTTGGTCGCCCAGCCCTGGGCGTCGGGGGTGACCTGGTCGGTCAGGGCCACAGCGATCGTGGCAGTGCCGGTCTGGGCGCCGCGCACCAACCCACCCTTCGATCGGATGGAGGCGTCGACCGCCTCCGCCATGAAACCGTCGAGGATGTCGGTCCGCGCCCATCCCGGGGCGAAGGCGCCGACCACCATGAACAGGTGCAGCCGGGTCAGCCTGCCGACGGGCCGGGCTCGGCACACGACGGCGTCGACGCCGTGGACGCGGGTCCTGAACGCCTGCATGCCGCTGCGGACCGCCTCCGACTCCAACGCGACCGCGGCGCCGGTGATGGCCGCCCACGCATCCTGCACGGGTCGGCACCGTACCCGCCGACGGTGGGCTCACGCCCCGTGGACCGAGGGTGGGTCCGACGGTCCCGGCCGGAGCGCCGCGGCGTCGCAGCGTCGGCCGGGCCCGCCGACCCGGTGGCGGAGACGGTGGGATTCGAACCCACGGTGAGTTTCCCCACACACGCTTTCCAAGCGTGCCGATTCGGCCGCTCTCGCACGTCTCCGGGGCGGACGATAGCCTGACTCCGCGCCTGCGTCCTCAGGTGGCGGCCGGGTCCTGTGCGACTGGAGCCCGTGAATCGGGTCAGGGCCGGAAGGCAGCAGCTCTCAGCGGAACCTCCGGTGTGCCGCAGATCGCCTGGCCGCCTCCTGGGGACGCAGGCCCTTCCGCGTCAGGCGGCCGGCGAGCGGAGCGAGCCCGACAGCACCGCCGCCTCCTGGGGACGCAGGCCCTTCCGCGTCAGGCGGCCGGCGTCTCCGTCAGTCCGGTGCGGGGACGGATCGGTCGCGGAGGTCGGAGTCGGCGCCCGTCGCCGACAGGAGGTCCACGAGAGCGCGACGGAAGCTCGCCGCCCGTCGAGTCCCGAGCTCCTGCTCGATCAGGTCGGCGACGCCGGCCCTGCTCCGGCGGGCGGCCACGACCGCCTCGATCGCCGTCGACGTCAGCGACACACGGCGCACGCGACGGTCCCGGCCGTCGGGCTCCCGTCGGACGAGTCCCCGGCGCTCCATGTCGGACACGGCCTTGGACGCACCCTGCTGCGTGATCCCGAGCCTTTCGGCCAGCTCGCCGATCGTCAGCGGCCCCGGCAGGAGGTGCTGGAACACGTAGCCGTCGCTCTCCCGGACCGCGCCCCCCACGTCGGCGGCGACGTCGGCCATCGTCCGGGTCGCGATGCGGCGGGCGAGCGCCTGGACCATGAGAGCGGGGTCGGCCTCGAGAGGTGCGGGCGGCTCGTCGTGCAGAGCGTCGGACATCCCACCACCGTAGTTGCACAACTTTGGTTGTGGACTTGGTAGGTTCATTCCATGAGCCTCACCAACTCCCGCTCGGCCACCCTCGACGAGATCGCCGGACCGGCAGCCCGCATCGCCGCCGACGTCGTCTGGGCCACGATGGCGACGGTCGCACCGGACGGAGCGCCGCGCACCCGGGTGGTGCATCCCGTCCTCCGGTGGGACGACGTCCCCGCGGGCTGGGTGACGTCCCGACCGTCGGCCCTGCGGTCCCGGCACCTCGCCGCACATCCGTGGGTGAGCCTGACGTGGTGGTCCCCCGCACAGGACGTGCTGACCGTCGACGCCTCGGCCACATGGGTGGACGAGTCCGGGTTGGCCGACGTGTGGCGCTCGATCGAGGAGACGCCCCCACCGACCGGCTTCGACCCGACCACGATCTTCCCCGATGGACCCGGGACCGGCTTCGCCGCGATCGCGCTGCGCGCACACCGGGTGCGTGTGAGCCCGGCCGCCGACCTGGCGTCGGGCGGGCCCGCTCTCCTGTGGTCGGCCGCCGGCTGATCCATCCACCCGCCGGGGCTACGGTCCCGGTCCGTGCCGCCGTCGTCCTCCGGAGCAGTGCTCCCCCCGTCGCCCGCCCACGAGGAGTGGATGGACGTCGCCCTCGACGAAGCGCGAGCGGCGGCCAACCACGGCGACGTGCCGATCGGGGCGCTGGTGGTCCAGGTCGACGGCGTCGACCGGCCCCGGATCCTGACCCGGCGCCACAACGAGCGGGAGCTGACCCACGACGGCACGGCGCACGCCGAGGTGCTGGCGCTGCGTGACGCGTGCGCCGAGCTCGGCCGCTGGCGGCTCGACGACTGCGTCCTCGTGGTCACCCTCGAGCCCTGCCCGATGTGCGCCGGGGCGCTGTGGGCGACGCGCATCGGCGGTGTGGTGGTCGCTGCGGAGAGCTTCGAGGCCGGTTCGCTCGGCACGCTCTACCACCTGGGCCAGGACCCCCGTCTCAACCACGAGTTCCCGGTGCGCGCCGGAGTCCGCCGGGACGAGTCCGCAGCTCTGCTCCAGGAGTTCTTCGCGACCCGTCGCTGAGCCGGGGCGGCCACGAACCCGGGCCGGGACCGGGTCGGCGCGGCCCGTGCCCGATTCCGGGTGTGCCGGCATCGTGGCGCCGCCGCTAACGTCGCATCCGGAGACGTGCCAGAGCGGACGAATGGGACGGTCTCGAAAACCGTTGTGGTCGCAAGGTCACCGTGGGTTCGAATCCCACCGTCTCCGCCACCGGGACCCCTGCTACGGCAGGGGTCCCGTCGCGTCCGGACCGACTTGGCGGTGCGGAGCTTGGCGCCCTACGTTTGGCACTCGGTGTCAAACGCTACTGAGACCCAAATGGAAGCCGCTCCCGGCCTGAGGGAGCGAAAGAAGGAGCAGACGCGCGAGCGACTGCGAGCCGCCGCGTTCGACCTCTTCACCGAGCGGGGCTTCGACAACGTCACGGTCGACGAGGTCGCCGAGCACGCCGAGGTCTCCAAGAGCACCCTCTTCCGCTACTTCGAGACCAAGGAAGACCTGGTGCTCGCCGACTCCCGGGTCCACGGCCAGCTCCTGATGGCGACCTTCGCGGAGCGGCCGAGCGACGAGCCGGTCATGACCTCGCTCCGTGCCGCGCTGGTCTCGGTGGTCGCCGGCCTGCAGGGCGACCGCCAGCGGTTCCTGCAGCGCACGCGCATCGTCGCCGACGCCCCGACGCTGTCGGTCCGGGCGCTGGAGCGCCAGGCCGCGTGGGAGGACGACCTCACCGCGCTGGTCCTCCCCCGGTTGAAGGGCCGCGACGACGCCGAGACACGGGCGTCGGTGCTCGCGGCCGCCTCGCTCGCCGTGCTGCGCGTCGCCACCCGTCGCTGGGCGGCCACCGACGACGGCTCCCAGCTGATCGACCACCTCCTGCCGGCGCTCGACGTGCTGGCCGACGAACTGAAGGGCTCCGACTGACGATGCTCATGTCGATGCTGCGGGACTTCCTGCGGCCCTACCGCAAGCAGCTGCTCATCGTGCTCGGTCTCACCACCGTGCAGACGATGTGCGTGCTGTTCCTCCCCACCCTGAACGCCGACATCATCGACAACGGCGTGATCACCGGCGACACCGGCTACATCTGGCGCGTCGGCGGCATCATGCTCGCGGTCACCTGCGTCCAGGTGGTGTTCGCCGTCGGGGCCGTCTACGTCGGGTCCCGGGTGGCCATGGGCTTCGGACGGGACGTCCGGAGCCAGCTGTTCCACAAGGTGACCGGCTTCGCCGCCCAGGACGTGGCGCACTTCGGTGCGCCGTCGCTCATCACCCGGATCACCAACGACGTCACCCAGGTCCAGATGCTGGTGCTGATGAGCTGCACCCTGCTGGTGGCCGCCCCCATCACCATCGTCGGCGGCGTGATCATGGCCGTGCGAGAGGACGGCACGCTCTCGCTGCTGCTGCTCGTGAGCATCCCGGTCCTGGTGATCGCGATCGGGGCGATCATCGTCCGGATGATCCCGCTGTTCCAGGTGATGCAGGACCGCATCGACCGGATCAACGAGGTGCTCCGCGAGCAGATCACCGGCATGCGGGTGGTGCGGGCGTTCGTGCGGGAGGACGACGAGGCCGACCGGTTCGAGGAGGCCAACGACGCGCTGACCACCACGTCGCTCAAGTCGGGCCGCCTGATGGCGTTCATGTTCCCGATCGTGATCGCCGTGCTCAACCTGTCGAGCGTGGCGGCCATCTGGCTGGGCGCCTCGAGGGTGGCCGACGGCGACCTCCAGATCGGTGCACTGATCGCGTTCCTCAGCTACCTGATCCAGATCCTGATGTCGGTGATGATGGGCACCTTCGTGGCCGTGCTCACGCCGAGGGCCTCGGTCAGTGCGGACCGGATCGGCGAGGTCCTCCACACGGAGTCCGCCGTGGCTCAGGCTGCCGACCCGGTGACCGAGCTGTCGGAGCACCCGACGCTGCGCTTCGACCACGTCGAGTTCCGCTACCCCGGCGCCGAGCACCCGGTCCTCTGCGACCTGTCGTTCGAGGCCCGGCCGGGGACCACGTTCGCGATCATCGGCTCGACCGGTGCGGGCAAGACCACGCTGATCGACCTGGTCCCCCGCCTGTACGACGCGACCGCGGGTGCGGTCATCGTCGACGGCCACGACGTGCGCGACATCGACCAGGAGACGCTCTGGAGCCGCATCGGACTGGTCCCCCAGAAGCCGTTCCTGTTCTCGGGCACGGTCGCGACCAACCTCCGCCACGCCCACCCCGACGCCACCGACGACGAGCTGTGGGACGCGCTGCGGATCGCCCAGGCCGAGGACTTCGTGCGCGCCATGCCCGGCGGGCTGGACGCCCCGATCTCGCAGGGCGGGTCGAACGTGTCGGGTGGACAGCGGCAGAGACTGGCGATCGCCCGGGCTGTGGTCCGCCGTCCGGGGATCTACCTGTTCGACGACTCCTTCTCCGCCCTCGACCTCGCCACCGACGCCCGGCTGCGCGAGTCGCTCCGGCCGGTGGTGGCCGACGCCGTGACCGTGATCGTCGCCCAGCGGGTGTCGACCATCCGCACGGCGGACCAGATCCTCGTCCTCGAGGACGGCCTCACGATGGGGCTGGGCACCCACCAGGAGCTCCTCGAGAGCTGTCCGACCTACGCCGAGATCGTGGCGTCCCAGATGACCGTGGAGGAGGCAGCGTGAGCGCCAGCGAGGGCTGGGCGGCGTCAGCCGCCGACGGGGTCCGGGGGCGCAGCCCCCGAGGAGGTGCAGCGTGAGCGTCAACGGACACGGCGAGGAGGAGTCGAGCTCCGAGCAGGCCGCCAAGATCAACGAGGGCACGCGCGGGGCGATCGGCCGGTTCGGCGCTGCGGGCATGCCGCTCGAGAAGTCGAAGGACCTGGGCGGGTCGATCCGGCGACTGATCCGCCAGATGGGACCGGATCGCGCCGGACTCGTCCTGGTGGTCGCTCTCGCCATCGTCAGCGTGACGCTGCTGGTGCTCGGCCCGAAGCTGCTCGGCGAGGCGACCCAGACGATCGTCGACGGGGTGGTCAGCCAGTTCGGCGGCGGCGCCGGAATCGACTTCGGCCAGCTGCACCGGCTCCTGCTGATCACGGCGGCGGTGTACGTGGTGGCGACCTCGCTGGCCTACCTGCAGAACTGGCTGCTGGCGGGCGTGGTCCAGCGCTCGATGTTCCGGCTGCGCGCCCAGGTCGAGGCGAAGCTCAACCGGATGCCGTTGAGCCACGTCGACCGCCAGCCGCGCGGCGACCTGCTGAGCCGGGTCACGAACGACATCGACAACCTCGCCCAGAGCATGCAGCAGACGCTCAGCCAGATGCTGTCGTCGTCGCTGCAGCTCGTCGGCGTGCTCGTGATGATGTTCACCATCTCGTGGCAGCTGGCGCTGGTCACGGTGATCATCGTCCCGGTCACGATCACCACGATGCGCTTCATCACGTCGCGGTCCAAGAAGCGCTTCGTCGAGCAGTGGCGCCACACCGGCTCGCTGAACGCGCAGGTCGAGGAGGCGTTCACGGGCCACGCGCTGGTCAAGGTGTACAACCGCCAGGCCGACGTCGAGGCCCGCTTCGCCCGCAAGAACGAGGAGCTGTTCGAGGCGAGCGCCGCCGCCCAGTTCATGTCGGGCTCCATCCAGCCCGCGGTCATGTTCCTGGGCAACGTCAACTACGTGCTCATCGCTCTGCTCGGCGGCCTGATGGTGACGAACGGGTCGATGAACATCGGCGACATCCAGGCCTTCATCCAGTACTCCCGGCAGTTCACCCAGCCGTTGACCCAGCTGGCGTCGATGATCAACGTGATGCAGTCGGGCATCGCGTCGGCCGAGCGGGTGTTCGAGCTCCTCGACGCACCCGAGGAGTCCGACGACGCCACGGCGTCGCTCGACGACGTCGACGTGCGCGGGCGGGTGGAGTTCCGCGACGTGTCGTTCTCCTACAGCCCCGACAAGCCGCTGATCGAGGACCTGTCGCTGGTGGCGGAGCCGGGCGAGACCGTGGCGATCGTCGGTCCGACGGGGGCCGGCAAGACGACGATGGTGAACCTGCTGATGCGGTTCTACGACATCGACTCGGGAGCGATCCTGCTCGACGGCGTGGACACCTCCACGCTCGAGCGCCAGGACCTCCGCCAGCACATGGGCATGGTGCTCCAGGACACCTGGCTGTTCGGCGGGACGATCCGGGAGAACATCGCGTTCGGGAACCTGGAGGCCACCGAGGACCAGATCCTCGAGGCGGCACGGGCGACCTACGTCGACCGCTTCGTCCACTCGCTCCCCGACGGCTACGACACCCTGATCGACGACGAGGGCGGGACGGTGTCGGCGGGCGAGAAGCAGCTCCTCACCATCGCCCGTGCGTTCCTGGCCGATCCGACCATCCTGATCCTGGACGAGGCGACGAGCTCGGTGGACACCCGCACCGAGGTGCTCATCCAGCGGGCGATGGCGGCCCTGCGCAGCAACCGCACGAGCTTCGTGATCGCCCACCGCCTGTCGACGATCCGCGACGCCGACACGATCCTGGTGATGGAGCACGGCCACATCGTCGAGCAGGGCAACCACGAGGCCCTGCTGGCGGCGGACGGCGCCTACGCACGCCTCTACAACGCCCAGTTCGCCGGCGCCGCGGTCGACATCGACGCCGAGGCCGTCGCCAGCTGACGGCGGGCGGAGCGCCGCGATTCCGCGGAGGAGAACCGACCGATTCGGTGCTGACTTCTCGTCAGAATCCCGGCACGGCCGCTGGATCGCGATTCCGCGGAGGAGAACCGACCGATTCGGTGCTGACTTCTCGTCAGAATCGGGCTCGGTGGGCCGGTGGGGTCAGATGACGCCGCCGAGGAGCAGGCCGATGGTGATCGCCGCCGCTCCGAAGCGGTACCAGGCGAAGATCTTGAGGTCGTGGTGCTCCAGGTACGACACCAGCCACTTGATGGCCAGGACCGCGGAGATGAAGGCGAACACCACGCCGATGAGCGGGGTGACCACGCCGAACTGCTGGACCAGGACGTCGCCGTCCTTGACCACCTTGTAGAGCGACGCGGCGGTGAGGGTCGCGAAGCCGAGCAGGAAGCTGAACTCCACCGCGGCGGGCACGGCGACGCCGATGAGCAGCGCCGCGAGGATCGTGGTCAGCGAGCGGCTGGTCCCGGGCCAGAGGGCCAGGCACTGGATCGCCCCGATGACGAGCGCCTGGCGGTAGGTGATGTCGAGCAGCGGGTCGGTGCCGGGCTCGGCCTTCTGGCCGCGGTCCGGGATGAGGCCGCTGCGCTCGAGGACGAGGATCACGATGCCGCCGACCACCCAGGCGACCACGATCGGCCAGGGCCCGAACAGCGCGTCCTCGATCGGACCGTCGAACAGGAACCCGAGGATCGCGGACGGCAGGAACGCGATGACCAGGACGACGAGGAGGTGCCGACCACCGTCGTCGCGGCCGAAGATGCCCATCACCATGGACACGAACCGCTTCCAGAAGAGGCCGACCACCGCGAGGATCGCTCCGAACTGGATGGCGACGGCGTAGGTGTTGACCGCGTCCAGCCCGGCGCTGCCCTCCTCGCTCGGCAGGCCGAGCAGGCGGGACACCACGAGCAGGTGGCCGGTCGAGGAGATCGGCAGGTACTCGGTGATGCCCTCGACGATGCCGAGGATCGCGGCCTGCCACCACGTGAGGAGCTGGTCGGTGACCGCCTCCGCCGCCCGGCCGATCGCGGCGGCGTCGGCGGGTCGGGCGACCAGGACGACGAGCGCGACCGCGACCGACGCCAGCACCGCCACCCGCTGACGGGTCGTGACCCGGAGGACCGTGGTGGCGAACTGGCCCGGCTGCGTCGGCATCGGACCAGCTTGGCACGACACCGTTCCCGTTCCACCAGTCCGTCGGCCCCGCCCGGACACCTCCACGGCGTCTGCCTGAGACCCCGCCCAGGGCCGTCGCACGGCCCCGGCGCAGCGGCGGGCCGATGGGCCCCACGGACGGAGCAGCGACGGCCGGTCGTCGACGGAACGGCCGTTGTAGGTTCCACCGCGTGTCGCAGGCGATGTTCCGGATGATGCACCAGGACCCCACGCAGGTGGAGGGCAAGACGCTGGACCGCGCCCTGGTGCGCCGGGTCGGGCGCTTCGCCCGCCCGTACCGCGGTCAGCTCGTCGGGTTCGTGCTCATGATCGCCGCCGGCGCGGGGCTGGCGCTCGTCCCGCCGCTGCTGTTCCGCACGATCATCGACACGGCGATCCCGGAGGGCGACAAGGGCCTCCTCGCGCTCCTCGGCGCCGTGGTCGTCGGAGCTGCGATCCTCGTCGCCGGGGTGTCGCTCCTGGAGCGGCACTGGTCGGCCCGCATCGGTGAGGGCCTGATCTACGACCTGCGGAGCGCGCTCTTCGACCACGTGCAGCGCATGCCTCTCCAGTTCTTCACCCGGTCCCAGACGGGAGCGATCGTCAGCCGCCTCAACAACGACGTGATCGGGGCCCAGCGGGCGATGACCGGGACGCTCGGCACCGTCGTGTCCAACGTGATCACGCTGGCGTTCACGCTGACCGCGATGATCGCCCTGGACTGGCGGATCACGATCGTGGCCGTCGTCCTGCTGCCGCTGTTCCTCATCCCGTCCAAGCGCGTGGGCCGCAAGCTCCAGTCGATGACCCGGGACTCGATGCAGCTCAACGCCGGGATGAACGCCCAGATGACCGAGCGCTTCGGCGTGTCCGGCGCCCAGCTGGTGAAGCTGTTCGGGGACCACGACACCGAGACCGACCAGTTCGCCGAGCGCGCTGCCCGCGTCCGCGACATCGGCATCCGCTCGGCCATGTACTCGCGGTGGTTCATGGTGATGATGTCCCTCGTCGGGGCCATCGGCACCGCTGCGGTGTACCTGCTCGGCGGCCTGCAGGTCATCGACGGGAACATCACGATCGGCACGCTGGTCGCCCTCACGGCGCTCGTCACCCGCATCTACGACCCGCTCACCAGCCTCACCAACGCCCGGGTCGACGTGATGAGCGCGTTCGTGAGCTTCGAGCGGGTGTTCGAGGTGCTCGACTCGGTCAACCCGATCACCGACCGACCCGACGCCGTGGAGCTCCTCGACGCCACCGGAGCGCTGCGGTTCGAGCACGTGTCGTTCCGCTACCCCGGGGCGTCCGAGGGCACCATCGCCTCGCTCGAGACCGACGGCTCCGCGGTGGTCCGGGTCGAGACCGAGCACCCCGACGGCCCGCCGCTGGTCCTGCACGACATCGACCTCGCCATCGCTCCGGGGACGACCGTGGCCCTGGTGGGACCGTCGGGCGCCGGCAAGTCCACGATCGCATCGCTCATCCCGCGCCTGTACGACGTCACCGAGGGGGCGCTCCTGGTGGACGGCCACGACGTGAGGGACCTGACGCAGGCCAGCCTCCGCCGGGCGATCGGGGTGGTGTCCCAGGACCCGCACCTCTTCCACGCGACCGTCGGCGACAACCTCCGCTACGCCCGCCCCGAGGCCACCGACGAGGAGCTGCGCGACGCGTGCCGGGCCGCCCGCGTGCTGGACGTCGTCGAGGCGCTGCCCGACGGGTTCGACACGATGGTCGGCGAGCGCGGCTACCGCCTCTCCGGCGGCGAGCAGCAGCGCCTGGCGATCGCCCGCCTCCTGCTGAAGGACCCGGCGATCGTCGTCCTGGACGAGGCGACCTCGGCCCTCGACACCGAGAACGAGGCGGCAATCCAGGCCGCGCTGGCCGACGCCCTCTCGGGCCGCACGGCGCTGGTCATCGCCCACCGCCTGTCGACCATCGTCGGCGCGGACCTCATCGTCGTGGTCGACGGCGGTCGGATCGTCCAGCGCGGCACCCACTCCGAGCTCCTCGCCCAGGGCGGTCTGTACTCGGATCTCTACCGTGTGCTGGTCAGCGGCGGGGACCCGGCGCAGCTCGACGACGACGAGATCGCGGCGGGCGCCGCCGAGGCCGCGCGGTCCGGCGGACCCATCCGGATGACGCCCCTGGAGCCCGACGCCGCGGCGCACGGGTCGGGTCTGCCTCTCGGCTGATGCCGTTAGGGTGACACCACCCGGGAGCGGCCCGGGCCCCGGGAGGACTCGTGCACGCACTCATCGCCACCGACGGCTCCGACGTCTCGATCGAGGCGGCCCGCAAGGGGATCGAGCTGCTCAACCCGACCAAGGTCACGCTGCTCACGGTCGCCGACACCAGCGTCGCCGAGGACTCGGGCGCCGGCGGCTTCGAGGGCAACCTGCTCTCGCCCGCCGAGGCCGAGCAGGCGCGCACGGCCATCCTCGACGAGGGCGACGACGAGCTGGCTGGGACCATCCAGGCGATGGGCGTCGATCCGTCGATCGTCGAGCGGAAGCTGGTCGAGGGGGCGTCGGGCCAGATGATCGTCCACGTCGCCGGCGAGCTCGGCGTCGACGTCATCGTCGTGGGCTCCCACGGCAAGGGCTGGTTCAAGCGGGTGGTGATCGGCTCGATCAGCGAGTACGTCGTGCACCACTCGAACGTGCCGGTGCTCGTGATCCGCAACGAGCCGGCCGACTCCAAGGACTGAGCCCACCATCGAACACGAGACCCGGACCTGGTCGGTCGGCGAGCTGCACGAGGCCCTCAACGGCCTGCTCGAGCACGTCTTCGGCGACGTCGTGTGGGTGGAGGGGGAGCTGGCCGACCTGTCGCGGTCGAAGGCCGGCCACGTCTACTTCCGGCTGGTCGAGGTCGACCCCGATGAGGGGATGCGGAGTCGATCCGACGCGTCGCGCCCGGCGCTGTCGGTGACGCTGTTCGACTCGCAGCGTCGCGACGTCAACCGGTTCCTGCGCTCCCAGGGCGACCCGATCCGCATGGGCGACGGGATCCGGGTGCGCATCGGCGGCCGCCTCGCGACCTACGCCGCCCGCTCGACCGTGCAGCTGATCATGGACCGGATCGACCCGGCCTTCACGCTCGGGCTGCTGGGCCAGGAGCGGGTCCGGCTCCTGGCCGCGCTCGAGGAGGAGGGCCTGCTGCGACGCAACGCCGGGACGCACCTCCCGGTGGTGCCGCTGCACATAGGTCTCATCACCAGCGTCGGGAGCGCGGCGCACGCGGACGCGCTCCACGAGCTGTCGACCTCCGGCGTGGGCTTCAGGGTGAGCACCTTCGACGCCCGCACGCAGGGCGCCGACGCGCCGGCCTCGATGGTCGCGGCGATCCGCACCGCGGCGTGGCACCGGGTCGACGTCGTGCTGCTGGTGCGGGGTGGGGGCGCGGCCACGGACCTGGCGGCGTTCGACGACGAGTCGGTCGCCCGGGCGATCTCCGACTCGCCCGTCCCGGTCCTGACCGGGATCGGCCACGAGACCGATCGCAGCGTCGCCGACGAGGTGGCGCACAC
>JAEYSR010000028.1 GCA_023434535.1 Actinomycetes bacterium
CCCGACACCCGGGCGCAGAGGGCGTCGGCACGGCCCGACCCGTCGGCGCCCGCGCCGTCGCCGGCCGAGCCGGCCGCCGAGGTGGCCGCAGGTGAGGAACAGACCGGCTCGTCGGGGCAGCCCACCGCCCGGCCGCCGTACGAGACGCCCGCCGACGTCGTCGCCGCCCTGCAGGAGGACCCCCGCAAGGGACGCGGTCCTGCACCGCGGCCGGCCGCCCGTGGGTCCGAGCACCGGGCGCCGCGCAGCGAACCCGCCGCCCCCGCTGCCGCGCTGAGCGCCCAGGAGCTGTGCGCCTCGACCGACATCTCGGTGGACCTGCTGTCGGACCTGGAGCGCTTCGGCCTGGTCCAGGCCGACTCCAGGGGCATCGAGCGCGGCTACGGCCCCGACGCGGTGGAGGTCGCCCGGTTGGCGGCCCGCTACGCCGAGCTGGGTGTGGAGCCCCGCCACCTGCGCATGTACCTGGTGGCGGCCGAGAGGGAGGCCGGGATGGTCGAGCAGCTCGCCGTGCCGCTCCTGAAGCAGCGCAACCCGAAGGCGCGTGAGAACGCCGCGGCGCTGGCGTCTGAGCTCGCCGAGCTGGGGACCGAGCTCCACCGATCGCTGCTGCGACGCGAGCTGGGTGACGACCTGTTGCCGTGAGCCGGCGGCGCGACCGGGACCGGTCGTCGCGATCACGCTGACGTAAGCTGCCGCCCGTGATCGAACTCGAGCTGGTCGCAGTGCGCGTGGAACTGCCGATCAACACGCCTGTGGTGGTGCTGCGGGAGCTGTCCGGGCGGCAGCGCCACCTGTCGATCTTCATCGGGAACCCGGAGGCGACGGCGATCGCGTTCGCCCTCGAGGGCGTGGACACGCCCCGTCCGCTGACCCACGACCTGTTCTGCGACGTCCTCGACGAGCTCGGCGTGTCCCTGGAGCGTGTCGTGATCACCGAGCTGCGCGACACCACCTACTTCGCCGACCTCCACCTCAAGTCCTCCGACGGGGTGGTCATCGTCTCCAGCCGCCCGTCCGACGCCATCGCCCTGGCGGTGCGGACCGGGTGCCCGATCTTCTCCGAGGAGGACGTCCTCGACGAGGCCGGCTTCGTCGAGGAGGTCGATGCGGACGCGGAGGGCGGCGACGTGGATCCCGACGAGGTCGTGGAGGAGTTCCGCCAGTTCATCGACAACGTCTCGCCCGACGACTTCGCGTCCTGACCGCGGAGGCGTTCCAGGTCCGTGTGCACTCAGCGTCGCTCTGCGACGCGAGTTGGACCAGGTTCTGAGGGTCCGAGGTGCGACGCTGGTGGTGGGAGTGCGGTCCACCCACGACGTCGATCCCGAGCGGTAGGGTGAACTACATGACTGTCATGCCGGGCGATCCCTCCACGACTCCGTCCCCGGAGCCGACGGCCGAGACCAGCTTCAGCGGTCGAGGCGCCGCCGACATCGTCGGCATCAGCTACCGCCAGCTCGACTACTGGGCCCGGACCGACCTCGTGCGCCCGTCGGTGACCGACGCCGCCGGCAGCGGGAGCCGCCGCCGCTACTCCTACTCCGACCTCCTGGAGCTGAAGGTCATCAAGTCCCTGCTCGACGCCGGCATCCGGCTGGAGTCGGTCCGCCAGGTGTTCGACTACGTGCGCGAGCACCTCGATGAGGACGTCAGCTCCGCGAACATCGTGATCAGCGGCAACAGCACGGTCCTCGTCAAGGACGGACCGGAGCTGATCGACGTGCTCCGCAAGGGTCAGGGCGTGCTGAACGTCCTGGCGCTCGCCGGCGTCAAGGACGAGGTCGACGCCCGCATCGTCGAGCTGTTCCCGACGGCCACCGCGGCCGACCGGGCGCACCACCCGAGCGCCGCCGGCGCCGTCTGAGCCCGACCGTGCGCCTCTCGCCGCTCGACGGCGTCCACCGCTCACTCGACGCGAAGATGGTCGAGTTCGGCGGGTGGGACATGCCGATCGCGTATCCCACCGGAACCCTCGAGGAGCACCGCGCCTGCCGTGAGTCGGCCGTGGTGTTCGACGTCAGCCACCTCGGCACCGTGCGGGTCGAAGGGCCCGCCGCGTTCGACTCGCTGCAGCGCGAGCTCACCAACGACCTCGGCAAGGTCGGCCCGGGCCGCGCGCAGTACACCCACCTGCTCGACCCGGACGACGGTTCCGTCCTCGACGACATCATCGTCTGGTGGCTGCCCGACGGCCCCGACGGAGCCGCCCGCTTCGACGTCATGCCGAACGCGTCGAACACCGACCGTGTCGTCGCAGCGTTCGCGGCCGACGGCGTCGACGTGCGCGACACGACCGCCGAGCGCGCCGTGCTGGCCGTGCAGGGTCCGTCGGCCCGTGAGCTGGTGGCGACCTTCGCTCCCGAGGCTGCCGCAGTCGGCCGCTTCCGGGTCATCGAGACGCAGGTCCTCGGCCACGACTGCCTCGTCGCGGGCACCGGCTACACCGGTGAGGACGGCCTGGAGCTGGCGGTGCCGGTCGACGCGGCCGAGGAGATCTGGGGCGCGATCACCGCCGCCGGGGTGATCCCGGCGGGCCTGGGTGCCCGCGACACGCTGCGCCTGGAGGCGGCTCTGCCGCTGCACGGACACGAGCTCGGACCCGGCATCACCACCCTCAACGCCGGACTGGGTTGGGTCGTCGCCTGGGACAAGGGCGACTTCCGAGGTCGCGACGCCCTCGTGGCCCAGCGTGAAGCCGGCGTCACGCCGGTCCTGCGGGGCCTGAGCACCGAGGGTCGGCGGCCGCCGCGGGCGGACCAGGAGGTTCTCCGCGACGGGGCGGTGGTCGGTCGGATCAGCTCCGGCAACTTCTCGCCCGTGCTCGGTCACGGCATCGCACTGGCGTTCGTCGACCCGTCGGTCCAGGTCGGAGACGATCTCGCCATCGACGTCCGCGGCCAGGCCGTGCCCGCCACGGTCGTCGAGCTCCCCTTCGTCGCCAAGAAGTAGTCGCGACTCCGCCGCTTCGTTCCTCGATATCGACAGCTCCGCGTCGATATCGAGGAACAGAGCGAGCGACGGGGGCTACTCGGCCAGGTCCTCCACCGGCGGGCAGCTGCAGACGAGGTTGCGGTCGCCGTAGCCGCCGTCGATGCGCCCGACCGGCACCCAGTACTTCCACTCCGTCTCGCTCGCCGGTGCACCGGCCCGTCGGGCCGCGTCCCCGCTGGAGGGCCACCCCGCCAGCGACCTCGGGTAGGGGTGGTCCCAGTCGTCGGCGCCGACGACCTTGGCGGTGTGGGGTGCGTTGACCAGCGGGTTGTCGTCCGCCGGCCACTCGCCGGCCGCTACCCGGTCGATCTCGCCCTTGATCGCGATCATCGCGTCGCAGAAGCGGTCCAGCTCGGCCAGGCCCTCCGACTCGGTCGGCTCCACCATCAGCGTCCCGGGGACGGGGAAGGACATGGTCGGCGCGTGGAACCCGTGGTCGATCAGGCGCTTGGCGACGTCCTCGTTGGTGATGCCGGTCGCCTTCTCGATCGGTCGCAGGTCCAGGATGCACTCGTGGGCGACCAAGCCGTTGGTGCCCTTGTAGAGCACCGGGAAGTGCGGATCGAGACGCGCCGCGACGTAGTTGGCCGAGAGGATGGCGAGCTCGGTCGCCCGCTGCAGGCGGTCGCCCATCATCGTCACGTACATCCACGGGATGGGCAGGATGGCGGCGGATCCGAACGGAGCGGCCGACACGGCGCCGACCCCGCCGCCGGGCCCCTCGGCGCCGGTGTCGGGATGGGTCGGGTACAGCCGGTGGCCCGGGAGGTACGGCGCCAGGTGGGAGCGCACCGCCACCGGGCCGACGCCGGGCCCGCCACCGCCGTGCGGGATGCAGAACGTCTTGTGGAGGTTCAGGTGGCTGACGTCCGCTCCGAAGTGACCGGGCCGGGCCAGTCCGACGAGGGCGTTCAGGTTGGCGCCGTCGACGTACACCTGGCCGCCGGCGTCGTGCACGATGCGGCACAGCTCGACGATGCCCTCCTCGAAGACCCCGTGCGTCGACGGGTAGGTCACCATCGCGGCCGACACCCGGTCCGCGTGCTCCGAGACCTTGGCGCGCAGGTCGTCGAGGTCGACGTTGCCGTTGTCGTCGGTGCCCACGACGACGACCTTCATGCCGGCCATCACCGCCGACGCGGCGTTCGTCCCATGGGCTGACGCGGGGATCAGGCAGACGTCACGGGCGGTGTCGCCGCGATCGCGGTGGTAGGCCCGGATGGCGAGAAGCCCGGCGAGCTCGCCCTGGCTGCCGGCGTTGGGCTGGAAGCTGACGGCGTCGTAGCCGGTGATCTCGACCAGAGCCGCCTCGAGCTCGTCGACCAGCTGGCGGTACCCGGCCGCCTGGTCCGCCGGGGCGAACGGGTGCAGCTCGGCGAACTCGGGCCACGTGATCGGGATCATCTCCGCCGCGGCGTTGAGCTTCATGGTGCACGAGCCCAGCGGGATCATCGTCCGGTCGAGCGCCAGGTCCAGGTCGGCCAGGCGCCGCAGGTACCGCATCATCTCGGTCTCGGAGTGGTAGCGGTGGAACGTCGGGTGGGTGAGGAACTCGCTCGTCCGCTCCAGCCCCGCCGGGAGCCCCGACGGGGCGGCGAGGTCCAGCTCGGACGGCGTGGCGGCGATGCCGAACGCCTCCAGGAGGCTGACCACCACGTCGGGGGTGGTCGTCTCGTCCAGGGAGAAGCCGACCTCGTCGGCCGACACCCGGCGGAGGTTGATCCCGAGCTCCAGCGCGCTGGCGATGATCCGATCCGCGTCGCCCGGGACGCGGAGCGTGACCGTGTCGAAGAACGTGTCCGCCGTGGTGGTGAAGCCGTTCGCCACCAGCGCGGCGCGCGCCGCGGCGGTCAGGCGGTGGACCCGCGACCCGATGGCACGCAGGCCGTCCGGACCGTGGTACGTGGCGTACATGGCCGCCATGACCGCCAGCAGCACCTGGGCGGTGCAGATGTTCGACGTGGCCTTCTCGCGGCGGATGTGCTGCTCCCGCGTCTGCAGGGCGAGGCGGAGCGCGGGTGCGCCCTGGGCGTCGACGGAGAGCCCGACGAGACGGCCGGGGAGCGAGCGCTTGAGCTCGTCGCTCACGGCCATGAATCCGGCGTGCGGTCCTCCGTAGCCCATGGGGACGCCGAAGCGCTGGGCGGAGCCGACGACCACGTCGGCCCCCCACTCGCCGGGAGGCGTGAGCAGGGTGAGGGCGAGGAGGTCGGCGGTGGCGCACACGACGGCGCCGGCCTCGTGGGCGGTCGCAGCGGTGGCCGAGTGGTCCCGGATGACGCCGTGGGTTCCCGGGTAGGCGAGGAGGACGCCGAAGTACTCATGGGCGTCGAGGTCCGTCGTCGGGTCGCCTGCGACGACCTTGATGCCGAGCGGCTCGGCCCGGGTCTCCACGACCTCGATGACCTGCGGATGGCACTCGGCGTCGACGAAGAACGTCTGGCCGGCGACCTTCGAGCGCCGGCGGGCCAGCGTCATGGCCTCGGCAGCGGCGGTGGCCTCGTCGAGGAGGGAGGAGTTGGCCAGGTCCAGACCGGTCAGGTCCGCCACCATCGTCTGGAAGTTCAGCAGGGCCTCGAGGCGGCCCTGGGAGATCTCGGGCTGGTACGGCGTGTAGGCCGTGTACCAGGCCGGGTTCTCCAGCACGTTGCGAAGGATCACGTTGGGGGTGACCGTGCCGTGGTACCCGCACCCGATCAGGCTGGTCAGCACGGTGTTGCGGTCGGCCAGCTCCTTGATCCGGGCCAGGGCGGCCGCCTCGTCGGCCACGGCCGACAGCTCCAGCGGTGCATCCTGGCGGATCGAGGCCGGCACGACCGCGCCGACCAGCGACTCGAGGTCGGCGTGGCCCACGGTGCCGAGCATGTGGGCCACGGCGTCGCCGTCGGGACCGAGGTGCCGCGGCGCGAAGTCGGTGACCGGGAGGTCGGTGGGAGCGTCGCCGCTGCGTCGGGTGGGGTCGGTGGTCACGTGGCTCTCCGGGGTCGCGGACGGTCGATGTGCGTCTGCCCCCCGCTGTCGCGTGACCTGAGAGCTTCGCCCGTGGGGGCCGATCGGCGCCCGGTGGACTTTCCCCGTCGGTGAGTCCGACGTCGTCGGCGGACTGCTCTCCAGCGGTGCCTGATCCACCCGGTACGTGGGCCTGAGAGATTCCGGGGGCGGTTGCTCCTTCGGCGCCCGGCGCTCCGACGACCGCTCGGGGCGGGCGACGGGAAGCGACGAGGCTCTCCCGGGGGACTGCGGCGTCGGTTGTGCTGGTGAGGCTAGCCGCGACCGCTCAGTCGGTCGTGGCCGCAGCCGCGGCCTCCCCGGAGCCGTTCGACTGCGGCGCCCCGGCCTCGGCCTTCTCGTCGGCGTGCTGCTGGATTGCGGCGCCGATCGCGTTGATGGCGGCGCCGAGCTGCTCGGGCCGGTTCGCCTGCACCCACTCCATCGAGGCCGTGGTGGAGGCCACGTGCGGGTCGAAGTGGGGGAGCACGTACTGGGCGAAGAGCTCGTAGCTGCGCTTCGTGGCCTCGGGGTTGGCCCACTCGTGCGCCTGGAGGAGCAGGGTGCCGAAGCCGCCGTCCGACTCGTCGATCAGGTGCTGCACCAGCTCGATGGCGTCCTCGGGCGTGCCGATGACCGCCGCGCCCGAGTTCATCAGCTGATCCACCAGCTGCTCGACGGGCACGTCGGGGAAGATCGGCAGGGCGGCGACCTCGCGGAAGTACCGGGCGTACTCCGACAGGCCGAACTCGACGTCGCGGACCGCCTGCTCACGGGTCTCGGCCAGGTGCATCATCGTGACGAGTCGCCACTGGCGCCGGTCGGCGACGTTGCCGAACTGCTCGCTGCGCTCCTCCATGACCTGCCAGGCCTGACCGAGCAGGTCGATCCCGGCCCGCTGCGTGGCGCCGATCGACAGCAGCGAGCAGCCGAAGCGCCCGGCCGCACGCGGCCCCGAGGGCGAGATCATCGCCGCCACCGCCACCTCGGGGTGCGGGTGGGTGTACGGGCGGAGGTGCAGCCGGGCGTCGCGCAGGGTGAACCACTCGGACTCGTGCGTCACCGGCTCGTCGGAGCGCAGCAGGCGCAGGATGATGTCCAGCGCCTCCTCCATGCGCGCCCGCTGGTCGGCGGGGTCGATGCCGAGCATGTAGGCATCGCTCGGCAGCGCGCCGGGCCCGACGCCGAGCTTCACCCGGCCCCTGGTCATGTGGTCGAGCTGCACGATCCGCTGCGCCGTCATGAACGGGTTGTGGTACGGCAGCGAGACGACGCCGGTGCCGAGGTCGATGTGCTTGGTCCGCTCGGCCGCGGCGGCGATGAAGACCTCGGGGGAGGCGATGATCTCGAAGCCGGCGGAGTGGTGCTCGCCGACCCACGCCTCGTGGAACCCGATCCGGTCCAGGTGCTCGATGAGCTCCAGGTCCCGCTCGAGGGCGAGGGTCGGGTTCTGCCCGTTCGGGTGGAACGGAGCCATGAAGATGCCGCAGCGCAGGGGCCAGTCCATGGCGGCGACCCTACTTGACCGAACGGTCAAGTGCGGCGTCCGTCACATGGTCGCTCCGGCCGCGTCGGTGTTCGGTCGGTCCGTGTGGGAGTCCGTCGGCCGGTCAGGGCCTGAAGCAGTCGACGACGTCGGACCAGTGCTGCTCCAGGTGGACCCGCAGCGACGACGGCGTCTTGCCCAGACGGACGACGACCAGGTCGAGGGCCGGCACGCAGCAGATCATCTGACCCTCGTACCCGTTGGCCCAGAACGTCCCGAGGTCGTCGCCGACCCGGATCCACCAGTGGTGGCCGTAGCCCCAGCCGTCGTCGGGGTCGATCGACCTCAGCGTCCGGGCCGAGTCGACCCAGCCCTCCGGCAGGATCCGGCGGTCCTCCCACACGCCGTCGCGGAGGTAGAGGAGACCGAAGCGGGCGAAGTCCCGGGCGGTGGCGAACAGGTACGACGACCCGACCCAGGTGCCGGCCGCGTCGCACTTGGGGGTCGCGGAGCGCATGCCCAGCGGGGAGAGGAGCCGGTCCGACAGGAGCGTCGTGATGGCGGCCTCGCCCGCCTGGCTCCCGTCGGAGCGTCCGGCGGCCAGGCTCCCGGCCAGCCGGCTGAGGATGTTGGTCGTCCCGCTCGAGTAGTTGAACACCTCGCCGATCGGGTGCTCCAGCGGTCGCGATGCGGCGTAGTGGGCCATGTCGTCGGCGCCAGAGCCCCAGAGCATCTCGAGGCAGTCCGAGACCGTGTCGTCGACGTAGTCCTCGACGAAGTGCAGCCCGGACCGCATGGCGAGGAGGTCGTCCACGGTGATGGCGTGCCGGGGATCCGCGGGGTCGGACCACTCCGGCACCGCTGCGGCGGCGGAGGGGTCGAGTCGACCGTCGCCGACCAGGATGCCGAGCAGTGCGTGGGTCACCGACTTGGCCATCGACCACGAGATCAGCGTCGTGGACGCGTCGACGCCGGGTCCGTACCGCTCGGCGACGACGCGGCCGCCCTGGACCGCCACGAACGCCAGCGACTGCGCGAGCTCGGGCGTCTCCTCGACGGCGAACACCGGGTCCAGCAGCGAGGAGAGGCGGTCGGGATCGCCGGTGACCTGCTCGCCCTCGGGCCACTCGACGGTGGGCCACGCCACCCCCGTCGGCTGGGCGGGGAGCGGGACAACCGGGTCGGGGGAGTCGAGGGTGCTCATCGTCGGCTGCCCGTCAGGCGAGCGGTCGGCCGAAGGGGAGCTCCTCCTGCCACGTGCGCAGGAAGTCCTCGGCCCGGTACGCGGCGCCCAGGTACGGGCCCTCGTCGTGATCGGCGACCTCGGTCGCGATGGTTCGCACGGTCTCGGCCACCGCGGTCCGGAGCGACTCCGGGGTCGCCCCCTCGTCGGGGCGGAACGCCATCAGGGGGCCCAGCAACGACAGGAAGTCGGCGACGACGACGATGTCGCGCCGCGATGCGGTCGCCAGCCCCTTGGCCGTGACGGGAGCCACGCCGCAGGGGACGATGGCCCGCTGGGGGAGCGCTGCCGCGAGCTCGTGGTCGACCAGGCCGAGCTTCGACCCGCACACCAGGAGGTCCGAGGCCGTGGTGGCGACCTCCGCCCCGCTTCCCGTCCCAGCGACGGTGGCGCCGGCAGCGGTGAGCGCGGCAGCGATCGCGTCGCCGGCGTCCCCCGCACCTTCGATCACCGCAGTGGCGCCCGACAGCCCGCCGAGCGCGACGTCGGCGGCCGTGGCGATGCCGATCCCCAGGAGCTCGTCTCCGATCTCGATCCGGAGGGGTGAGCGCCGATCCAGCTCGTCGAGCGCCGTCAGGTCGCCCGGGGCGACGCCCTTGCCGGCGTCGAACGAGCACGACCCGTCGGAGACGGGCCCCTGCATCTCGGCGACGAACGCCGCGATGGCGCCGTCGCGGTCCTCGGGCGGCGCGCTGATCCCGGCGGACAGCCCGCTGACCTGCTGGCCGAGCAGCGCCCACGAGTACGTGCGGGATCGGGCCATGGTGCGCGCACCGTCCTGGAGGACCTTCTTGGCCCAGCGGACGATGCCGTCGGCGTGCGCCGCGCCGGCGAGGTCGGTGACCACGAAGGCATCGGTGCCGGAGAGCTTCTGGAGAGGCATCGGCCGCAGTCTGCCCGATCCGGCGCCATCGGGGAGGACCGGAGTTCTCGATGAGCGACGTCGGACGCCCGACGCCGGGCTGTGGCGACCGGCGGTCGGACGACCCATCGGAAAAATGCCGGAGGCCGTGTGGAATCGAACCCCCCGTGCCGATTCCACACGGCCTTGCCGGACACCGGGAGCCCTCGGGTGAACGAGCGCCTCGACCGGCGTCAACCACCAGGTGGTTGACGCCGGTCACACTATGCCGAACGGGTGACCGCTGTCACGGAAAAGTTTCGGGAGTGTGAACGGCGTTCGACTTGCGGGTGTCCGGGCGGTCGTCGTCGTCGTCGGACGGCCCGTCAGCGGGCCCGCTCGACCGCCCCGGCCGACCCGGCGGCCCGGCCGATCACCACTCGTGCTGGGCTGCCGTCCTCGCCGCCAGGACGGGCCGGATCCTCTCGGCGATGATCCGCTGGTGCTCGGGGTGGTCGCGGTAGGCGACGTAGCCCTCGACGTCGTCGGTGTCGGCGACCACGACCAGGTCCGCGTTGTCCTCCGCGAGTCCGAGGTCCCTCCCCACCACGTAGGAGCGCAGCTCGGGGATCTGCGACGGCAGCTCCCGCAGCGCCGCAGCGATCGACTCGACCTCCTCGGCGCTCGTGCCGTCGACGAAGGTGAGCAGGACCACGTGGCGAACCATCCACGAACCCTACGGCCGACGCCGCGCCGGACGCGGGCCGGGGGACCCCGTCGGGTCCCCCGGATCGTTGGAGCACTCGGGATGTTCCTGTTGCAGCACCAGCAGGGAGACAGGAGTGCGATGGTTGCTCACCGGGCTGGATGGCAGCCGACCCGGTCGATGTCGCCGCTGTTCGCGGCGTTCAGAGGTACTGACGGATCAGGACGGCGGAAGTCGCGGCGGATCCGAAGAATTCTTCGCGACGGCGTGTCGGGCGGCCGGAGGAGGTCGTCGTCGTCCGCCGGGGGTCTGCGTCCCCGGTCTCCGTCAGCGGTCCACCGAGAACGGGCGATCCAGGAGGTAGGCGTGGGGCACGTGGTGGCGACCGCCGTCGGCCGACTCGATCTCCACGGTCGTGGGGTGCACCCGGACGATCGTCCCGACGAGCGCGTGGCCGTCGGTGGACTCGCAGCTCAGCGTGCGGCCCTCCCGCAGCTGTGCCCGGAGAGCCCGACCGGCGGCGAGCTGGGCCGCCACGTCGCGACCACCGAACGCCGAGAGGAGCGCGGCGGAGACGGCGGGCACCGCCAGGACGATCACCACCAGCACGGCGATCATCCCCTCGCCGACGCCGGCCTGGTGAAGGGCCAGCAGGACGGCGATGACCATGATCAGGATGCGCAGGACCCGCTCGACGTTCTCCTGGCGGACGCCGCTGGCCCTCCGGGCCGACTGCCCGACGGCTGCGGACACCCCGATGGCCACGGCGTAGCCGATGATCACCATGACGAAGGCCAGGAGCAGGTTGGGGAGCGAGTCGCCGATCGTCTCGCCGATGTCCTCGAGCGCGTCGCGGTCGAGGACGCCGACGGCGACGACCAGGCCGACCGCCGTGAAGGCCCAGAACACCAGGGAGCCGACGGCCTTGGCCGTGGCACGCACGTTGGGGGAGCGATCCGCCCCGCCCCGGGCGGCGCGCACGAGGCGGCCTCCCAGCTCGCCGAGGAGCAGACCGCTGCAGGCGGCCACGAGGGCCCAGATCCAGTCGTTCACCTCGGGACCCTCCTCTCGCTCTCGTCGTCCGGTCGGCGCGTGTCGTCGGCCGTGCGGATGTGGTCGACGTGGGCGTCGACACGGCGGCCCGTCCTCCTGTCGGCAGGTCCGGGCGCATCGGTGAGGATCGTCTGCAACGTCCGGAGCCCCAGGCCGAGGAGGTCGAAGGCCGTGCCGGCGACGGAGCCGCCGATGAGCTGCTCGGAGACCTGGTCGGCGACGCGGTCCTCGATGTCGGTCGGCGGAGCCAGGAGCGCTCGCAGCGAGGTGCTCAGGGCCGGATCGCCGCGGTCGAGCTCGCGGTCGATCTCCGACGGGTCCATGTCCAGTCCGGTCGTCTCTGGATCGGGGTCTGCGTCGGGATCGGGATCGGGTCGATCGCTCACGTCGGCTCCTCGTCTCGTTCTGCTGCCTGCAGGGCGCGGCGCGCCCGCAGGAGTCGGGTCTTCACCGTCGGAACCGGGACGGCAAGGGCGTCCGCGATCTCCTGGTACGACATTCCTTCGACCTCCCTGAGGACGACGATGGACCGGCTGGTCTCGTCCAGCTCGGCCAGGGCGCGACCCACGGCGGCCAGGCTGTCCATGCCCGCCGCCCGTTCCGCCGGATCGCTGGGGTCGGTCCGCTCCGGCATGTCCTCCGGCGACATCGCCTGGTCACGGCGGCGTCGCAGGGAGTCGATCGCGGTGTTGTGGGCGATGCGCAGCACCCAGGTGCGCTCCGAGGACTCCCCGCGGAAGTCGCCGATCGAGGTCCAGGCCCGCAGCATGGTCTCCTGCACGACGTCCTCCGTGAGCTGGCGGTCGTGCAGGATGCCGAACGCGAGCCGGAACACCGCGTCGGTGTGGGCATCGATGAGATCGCCGAGCTGGCGGTCGAGCCGGGTTCGGTCGACCGCAGGAGGATCGTCCCGGCGGGATCGTCGGCGGCGGGGGAGTGCAGGCACGACCCCTCCAGTCTGCGGGTGAGGGCTGCGAAAGCGTCGCGGCGGCCCGCCGGCGCAACGAACTCGGGGGGATCGGTCGTGTGGTCGGTCGGATTCCCCCGAGTTCCGCTCGGCGCAGCGAACTCGGGGGGATCGGTCGTGTGGTCGGTCGGATTTCCCCGAGTTCCGCGCGCTCGGGAGGTCATGGGTCGTTGCAGCGGGGGGCTGGGTCGTGAATGCTGCCCCGGATATGCGCGAGTTCGACGTGGGCCTCGGCGCCCTGGTGGTCCTGCACGGTCACGGAGACGAGCCGGCGACGGCCAGGGAGTGGGGTCGACGTGTGGCTCCGGCGGGATGGGAGGTCGCCGCTCCCGGCGCCGGTCGGGACGACGACGGGGTCCGCAGCTGGTTCTCCACCGGTCCCCGCGGCGCCGATCCGGCCGCTCTGGAGGACGCAGCCCGCAAGGTCGCGGAGCTGGTGGAGCGGTTCCGGTCGACGGGTCGACCGGTCGCCGTGGTCGGCTTCTCCCAGGGCGGAGCTGTCGCCCTCAGCCTCGGTCTGGTGGGGTGCCGCCCCGACGCCGTCGCATCGATCTGCGGGTTCCTCCCCGACGTGGACGACGACCGGTACCTCGACCGCCTGGGCGCCGGGCCCGACGATCCGCCGCTCCTCCTCGTCGCCGGCTCCGACGACGAGGTCGTGCCCGCGTTCCTGTCCACCGACGCGGCCGCGGTCCTGGCAGGAGACGGTCGACAGGTGACCTCCGTCGTGGAGCCCGGAGGTCACGAGGTCACGGCCGTCGCCGCGGACCGGGTCCGGGCCTGGATCGGGGCGGAGCTGTCCCGGGGCGTGAAGATCTCGCTCGGCCTGCCGGTCGAGCGGGTCTCGACCGGTGCGGAGCTGGTCTCGGGCGAGGCGATCGCCGAGCTGGCCGCGGCCTACGAGCGCCTCGGCTTCGCCGCGGCCTACGTGACCGACCACCCGGCGCCCGACGACCGCTGGCTGGCCGGTGGGGGGCACCAGGCCATGGAGCCGACGGTCGCCCTGGCCACCGCCGCGGCGGCGACCCGGCGGCTGCTGCTGCACACGAACGTCTACGTCCTGCCGTACAGGAACCCGTTCCTGGCCGCGAAGGCGCTGGCCTCGCTCGACGTGGTGTCGGGCGGTCGGCTGATCGTGGGCGTGGCCGCGGGCTACCTCAAGCCCGAGTTCCGCGCCCTCGGCGTCGACTTCGACGATCGGACGGCCCGTCTCGAGGACGCGCTGGAACTGCTGCCGCGCATCTGGTCGGAGGGCTCCGTCGAGGCCGAGGGGTCGGGCTACCGGGCCGGTGCGGTGACGGCGGAGCCACGACCGTGGCAGCGACCGCATCCTCCGATCTGGGTCGGCGGCAACAGCGCCGCGGCGCTGCGGCGGGCGGTCGACCACGCCCAGGGGTGGTCGCCGTTCCCGACGGCCGGGGGCATGGAGGCGGCGGTCCGGACCAGCGCCATCGCGGATCTGGACGGCCTGCGGGCCGCCCTCGAACGGGCCCGGGAGCGCTGCGAGCTGGTCGGCCGGACCGAGCCCCTCACCATCTGCTTCGTGCCGTTCTCGCTCCCTGCCTACCTCCACGACCCGACGGCAGGCCTGGGTCCACTGGTCGAGGAGGTCGCCGCGCTGGAGGCGATGGGCGTGGACTGGCTCGCGTTGCAGGTTCCCGGAGTGGTGCGATCGGAGATCGTGGAGCACGCTGCGGCGCTGTCCGCCGCGTTGGCGCTGCGCTGACCGCCGGCCCGGCCGACGGGCGTCGTCCGGGTGGCCGCGGGTCGGGTCGAGTCGTGGTCGAGCTCAGACCAGATCCGGGACCGACGTGATGGTCGCGACCATCGCCAGGGTGTTGGCCAGCACCGCGTCGCCGTAGTCCGCCGGCACCCCGACCACGGCGTCGGAGGGGACCACGACCCGGTACCCGAGGTCCGCCGCGCTGAGGCACAGGCCGAGCACCCCCACGTTCAGCGACACGCCGCAGGCGATGACGGTGGTGGTCCCGAGCGACCGGAGCAGGGCGTCCAGGTCGGTGCCGGTGAAGGGCGTGAGCCCGTGGTGGCGGACGCTCGTCAGGTCGCCGGTCGTGTCGCCCAGCTCGGGGACGAGCTCCACCGCGCCGGTCCCGGCCAGGATCTGCTCCGGTCGGCGCGACAGCGATCGCGTCAGCGGTGCGTTGAGCGTGGTGCCCCGGCGGTCCGCCCGCCACTGCGCGATGCAGTGCACGACGGGGACGTCCCGGTCCCGTGCGGCGGCGACCAGCCGACCGCACGCCTCGAGCGTGCCGCGCGCCGTCGCCTCGTCGCGCAGCTGCGTCAGCGTCGCCAGGTCGCCGACCACCCCACGCTCCAACTCCATCGTGACGACGGCGGCGCCGGGTCCGAGGAGCGGCGAGAGGCGTGCTGCCTCCCCGGGATCGGGAGCGGTGCGGTCGTCGTCCACGGGCCGGGAGCGTACCGGTGCCACACTCGCGGACGTGGAGGACGGTTCGACACCCGGTGGCGCGACGGACGTGGCGATCGGCGGGGGAGAGGTGTCGATCGTGCTGGCATCGGGTTCCCGCTACCGGGCGCGGATGCTCGCCGAGGCCGGCATCCCCGTGCTCGTCGACCCGCCGATGGTCGACGAGCGGGCCTTCGACGGGCTCCTCGAGGAGATCGGTCCCGACGGCCTCGCGCTCGAGCTGGCGGGGCGGAAGGCCGACGCCGTCGCCCCTCGGCATCCCGGGAAGGTGATCGTCGCCGCGGACCAGGTCGGCGTCCTCGAGTCGGACGGCGAGGTCGTGATGCTCACGCAGCAGCCGACGGTCGACGGCGCCGTGGCTCAGCTGATGCGCATGTCGGGTTCGGTGCACCGGCTGGTGACCGGCGTCGTGGTGCAGGCGGCGAGCGGTGACCGCCACTGCGGTGTGGACGTGCAGGAGGTGTCGATGCGGCCCTACTCCGAGGCGGAGGCGCGGGCGTACGTCGAGGGATTCGAGCCGTTCGACACGGCGGGTTCGTACCGGCTGGAGGACGGCGAGGCGCTCGATCGCGCCGGCGGGCCGGGCTCCGCCCTCGTCGTCGACGTCGTCGGCGAGGATCCGAGCGGCGTCCTGGGTCTGCCGCTCCCGCTTCTGCGCCGGCTCCTGGTCGACGCCGGCGAGCCCGACGTGCCCGGACGCTGAGCGGTCGCGCCGTCCGTCCAGGGGCGAGTCGGGTCAGTCGTCGGACGGAGCCGTGACCTCCAGCTCCAGCGTGGCGTGGACGTCGCGGGACGATCGGGCCACCCGGATGAGGAAGCGGCCGGGTTCGACCACCCAGCCGCCCTCGTCGCCCGAGGCCGGGTCCCATGCGGCGAACGCCCTGCGGCCGAGCCGGATCCTGACGTCCTTGCTCTCCCCGGGTGCGAGGTGGACCTTGGCGAAGCCGCGGAGCTCCCGTTCGGCGCGCACCAGGCTCGACTCGGGATCGGTGACGTAGACCTGCACCACGTCCGCGCCCGCCCTCGGGCCGGTGTTGGTGACGGTGAGCTCCACGTCGACCCCTGCGGCGTCGGGTGACAGCGCCGTCCGCCCGCTGAGCCCGGCGACCGGGACCTGGTCGACGTCGAGCGTCGGCGCGCTCCACTCGAAGGTCGTGGTGGACAGGCCGTGGCCGAAGGGGAACGCCGGCTCGGTGTCGCGGGCGTCGAACCCCCGGTGGCCCAGGAACAGCTCCTCGCCGTAGAGGACCTTCCCGGAGTCGCCGGGGTAGTTGAGGTGCGAGGGCCAGTCCTCCACCCGTCGGCCGAGCGTCGTCGGGAGTCGACCCGTGGTGTCGGCCTGGCCGAGGAGCACGTCGGCCACGGCACCTGCCGTCTCCTGGCCGAGGTACCAGGTCTGCAGGAGCGCCGCCGCGTCCTCCGTCCCGTCCAGGTGCACCGGCGACCCGGCGTTGAGGAGGACGACGGTGGCGGGGTTGGCCTCGACGACGCGCCGGGCCAGCTCGTGCTGGCCGCCGGGGAGGTCCATGGAGCCCCGGTCCTCACCCTCCGTCTCCCAGTCGGCGTCGAGGCCGAGCACGAGCACCACGGCGTCCGCGGCAGCGGCCGCGGCCACCGCACGGTCCATCGCGTCGTGGGGGACGGGTGGGACCATCCCGATGATGAGACCTCCGACGGCCAGGTCGCGGAACGACCGGAACTCGCCGACCAGCTCGTGGTCGGTTCCCGCGGTCAGGTCGACCTCGGCCCGGATCTCCTCGGAGCCGAGCCCGAAGAAGGCGGTGCCCGGGCGGCGGTCCTCGGTGTTGTCCAGCACGACCTCGCCGTCGAGCAGGAGTCGGCCCGTCCCTCCGGTCACCAGGCCGAAGGTGTGCACACCGTCGACGGCCGGCGTGAGCGTGGCGCTGATGCGGACGCTCCAGTTGGACGACGGGATCGCGTCGTCGTCCATCCAGAGGAGACGGGTGTCGGAGTGGGACTCGACGAACGCCGGATCCCCGGCCAGCTCGCGGTTGGGGAAGTACTCGACGGTCACGCCCGTGGGCCCGTCCTCGGGGCGGGCCGGCCGCAGGAGTCGGCCGGGGATCGGCCGGGCCGTCCGGCTGGCGTCGACGCCGGGTTCGTGGACGAGCTCGATCTCGCCGGATTCGATCCGATCGGCGATCGCGTCGGCGAGGCCGTCGAGGACCGAGTCCGTGCGGTGCAGGTTGACCGCGGCGGAGCCTCCCCCGAGCAGGGCAGTGCCGGCCGCGTTCGGCCCGATGACGGCCAGGGTGCGGATGCGGTCGAGTGGGAGCGGCACCATGGGCACCGCGTCGTCCCCTGTCCCGACCGGGTCGTTGCGCAGGCACACGATCGCCTCGGTCGCCGCTCGACGCAGGACCGGTCTGTGCGCCGGGTCCTCCGCGTTGGACTCGGCGAGCGACGACGAGGTGGCCTCGTTCGAGAAGACCCCGGTGCGCTCGGCCATCACCAGGAGTCGGCGGACCTGGTCGTCGAGGACCGACTCGTCGAGCGCACCGTCGCGGACGCGCGTCGCTGTCGCCTCTCCCGAGTACTTGGGAGGACCGGGCATCTCGAGGTCCTGGCCGTTGTCGACCGACAGCTCGCTCTGGGTGCCCCACCAGTCGGACATGACCACGCCGTCGAAGCCCCACTCGTCCTTGAGCACGTCGCGCAGGAGCCACGAGTGCTCGGCGCAGTACGTGCCGTTGAGCCGGTTGTACGCCGACATCACCGCCACGACGCCGGCTTCGACGGCCGCCTCGAACGGGACCAGGAGCAGCTCGCGCAGCACGCGGTCGCCCACCTCCGACGAGATCGTGTGGCGCTGGTGCTCGCTGTCGTTGGCCACGAAGTGCTTGATGCACGCACCGACGCCGGTCGACTGGACCCCTCGGATGAACGCGACGGCGAGTGCGGCGCTGAGCAGGGGGTCCTCCGAGTAGCACTCGAAGTTGCGTCCTGCGAGAGGGTGGCGGTGCAGGTTCACCGTGGGGGCGAGCAGCACGTTGGAGCGCTTGGCCCTCGTCTCGGAGCCGAGGACGCGCCCGACCTCCTCGACCACGTCGGGGTTCCAGGTGGCACCCAGCGCCGTTCCGCACGGCGCGCAGGCGGAACGCGTCCCGACCCAGCGGGACCCCCGCGCTCCGACCGGGCCGTCGGTCACCTTGAGAGCCGGTAGGTCCACCCGGCCGACGGCGGGTCCGTGCCACATGTCGACGCCGGCGGTGAGCGCCGCCTTCTCCTCGAGCGTGAGCCCTGCCATCAACTCGTCGATGCGCGACATCTCCACCTTCTTCCCGCTTCGCCCGCCCCGGACTGGGAGCGTTCGGCTGCCGGTGCCCCGTCCCGGTCGATCGACCGGTTCCCCACGGCGGCGGAGGACGTCGCCCGGCGGGCGAGGCGGTTCCGGCGCCATGAGGCGACCGTGACGCTACAGTCTCGGCCCATCGCCGCCACGTGGTCGGCGACGGGGGCAGGGGACCGGTACAGAGCACTGGGGCACGAGGGGGCGACATGCGTTACGAGCTCATCCGATTCGCACAGCTGGTCTTTGCACTGGCGGTGATGATCGGCGCATTCATGACCGGGCTGGCCATCGGCTGGCTGCGGTGGGGGCGATCGGGGACGGAGGTTCTCGATCCGGCGCCGGACCTCGACGACGTCCCCCGGCTGGTGAAGCCGGACCTCTTCTCGCCGGCCGTGGTCCCGGCCGTGGTGCAGGTGGCAGGACGCCTGGGTGCCGGTGTCGCCACGTCGCTGCAGCGCTGGACCGACGAGTCCGACACGATCGACGCGGAGCTCGTCGGCCAGGAGCCGACGGTGAGGAGCCTGACATGACCGGACCCGACGACCTGACCCCCGAGACCCTGGTCGAGATCGAGCGGATCAAGCGCGTCAAGTACGCGTACCTGCGCTGTCTCGACCAGAAGGACTGGGCCGGGCTCGCCGACGTCTTCGCCGAGGACGCCACCGCGTCCTACAGCGGTGGCAACTACACCTACGAGGGGCGGGACGAGATCGTCCGGTTCATCTCCACGAACATGGGTCGGGAGGCGTTCCACTCCAGCCATCGGGTCCACCACCCCGAGATCGACGTCACCGGTGACACCGCCACGGGCACGTGGGCGCTCGAGGACGTCGTCCTGGACACGGACTGGAGCTTCCTGCTGTTCGGCGCCGCGTTCTACGTCGACCGGTACCGCAAGGTCGACGGCCGCTGGGTGATCGCCCACACCGGCTATCGCCGCAGCTTCGAGGCGATGGTCCCGACGACGGCGGTCGAGGGGTTCCAGCTCACCGCCAGCTGGTGGGCGACCGACGGTCGCAGCACCCTGCCCGTCCAGTAGGCCCTGCCCGTCCAGTAGTGCTGCCCGTCCAGTAGTGCTGCCCGTCCGGTAGTGCTGCCCGTTCGGTAGTGCTGCCCGTCCGGTCGGGCCGCCCGTCCCGGAGCCGACCTCGCGGACCCTCGGCAGCTCCCTTCGGAGGATCGTCGTCGGCGCGCGGTTCCGTCCGGAGCGGCGCGCCGGGTACAGTTTCTGACGACCCGTCAGAAACTGCTCGGCGGGACGTCGTCAACCCGGTCCGACCGGGGGAGGAGGCACGGTGACCATCACCGATCCCAACACCGACATCGCCGTCAGCAACGACGCCGCCGACGAGCCCGGTGAGCTGCCGATGATCGTCAGCGTCGACGACCACGTCGTCGAGCCGCCGCACGTGTGGGAGCAGTGGCTCCCCGCGAAGTACAAGGACCGGGGCCCCAGGATCGAGCGCCGTGGCATCGGCGCCATGAAGCACATCGGTGGCGGCGCCTACGAGCAGGAGTTCACCGACGAGGGCCGCCCGGCCGACTGCTGGGTGTTCGAGGACCTCGTCTACATCCACAAGCGCCACGTCGCCGCGGTGGGCTACTCCCGCGACGAGATGACGATGACCCCCATGACCTACGACGAGATGCGCCCGGGCTGCTACGACCCGAAGGCCCGCGTCGAGGACATGCTGATGAACCACGTCGACGTGTCGCTGTGCTTCCCGACGCTCCCGCGCTTCTGCGGGCAGACGTTCACCGAGGCCAAGGACCGCGACCTGGGCGAGGCCTGCATCTACGCCTACAACGACTGGATGGTGGAGGAGTGGTGCGGCGACTCGAACGGCGCGCTCGCCCCGCTGTGCATCATCCCCCTGTGGGACGCCGAGCTGGCCGCCAAGGAGGTGCGCCGCAACGCCGCCCGCGGCGTGCACGCCGTGTGCTTCTCCGAGATCCCGCCGCACCTGGGCCTGCCCAGCATCCACTCCGGCTTCTGGGACCCGTTCTTCCGTGCGTGCGAGGAGACGAACACCGTCGTGTGCATGCACATCGGTTCGTCGTCGCGCATGCCGGCGACGTCGCCCGACGCCCCCGTGGCCGTCGCGGCGTCGCTGAGCTTCAACAACTCGATGGCCAGCCTCTCGGACTTCCTGTTCTCGGGCGTCCTGGTCCGCTTCCCGAACCTCAAGCTGGCCTACTCCGAGGGTCAGATCGGGTGGCTCCCGTACATCCTCGAGCGGGTGGACGACGTCTGGCGGGAGCACCGGGCCTGGGGCGGTGTCGCCGACATCATCCCCGAGCCCCCGTCGACCTACTACTACCGGCAGGTCTTCGGCTGCTTCTTCCGTGATCAGCACGGGCTCAACAGCCTCGACGTCATCGGCGTGGACAACGTGACGTTCGAGACCGACTACCCGCACACAGACACCACCTGGCCCGACACCAAGGCGGTGGCAGAGAAGATGATGGCGGGCCTCTCCGACGAGGTGAGGTACAAGATCGTCCGCGGCAACGCCATCCGCATGCTGTCGCTGGACATCACCTGATCGACCGCTCCGTCGGAGCGTCGGTCACCCTGCGGTGACGCTGCTCCGCGACGGAGCCGGCTTCCGCCGTCGACGGACCCGGAGCACGGCCTCGGCCTGCTCCGGGTCCAACGGCTTGGAGAACAGGTAGCCCTGGGCGAGGTCGCACCCGAGCTGGCGCAGCCGTTCGAGTTGCGCCGGCGTCTCGACGCCTTCGGCCACGGTCGTCAGGCCCATCACGTGGGCCAGGTCGACCAGGCCCCGCACCAGGTCGTGGTCGCCGGGACCGCCCCGCGCTCCGGTCATGAACGACCGGTCGATCTTGATGACGTCGACGGGGTAGCGGTGCAGGTGGCTCAGCGACGAGTACCCCGTGCCGAAGTCGTCGACCGCCAGCCCCACCCCGAGCGATCGCAGGCCGGTGACGGCGCGCAGTGCGGTGTCGTCGTCGGTGATGAGTGAGGTCTCGGTGATCTCCAGCACGAGGGTCGCGGGATCGAGCCCGCTCTCGGCGAGGGCGTCGCGCACGTCGATGTCGAGCTGCCCCGACTCGAGCTGGCGGCCCGACACGTTGACCGCCATCGTCAGGTCGCCGCGGTGGCTCACCTGCCAGCGCGCCGCCTGCCGGCACGCCTGGTGGAGCACCCATCGTCCGATGTCGCCGACGGCGCCGATCTCCTCGGCGACGGGGACGAACTCGTCCGGCCCGATCTCTCCCAGCTGGGGGTGCTGCCAGCGCAGCAGGGCCTCGAAGCCGACGATCTCGGCATCGGCCACGTCGACGACGGGCTGGTAGGCCAACCGGAGCTCGTCGCGTGCGAGTGCGCTCCGGAGGTCGTTCTCGAGCTGCAGCCGCCGCAGCGACTCGTCGCGCATCGACGGCTCGTACGCGACCGACCGTCCCCGCCCGGCTCGCTTGGCCCGGTACATCGCGGTGTCGGCCTCGCGCAGCATCGAGCCGGGTGTCGATCCGGGACTCGCGGTGGCGATGCCGATGCTGGCCGACAGGGCGATCGGTCCGTGCGCCAGCACGACTGGGTCCTCCAGCGCGGCCAGCACCCGATCGGCGGCGGCGACGGGGTCGTCGGTCTCCTCCAGCAGGACGACGAACTCGTCGCCGCCGAGCCGGGCCACGGTGTCGCCCGGCCGCAGGGTGAGGAGCATGCGGCTCGCGACGCCGCGCAGCAGGTCGTCGCCCACGTCGTGGCCGAGGCTGTCGTTGACGTACTTGAAGCCGTCGAGGTCGATGTACAGGACCGACGGGGGAGCGGCGGTGGCGAGCGCCCTCACGAGGGCGTCGTCGAGGCGCTGCAGGAACAGCGCCCTGTTGGCCAGACCGGTCAGGTGGTCGTGCGACGCCTGGTGGACGAGCAGCGCCTCCATGCGCTTCCGGTCGGTGACGTCGGTCAGGGTGACGACGATGCCCTCGACGTCGGGGTCCGACAGCAGGTTCACCGCTCGCACGGCCAGCCACCGTTCGTCGCCGTCCCAGGTGAGGTGCAGCTCCTCCTCGACCGGAGCCCCGTCCGAGGCGAGCGCGGCGAGCAGGAGTGCGCGGGCGGTGCCGTCCGTGGCCCGCTCCTCGTCGGATGCGCCGACGATGTCGTCGCCGATCGCTCCGGCGTCGGGGATGCCGACCAGCTCCGCCAGACCCGGTGCCTCGCGCTGGAGGATCCCGTTGCGATCGAGCACGAGGACCGCGTCCGACGAGTTGAGCGCGAGCTTCCGGAACAGGCGCTCGCTCGAACCAAGGCGGTCCGTCGCCCGACGCTGGAGGCGCAGGAGCGTCAGGGTGCGCAGCCAGACGAGAGCGGTGACGACGACCGCGGCGACGAACGGGGCGACGAGCTCGGCGCGGTGGTCGCTCGCGGCGTCGTGGTCGGTTGCGACGTGCAGGACGAACAACCAGGGGACGAGGAGTCCCAGGTAGGCGACGCCGAGTCGGACGGTGCTGACCGGACGGGGAGTCCGCGCCATCGGTACGGCGGGGGAGATCATCGTCCAGGTCGCACCGGCCAGTGCGGCGGAACCGAGCATCCACGTCGCATTCATCGGTCCCGCCAGGATCGACGTCTGGCCGATCACCAGGAACCCGAAGTCGGCGACGAGCCAGCAGAGGACCCCCACGCTCAGGGGTCGGATGATCGAGCGCGGAACGGACCTGTCGACGAGCAGCCGCACGAGCAGGCAGAGCAGGACGGCGTCGAGGACGGGGTAGGTGGCCCAGATGACGCGGTCGAGGACGGGGGCGCTCTGGTCGACGACCATCGGGCCGCTCCACAGCTCGGTCACGACGAGGGTGGCGAGCACGGCCACGACGGCGAGGTCGATCAGCGCGTCGCGGTCGTCGCGCAGGCGCGCCCGTCGCTCCGACACGCACACGAGCAGAGCGGCGCCGACGAGCAGGTAGGACGCCATCCACGGGATGTCGGGCCACGACACCGTCGGCTCGCGTCCTGTGAGATGCGCCTGGAGCGTCCAGAGGAGGTCGCCCCAGGCCGTGGCCGTGACGCCAGCCGCCAGCAGGACCCGTGCCGCCCGTCGGGGACCGGGACGGCTCGCACCGGCGATCGCGACGGCTGCCGGGATCCAGAGTCCGAGGAGGTACGTCAGATCGCCGATCGCTCCCTGCGGAGCCAGGGCCTGGGCGACCGCGAGGACGAGCAGGACCGCCGCCGCGGTCCACCACAGCGCCTGTCGGCTCCTCGGCTCGTCGGATGTCGGCATCGGGCTCTCACCGTCGCCGGCCCACTGAACCGCCCTCTGCGGTCGGTGCCCGACGTCACCGGGATCATCGTCACGGCGGGAGACCACCTTGACGAATGTGGGCCCTGCAGCGCGGCGTGCCGGTTCCGTCTGGGATGCTGGGGCCGTGACCGGCGCTTCCGCTCGCTTCCAGCTGTTGGTGGCGGTCCCGGACCTCGGGGACGACAACTTCGACCAGACAGTCGTCTACGTGGTCGAGCACGACGACGACGGTGCGTTCGGCGTCGTCCTCAACCGGCCGTCGGACACGCCGGTCGTCGACCACCTTCCCGACCTCGGTCTCCCGGTGCTGACTCCGGACGTGTTCTTCGTGGGCGGACCGGTCTCGCTGGGCGGTCTGCTGGCCCTCGGCCGCTGTCAGCTCGGGGCGGACGTCACCAATGCGGCGCCGCTGCCCGGCTCGCTCGCGTTGATCGATCCCGAGGCGCTGGTGGAGGGCGAGGTGCACGGTGTCGACGCCGCACGGCTCTACACCGGCTACTCCGGCTGGGCGGCCGGACAGCTCGACGCCGAGATCGCCTCGGGGGCCTGGCACGTCTGCGAGGCCATGCCCGACGACGTCCTGTGCGCGGATCCGGGGTCGCTGTGGCGTTCGGTGATGCGGCGCCAGGGCGGGCGGGTGGCCAGCCAGGGGCTCTTCCCCGACGACCCATCGGTCAACTGAGGAGACCATCGCACCGGTGCGAGTGGGGACTCGTCCCCATTGGCCGCGTCGGAGAGAGCGGCGAGGCTGTCGGCCTCGGGTGCCGGCGGGGTGCCCCGCCGATGGGAGAGCGATGCGGCGATCGACAGGTGGGTTCCGGCGGCTGATGCTGGTCGTCGCCGGCACGGCGACCGTGCTGTTCGGAGCCGTCCACACGCAGAGCGTGGGAGCCGAGGGCGACGCACCGGTGTCGGAGCCGACGACCTCGATGCCCGTCGGCGATCGGATCGGCCCCACGGTCACCATCGAGTACCGGTCATGGAAGACGGGGCAGCGGATCACGCAACCGCCGAGCCTCTGGTTCAACGAGACGATCGGGATCATCGTGCACTGCGAGGACCCCGACGGCGTGTTCAGGTGCGACTCGCCCAACCCGCCGAACGGCTGGCAGGCGGGACTGCGCTACACCAACTCGGTGACCGACATCTACGGCGCGGAGACCTACCTGGACTTCATCGTCCCCGTGGACACGGGCCCTCCGACCATCTCGGTCTCCAACGACGGCCAGACGTTCACCCGCGACCAGACGGTGACGCTGAACTGCACGGTCTCCGATGACCGGTCCGGCGTGGCGTGGGTCGACAACCCGTGTCCGGTCAACGTGCCGGCATCGAACTTCGCGCCCGGGACCTACTACTACCTGGTGCGGGCACGCGATGGGGCCGGCAACGAGTCGTCCAGGGTGGCCAGCTTCACCCGGGCGCCGCAGGTGGTGCGGGTGTGCGATCCCGATCGGCGTGTGAAGCAGGGTCGGCGCTGGGTGACCATCCCCGGCACCTGCCGCGACGTCGTCAAGTGAGCGGGGGCGTCAGAGGTCGAGGGCGGTCTCGCCAGGGCTGATCGCCGTCAGCCCTGGATGACGATCATCCGGCGCTCCGTCATCTCCTGCACGGTGTAGGGCGGGCCCTCGCGGGTGTTGCCCGAGTCGCGCACGCCGCCGTAGGGCTGCTGGTCGGCCCGCCACGACGGGAGCTCGTTGACGAGCACGCCTCCGAAGTCGAGCGTGTCGGCCGCCTTCAGGGCGTTGCCGATGTCGCGGGTGAACACCGCGGCCTGGAGTCCGTAGCGGGTGTCGTTGGCCAGGGCGAGTGCCTCGTCGTAGGTGTCGTAGGCCGCCACGCCGACGACGGGACCGAACACCTCGTTGCGGCAGACCGCCATGTCGGGCTGGACCCCGTCGAGCAGCGTCGGCACCAGCACGCCGTGATCGGCGCGGGTCCCGCCGACGACGAGCTCGGCCCCCTGATCGGTCGCCTCGCCGATCCAGGACGCGACCCGGTCGGTCTCGCCGGGGTCGATCAGTGCGCTCACCTGCGTGGCGGGGTCGGCCGGATCGCCGACCTTGAGCGCCGCCACCTCTCGGGCGAGGGCGTCGAGGAAGCCGTCGTGGAGGCTGCGGTGGACGTAGACGCGCTGCACGGAGATGCACGTCTGACCGGCGAACGCGTAGCCGCCGACGGCGATCTTGGAGGCGGCCGACTCCCAGTCGCCGTCGGGTTCGATGATGACCGGCGCGTTGTTGCCGAGCTCGAGGCTCACCCGCTTGCGCGAAGCGTCGGCGCGGATGCCCCAGCCGACCTCGGGGGACCCGGTGAAGGTGATCATGGCCACGTCGGGATGCAGCACCATGTGGTTCGCCACCCGTCCGCTGCAGGTGACCACGTTGAGCCACCCCGCCGGGAGGCCGGCCTCCTCGAACAGCCGGGCGATGCGCAAGGCGGTCAAGGGCGTCGACGACGCCGGCTTGAGGACCACGGGGCAGCCGGCCGCGACGGCCGGTGCGATCTTGTGGCACACCAGGTTGAGCGGGAAGTTGAACGGAGAGATCGCACCGATCACCCCGATCGGGACGCGCATGGTGTAGCCGAGCTTGCCGACGCCGGCGGAGGACGCGTCGAGCGGCACCATCTCGCCGGTGAACGTCCTGGCCTCGGCGGCGGAGAAGCGCAGCGTGTCCACGGCGCGCTGGGCCTCGATCCGCGCCGTGCTGATCGGCTTGGCCGACTCGGCGGAGATGCTCTGGGCGAACTCCTCGAGCCGCTCGTTCAGGAGCGCGGCGGCGCGGTCGAGCACCTCGGCGCGCTCGAACGCCGGTGGGGGACCGGACCGGTGGCGCGCCACGGCGACGGCGATGGCGCGGTCGAGGTCGTCGGTGGTGCAGGCGGGCACGGCGCCGACGACGGAGCCGTCGTAGGGGGAGTGGACCTCGTTGACGTCGTCCGCGAACACGTCGGTGCCGTCGATCAACGCCGGGGTGATGTCGGTCATGGTGCGAGGCTACCCACGACCGGGTGGGCGTCAGCGGTCGTACGGTCCTGCGCCGGGCGGCCGGTCGGTGACGATCCGCGTGGAGCGGACGTGCACCGTCTCGACGATCACGGCGTCGACGATGTCGTCGTCGGCCGAGGGGCGTCCGGGCTGCGAGGGAGCGGCCGACGCCGCGTCCGGCTCCTCGACGACCTCGCCCTCGCCGACGTCCTCGGTGGTGGGGGCGTAGGTGGGCGGGTCGGGGCTCCAGGAGCCGGAGAAGTACTGCTTGGCCGCACGGCCGACGGACCGGGCGAGAACCGCGTTGCCGGCTGCGCCGACGCCGGCGCCGATCCCGTACGGGATGAGCGCTGCGAGGCTCCACGGCCCCTTGGTGTTCGACAGCTTGGCGATCGCCTTCTTGGTGGCGCCCGCGCTGGCCGGAGTCGACGCACCCGTGGGGAGCTTGGCGACGAGGCGGGCCCCGCCCCGGGAGCCCATCCGGGCCGCCAGCCCGGTCAGGCCCACCGCCGCGCTCTCGGACAGTCCGAGGACCCCGAGGACGAGCGCGGTCCGTTCGTCGACGGTGTTCTGGGGGTGGTCGTAGATGAGGCCAATCCCCATGATCATCTCGGACAGTCGCCCCATGGAGTACGTGGCGTCGGCTCCGGCGGTCGCGGCGGCGACAGCGACTCCGGCGACCGGCGACGCGGCGGCACCGCCCGCGACGGCTCCACCGACGGCGAGCTCCTTGGCGCACTTGCGGATCAGACGATCCGCGAGCTCGTCGGGCGTGGCGGACGGATCCTCGGCGCGCAGCCGGGAGACGGCCTCGACCGCCATGGCGAACCGCTGGTCGACCATGCGGTCGACGATGGGGACGAGCGATCTCTCGTCGGGGCGACGACGGGCCACGTCGTCACGCTACCGAACCACCCCGGACCCCGGTGGTCGGTGGGGCGCAGGGATGGTCGGTGCGACAGATCCGCCGGGCACGCGTCGGTGCCCGGCGGATCGAAAGGCTGTCACGCATCGGGTGGCCACGGCGAGGGTCGTCGCCGTGCACGGATGCTCAGGAGAGGGAGAGGTACGCCTCTGCCCGCTGCCGCCGCATGTTGGTCCGGCGCTTCCAGAAGGTCTGCTTCCAGTGCCGGACCCGGTTCCTCGGGCGCTGCACGGCGTGGGAGTCCGGAGAGTCGTGCTCATCCGTGTAGCCGTGGGTCGCGTGCGGCACTTCCAGCACCAGTGCGTCGTGATCGCCCTCGAGCATCGCGACGTGCAGGTTCTGGTTCACCGTGCGACGCACCCTTCGGTGCTCCGCCTTCCGGAGTTCTCGCTCCTCCTGCAATGCAGAAGTGGCTCCGGACCGACGAGTGCGGTGGCGGTTGGACATCGGCACCTCCCTGGATCTTGTGTGGCCTGGGTTGTGTGGCGCGAGCCGAACGGGTCTGACCCGCACTCCTAGGGGACACCCGTCACACCGAAGTGTCAAGCATTTCGAGCAGACTCGGAGCGAGTTCACAGGATCGACATCGAGACAGGGGAGCGACGTGCAGGACATCGATGGGGCCGACGCCGATGCTCTGGCCGAGCTGGTGGCGACGATCGGATCGTTGGTGGGGGAGCGACCCGTCGTCGTCGGGCTCGGTGGACCGATCTCCAGCGGCAAGTCGACGTTCGCCGCCTCGCTGGCCCGATTGCTGGCCGACCAGCGGGGCATCGCCGCCTCCGTCGTGTCCGCCGACGGGTTCCTGCTCCGCAACGAGGTCCTGACCGAGCGCGGCATCTTCGAGCGCAAGGGCTACCCGGAGTCCTACGACGTCGAGGCCATCGTCGCCTTCCTGGACGCGGTCCGAGGCGGACGCACCGACGTGGTGGCGCCGACGTACTCCCACGAGGCCTACGACGTCGTCGACGGCACCGAGCCGCTGGGGCCGGCGGACGTGGTGGTGCTCGAGGGCATCGTCGCGCTGCAGCCCTCGCTCGACGGCCAGCTCGACCTGGGCGTGTACCTGCACGCAGAACGTGACGTGCTGACCGACTGGTACGTGGAGCGCTTCGTCGAGCTGGTCGGTGAGGTGGAGGAGGGCTCGACGTCGATCCTGGCGACGTTCGCCGATCTCGACGACGTCGCGCTGCGGCAGGCCGCGGTGGGGGTGTGGGAGGCGATCAACGCCCCGAACAACGCGGAGAACGTGGAACCGACGCGGGAGCGGGCCGACGTGGTGGTGACGCTCGGGCCGGACCACGGCATCCTCGACGTCGAGGTGCGTTCAGTCGGCTGATCCACGAACAATCAGCTGTCGCACCGCGGAACCCTCCCTCGCGTAACCCCGTTCTCATGTGTCTACCAAGCGGGCCTTCGGCCCGGGTGCTCGATCACGACGAGGAGGGAGGGTCCTGGCCGATGTCGGCGAGCTGATCATCCTCGGGCAACCACGAGCTGAACAGGACGGTCGGGATACCCAGCAACCGTAGGTCCTCCGAGAGAGCTGCTCTCGCCGGCTCAAGGCTCTCATCCTCCAAGTCGGCCTCAGCAACCTCCAGTTCCAATATCGGCGTGCCGTCCTTCGTGTCGTACCGCCTATACCGCTTCACATCGAACCCGGCAGATTGTGCCCTTGTCAGCACCAAGTTGATATCTGAGACCGGAATCCTTCGCTTCTCGCGTCGTTTCGAAGCGCTGGGTCGGGGCGATCGAACCAAAGCGAGGATCTCCTCTAGAAGCTCGCGATCATCACGCTGAACACGAGGAGCCGGCCCGTTCTCGATCTGCGTCCGAATCCGTGTGAGCTCACTCTCCAGATCCGGCCACCAACGATCCACAGCTGCTCGGAGCTCAGGGCCGCTCAGGGTTACCGGAGCCAGCTCGTTGAGACTCAACATCAGCCGCTGGATTCCGCCCTTGTCGGCGGTCACCGCCTGATACAGCGAGAGCGGCGGGTCCAGCTCGGATGTAGTCAGACCAAGGAGCAATGGGACCACGCTTGGCGGGGTCAGACCATCCGGCCCAACGTGAGACATACCAATCGCCCCAGCCTCAAAGTGCAGCCATGGGCGATCCAGGTTCTCCGGCGTCACGCAAATAATGGCAAACCGACTGTCCCTCAGCTGACGCGAGATCTTGCCAAACCAGATATCGCCAGCGGCGACGTCCTCGCTCGACACGAACGGCTCGACGGTCTGCAAGACGCGAGGAATCCAGGACTGCAGCGCTCGGGCGGCGTCACCGCTGTCCCTGCCCGACCAACTAATGAACACCGGCTCTCTCTCCATGCTCGATCACGGTACCGGCCCACATCCGTTCCTCGTCGAGTGCCAGCACCTCCCCCGAGCGCACTCGGCCCCAGCACGAAGGTTCACCCGGCGGGTGGGCGCCTACGGCGTGCCCTCCGGCTCACCTCAGCGTCAAGGACGGTCCGGTACTCGGTTCGCTCCGTTCCTCCCGCCACACGTGGCCGGCATCGCGATGTCCGCCGTGCGACGCAGGCCACAGCCGGTCGGTACCTCACGGACGATGATCGAAAGGACGTGCGACGATCACCAAGCGGGCCTTCGGCCCGCTCTTGGGATCGAGCTGTGGTTAGCCGTTCTCGATCTGCTCGGAAAGCTCGAGCGCCTGGTCGACGAGCTCCTGCATCTCCTCAGGAGAACGGCCTCCGTCTGAAGGGTTCTCGTCCAACACGTGCTGGAACATCGTCGTGCGGGCCTGCATCTGCTGGTTGTCGTGCTGCGCATCGACAGTCAACTTCGCGACGGCCAAAGGAACAACAGCAGTGCCGGCAATCTTCGCCATCGACTTTATGAACTCCCGGCGACTGGCAACGTTCTCGATACGCTGAGCTTCACGGAGCTGGCCATCGGCAGCCTCAACAATCGCCACGTGGGCTTCGGCTGAGTCTCGATCTCCAAGCGCAGCAGCGAGAGCGTCGGTCAGCGCCTCCCGCTCTGCCAAGAGAGCGCCAATGACATCCAGAAGCCGTGACACCAGGACATGCGTCGACGCGAGACCGGGAGCACCGAGCTCACCACGGAACTGCCAGATTGACCTGAGCGCGTCGTCTGTACCGACAGATGGACCGAAGATGACGGTCTTTGTCACGCCGTCGACAAATTTGACAGCAAACGACGATCCCAGGAAGAAGGCGGGCACGCCTGGGCCATCCGCGGTCACCTCGGGTGCTGGGGCTTGAGTGAACTCACCAGGCGGAAACTCCGGCGGCGGATCAACGAGCTGTGAGGGAATGATGCCCACCACATAGTCCAACGCCGCACTAAGGGACGCTGCGCTGCCGAACCCGAGCGCCTCGAGCTCAGGAGCATTGCCCTTTGTTGGATCGTCGACGACGACCTCCGTCACTTCGTCACCTGCGAGCGCTGCCTGGGTCCGGAATGCCTCAGCCGCTGAAGCCAACTCACTCCCACGGGCAGCACCCTCGATGATCACGAGTCCCTTCATGACAGCGCAAGCCTGGGCAACCAGATGCGCAGGGCACTGGTGACCGCACAACTCACCCCGCAAAACCGGCTGCTCAACACGGCTTCTCCCTCCATAGGAGCGAGATCGTCACACGCAGCCACCCCACTAGGCAATCGGCAAGTGACCTCGACGACGTTGCGCTGCGGCAGGCCGCGGTGGGGGTGTGGGAGGCGATCAACGCCCCGAACAACGCGGAGAACGTGGAACCGACGCGGGAGCGGGCCGACGTGGTGGTGACGCTCGGGCCGGACCAC
>JAEYSR010000050.1 GCA_023434535.1 Actinomycetes bacterium
TCGGCATCGGATCCGAGGCGGTGCTGGTCACCGACTCGCTGCCCGTCGCCGTCGGCTCGTCGGTCACCGAGTTCGGTCGCTACATCGGCACGACCGTGGTCGGGGCCGGGCAGGTCCTCTGGCCGCCGAACATCGTCGACTTCCTGGCGTCGACCGCGACCGGGGCGGACCCGAAGGACACGGTCGACACCCCGACCCCGGCCGCGCAGTCGGCCTCGGCGAGCGCCGAGCGGCCGGTGTCGATCGTCGGCATCGTCCTGTTCGGCTCGGACCTCACCGCTGAGAGCTGGAGCAACATCATCGGGCTGCTGATCGGCCTGAACATCATGCTCGGCGTGCTGAACCTGATCCCGCTGCTGCCGTTCGACGGCGGCCACGTGGCCATCGCGGTCTACGAGAAGCTGCAGGAGATGCGTCGTCGCCAGTCGCGCCGCTACCTGTCGGACGTCACCAACATGGTGCGGATCGCCTACCCGGTGATCATGGTCTTCGGGCTGCTGTTCGTCGCGGCGATGTACCTGGACCTGACCAAGGGCGTCAGCATCTGAGTCGGTCCCGGCGTGTCGTCGGGTCGAGGGCCGGCACAGGGCCGCGCCCCGAGCCGTCGGGCAGCCCGTAGTCTGGGTCCGTGGACGCCGGCGCCGTGACCTTCCCCCGCAGGACCACCCGACAGATCAGCGTCGGTTCGGTCTCGGTCGGCGGCGGGGCTCCGATCAGCATCCAGTCGATGACCACGACGCGGACGTCGGACGTGGACGGCACGCTGCAGCAGATCTACGCGCTGGCCGCTGCCGGTGCCGACATCGTCCGCTGCACGTGCAACGAGATGGAGGCCGCCGAGGGGCTGGCCCGCATGGTCCCGCGCAGCCCGCTTCCGATCGTCGCCGACATCCACCACCAGTACAAGATGGCGCTGGCCGCGCTCGAGGCCGGCGTGCAGGGCCTCCGGCTGAACCCCGGCAACATCCGCAAGCCGGAGCACATCAAGGCCGTGGCGTCCGAGGCGCGGGACCGGGGCGTGCCGATCCGCATCGGCGTCAACGGCGGCTCGCTGGATCCGGCGCTGTACGAGAAGTACGGCGGTCGGGTGACGCCCGAGGCGATGGTCGAGTCCGCGCTGCAGGAGATCGCCTACTTCGACGAGGTCGGCTTCGACCTCATCAAGATCTCGGTCAAGGCGTCGAACGTGCCCCTCATGATCGAGGCGTACCGGCAGCTGGCCGATGCCACCGACCACCCGCTGCACCTCGGCGTCACCGAGGCGGGTCCTCTGCCGGGCGGGCTGATCAAGGCCACGGCAGGGATCGGGACGCTCCTGGCCGAGGGGATCGGCGACACGATCCGGTACTCGCTCACCGCGGATCCGGTCGAGGAGGCCCGGGCCGGTCGGGTCCTGCTCGAGTCCTACGGCCTGCGGGAGCGTGAGAACGTCGACCTCATCGCCTGTCCGAGCTGCGGCCGGGCGGAGATCGACGTCATCAAGGTCGCCGAGGAGGCCCGCGACGCCCTCGCCGACAAGCAGCTGCCGCTGCAGGTGGCCGTGATGGGGTGCGTGGTGAACGGCCCCGGCGAGGCGCGCGACGCCGACATCGGCATCGCTGCCGGTCGCCACCGTGGCCACCTGTTCGTCAAGGGCACGAACGTCGCCGTGGTCCCCGAGGACGAGATGGTCGCCACCCTCGTCGAGTGGGCGGAGTTCATCGCCGAGAACGGCACCGAGGCCGCCCTGGCCCGCGTCGACGTCGAGAAGGCCCGCCGGGAGGCGGAGAAGGACCGCGCCGCCCTCCTCGACGAGCAGGGTGACGACGCCAACGCGGCGGAGCAGCGCGTCGAGCTCATCCACAAGCGCTTCGACTGACGGACTCCCACGTCGAACTCGTACGTGTGACGCCACATGGGTGACCGTGGCGTACGGGTTCGCCGGGGTCGTGGGTCCGGGGGTCGTTCTTGTACCTGTGGCGCCACATGGGTGACCGTGGCGTACAAGTTCGCTGGGGTCGTGGGTCCGGGGTCGTTGCCGGGGTGGTCGCCGTGGGGGTGCGCGGCGGTCCTACGCTCTCCGGATGGCTCGATCCCCGCTCAAGGCCCTCGGTGCCGTCGCCCTGGGGGCGGGGCTGGTGACGATCGGCGCGGTGGCCGGCGTCGGCGTCGCCGGTCGACGCATCCGGGCGACGACGCACCCCGACACCGACCGCCTCCTGCCGGCGCCGCCCGACGTCGTGCACCACACCGTGCGCACCGACGACGGTGCGGATCTGCACGTGGTGGAACGGGGCCAGGGCCGCCCGCTGGTCCTCCTGCACGGCGTGACCCTGCAGTGGTGGGTCTGGGGCGCGCAGTTCAACACGCTCTCGGACCGCTTCCGCGTCCTGGCGTGGGACATGAGGGGCCACGGTCGGTCGACGGTCGGCTCCGAGGGCATCACCCTCGAGGCGGTGGCCGACGACCTGGCCCGGGTCCTCGAGGACCTGGACCTGCAGGACGCGATCGTCGTCGGCCACTCGATGGGCGGCATGGCGCTGGGCCGGTTCTGCGCCCGTCACGAGGACCTGATGGTCGAGCGGTGCGGGGGACTGATGTTCCTGGACACCAGCGCCGCACCGCTGGCGCTTCCCGCGCTGCTCGAGGGCAGCACCCGCGCGCAGGAGGTGCTGCGGCGCGTCGCCTACGCAGGGACCAGCCGTCCTCGCATGCGCTACGCCTGGCCCGACACGAACACGTCGCTGCTGATGGTCCGTACTGCGTTCGGGCACGAGCCGAGCGCCGCCGCGGTCGAGGAGGTGCGCGGCATGCTCGCCGAGATGGACCACGACAACCTCGTCGCCGCCGGGCGGGCCATCGTCGACCACGACGTCCGCAAGGACCTCGCCCACGTGAAGGTGCCGGCGATGGTCGTGGTCGGCGGCTCCGACCTCCTCACGCCTCCGGGCCAGTCGAAGATCCTGGCCGCGGCGATCCCCGGTTCGGTCCTGCACGTGCTGCCCGGCGTGGGGCACCAGACCATGCAGGAGGCCCCGGAGCGCTTCGCCGAGCTCGTCGACGAGCTCAGCGCCATGTCCCCGCCTCCACCCGTGCCGGCCACGTGATCGGTCCGGGAACGGCCTCGGGGGTCGCTCCGGCGCACCGGTAGGCTCCGCCGCCATGGCAAAGCAGAAGGCACCGGTGCTCACACCGCAGGCCGAGGACTTCCCCCGCTGGTACCAGGACGTGCTCAACAAGGCCGAGCTCGCGGACAACGGACCGGTGCGGGGCACCATGGTGATCCGGCCGTACGCCTACGCGCTCTGGGAGCGCATGGTCGACGAGGTCGACACCCGGATCAAGGCGGCCGGTGCGGAGAACGCCTACTTCCCGCTGTTCATCCCCGAGTCCTACCTCCAGCGGGAGGCCGAGCACGTGGAGGGGTTCAGCCCCGAGCTGGCGGTGGTCACCCACGGCGGCGGCAAGGAGCTCGACGAACCCGTCGTGGTCCGACCCACCTCGGAGACCGTCATCGGCGAGTTCATGGCCAAGTGGATCCAGTCCTACCGGGACCTCCCGCTGCTGCTGAACCAGTGGGCGAACGTGGTCCGCTGGGAGCTGCGGCCCCGGACGTTCCTGCGCACGAGCGAGTTCCTCTGGCAGGAGGGCCACACCGCCCACGCGACAGAGGCCGACGCCCGCGCCTACGCGCGACGGATCCTCACCGACGTCTACCGCGACTTCATGGTCGACGTGCTCGCCATCCCGGTGATCCCGGGGTTGAAGATCCCCGAGGAGCGCTTCGCCGGCGCCACCAACACGCTCACCTGCGAGGCGATGATGCGCGACGGCAAGGCGCTGCAGATGGGGACGAGCCACGAGCTCGGACAGAACTTCGCCCGTGCGTTCCACATCGACTACCTGGACGAGTCCGGGAGCCAGCAGCTGTGCTGGACGACCTCGTGGGGCGTGTCGACGCGCATGATGGGCGGGCTGATCATGGCTCACGGCGACGACGCCGGTCTTCGGATCCCGCCCCGGCTGGCCGCCGTGCAGGCGGTCGTCCTGGTGGTGCGCGACGAGGACGGCTCCGTGTCGGACGCGGCCCGCGGGATCGTCGACCGGCTCGTCGGCGCCGGTGTGCGGGCCCGGCTGGACGACCGGGTGAGCACGCCCTTCGGGCGGCGGGCCACGGACTGGGAGCTCAAGGGCGTCCCGGTGCGGATCGAGGTCGGTCCCCGGGATCTGGCCGAGGGCCAGGTCGTGGTGGTCCGTCGTGACGAGCAGGGCAAGGTGCCCTTGTCGATCGACGCGCTCCCGGCCGAGGTGCCGCGGCTCCTCGACGACATCCAGACGTCGCTGCACGACCAGGCGCTGGCGCTGCGGGAGGCCCGGACGACCGACGTCGCCACCGTGGAGGAGGCGGCCGAGGCGTCCGCGGACGGCTTCGCCCGAATCGCGTGGTCGGCCCTGGCGGACGGGGGAGTGGGCCGGCTCGCCGCCGATGCCGTCACCGTCCGGTGCCTGGTCACCGCCGACGGCGACGTGCCGGTCTCGGTCGACGACCCCGACCTGGTCGCCGTCGTCGCCCGGGCCTACTGAACCGCAGCGGGCCGGGCGGCTGGACCCCGCGCCGGGCGCCGGGTCGGGATCCGATCCACGCTCCGGCGGGTCCGCCGCCTATACTCACCCTGTCCGGATCTCCGGGGGGCGTGGGCGTTGCCCACGCCTTTTGCGTGGTCCGGCCCCGCGCCCTGCGGGGAAAGGAGCATCCGCAGCAGCGGTCGACAACGAACGAGGAGGCGCACGGTGACCACGACGTCGGACCGACTCGCGCGCCTGGTCGCCCCCGTCGCGGAGGACCTCGGAGTCTCGGTGTACGACATCGAGGACGCCAGCGGCACCCTGCGGATCATGCTCGACCGACCCGGTGGGGTCGACGTGGACACGCTGACCGACGCCTCTCGTCGCATCTCGCACGCGATGGACGCCGACGGCTCGTTCTCGTCCACCTCGCTGCTCGAGGTGTCCAGCCCCGGACTGGAGCGCAAGCTCCGGACCCCTGATCACTTCGCCGGCGCCGTCGGCGAGCTGGTCAAGGTCAAGCTCCGACCGGGGATCGACGGCGGTCGCCGTCTGGACGGCACGCTCACCGACGCGAGCGGGACCTCGATCACCGTCACGCCGACCGACGGGTCCCCGGAGCGATCCGTCCTGCTCGCGGACATCACCTCGGCGCACACCGTCTTCGTGTGGCAGGCATCACCCAAGCCCGGCAAGGGCTCCAAGGGCCAGCGTCCGAGAGGCTCCGCGCCCGCCACCGCCACCGACATCGTGCTCGACATCGACGACGACGACTCCGACACCGACGAAACAGAGGCCACAGCATGAACCCAGAGATGATGGAGGCGCTCGACGCCCTGGCCGAGAGCCGAGGGATCTCCAAGGACGCTCTCTTCGCCGCCCTGGCGGAGGCCCTGGAGGCCGCCTACAAGAAGCAGAACGACCAGTTCGAGTTCGTCTGGGTCAACATCGACACCGAGACGGGCGAGATGCGGGTGTTCGCCCAGGAGCTCGACGAGGACAACCTGCCGACCGGCCCGGAGATGGACGTGACGCCCGACGACTTCGGTCGCATCGCGGCGCAGACGGTCCGCCAGGTGATGTCCCAGCGCATCCGAGAGGTCGAGCGCGAGCTCAAGTACGAGGAGTACGCCGGACGCGAGGGCGACATCGTCACCGGCATCATCCAGCAGTCCGACGCCCGCTACACGTTGCTGGACCTGGGTCGGGTCGAGGCGCTCCTGCCCCAGTCCGAGCAGGTGAACTACGAGCGGCCGGAGCCGGGTGAGCGGGTCAAGGCGTACATCGTCGAGGTCCGCAAGACCGTCAAGGGTCCGCAGATCGTGGTGTCACGCACCCACCCGGGCCTGATCCGCCGCCTCTTCGAGCTGGAGGTGCCCGAGATCGCCGACGGGATCGTCGAGATCAAGGCCTGCGCCCGCGAACCCGGCCAGCGCACCAAGATCGCCGTGTGGTCCAACGACCCGAACGTCGACCCCGTCGGCGCCTGCGTGGGCGCCCGCGGCGCCCGTGTCCGCATGGTGGTCAACGAGCTGCGCGGCGAGAAGATCGACATCGTCCCGTTCAGCGACGACCGCCACGACTTCGTGATGAAGGCGCTCCAGCCCGCGAAGGTCAAGGAGGTCCGGATCGACGAGGAGAGCCGGACCGCCGAGGTCATCGTGCCCGACTTCCAGCTGTCCCTGGCGATCGGCAAGGAGGGCCAGAACGCCCGTCTCGCCACTCGCCTGAGCGGCCTCCGCATCGACATCCGCTCGGAGACCGACATCGCCGAGCAGGAGGCCTACGAGCGCACCTACGGCACCGACGCGTACGCCGAGGGCGCCTGGATCGTCAGCCCCGAGACGGGCGAGCAGATGTGGCAGCCGAGCGACGGCTCGCCCGCCTGGACGCTCGAGCAGTGGGAGGCCGCCCAGGCCGCCTCCGACGTCGAGGCGGTCGAGGAGGCCGTGGCCGAGGAGCTGGCCGGTGACATCGCGGAAGCGGTCGACGAGGTGACCGACGTGATCGCCGAGGCCGAGGTCGACGAGGAGGAGGCCGAGCTCGAGGAGCTCGCCACCGACGAGGTCGAGGCGGAGCTCGAGACGGCTGCGGACGCGGTCATCGAGGGCGAGGCGGAGGGCGACGGCACCGCCGAGGACCCGTCCTGATCGACGACCCTGGCCCCGGCCCGGTCCGCACCTGCGTGGTGTGCCGGCGCCGGGGGCCGGTCGACGGCCTGGTCCGGGTCCGCTCCGGCGCCGCGACGGGCCCCGGGCCCGGCCGAGGAGCCTGGGTGTGCCGCGGACCGGTCTGCGTCGGGCACCCTCGGGTCGCCGCCGCACTCGGCCGGGCGCTCCGGACGTCGTTCTCCGACGCCGACCTGGAACAGATCCGCACCCTTTCGGCGTTCCATCCATGACGAGCTGAGCGCTCGTCGCCCGGACCTCGTCGCTCCCGCTGCACCGAGCCAGAGGGGCGTCGGGGACCACGTGTGACCGAAGCGGTTCGAAACCACGGCCGATCCGTGCTTGGATGGAGGGCCGTCATCGGGGCGTTCCGCGCCCTGACGGCAGTGTGATCGTCCGAGGTGCGGCGTCGAGCCGGGCCCCGGGCCGGAGCCGTGCCGCCACGGTCACCCCCGAGCAGATGGGGCCGCAGCCCGATCTGCTCAGGACCGGAACACACAGCTCAGGACCAGAACACACACAGCCCGAACAGACAACGAACGGAACGTCTTGGCAAAGCAACGTGTCTACGAGCTCGCGAAGGAGCTCGGTCTGACCAACAAGGAGTGCATCGATCTGTGCAACGCGCTCGGCTACGGGGTGAAGAGCCACTCCTCGTCGCTGGACGGCGCGTACGCCGATCAGGTTCGTCGCAAGGCGGAACGAGAGGGCCTCGTCCGCGACGAGCAGCCGGCGGAGGAGAAGCCCGCCAAGAAGTCGAGCGCCAAGAAGGCGCCCGCTGCGGCAGCCGACGCGCCCGCTGCAGCCCCCGAGGCTCCGGCGGAGCCCGCTCCCGCCGCAGCTCCTGAGCCGGCGCCCGAGCCGGCGCAGCCCGCGGCCGCCGAGCCCGCTCCGGCCGTGGCCGAGCCCGCCGAGGCGCCGCGCAAGGTCGTGTCGTCGAAGC
>JAEYSR010000218.1 GCA_023434535.1 Actinomycetes bacterium
CCGTATACCAGGGAGTGCCGCCACCGCTGGCGGCCGGGACCGACGCGCCCGAAGGGGCGCCCTGGGCTCCGGCGACGGCTCCTCCGGAGGCCGCTCCCATTGCTGCGCCGGCGACGATTCCGCCCGCGGCAGCGGCTGCGCTCCCGCCGCGGAGGAAGGTCGACGAGCTGAGCTCCAGCTGGCGGGCCCACTCCCCGGCGGCGGGCCGGCTGGCGGGATCGGCCGCCATCGCCTGGAGGACCACGTCGGCGACGTCGGGCCGTGCGGCGAGGACCGGGCTCGCAGCGAGGCTCGCCCGCAGGCGCGAGGGGTCGTAGTGGCCGGGCGGATCCTCGCCCGTGAAAAGGAAATAGGCCACGGCTCCCAGGGCGAATCGGTCCGCCGCCGGCGTGTAGCGGCCGGTCGAGATCACCTCGGGTGCCAGGTAGCCCGGCGTCCCGCCGTAGGTCTCGATCGGCTGCGCGTGGGCGAGCCGCGCCAAGCCGAAGTCGACGAGTCGGGTCTGGCCGCTCGGAGTGATGATCACGTTGCCCGGCTTCAGGTCTCCGTGGACGACCGTCTGGCCGTTGGTGTCCTGACCCGACGCCAGGTAGTCGAGAGAACGTGCGACCTGGCTGAGAACGCCGGTGATCTGGTGGTAGGAGCTGTCGGACGTCAGGCCATCGCGCCAGTGGGCGAGGTTGACGCCCTCGACCCAGTTCATGACCAGGTGGAGGGTGCGCGGCCGCCCGTCACCCTGCCCGAGACGGTGGCTGACGGGTCCCACGAACCCGTCGTGGACGCCGACGATGCCCGGATCCGCGAGCAGCCGGAGGAGGTCGACCTGCGAACGCCACCGCTCCGTCCATGGGCCGAGGTCGGGTGACCGGTCCGGGAGAAGCGTCTTCACGGCGACGATCTGCCACGTGCCGTCGAGCTGGAACCTGGCCTTCGACACCACGCCTTCCCCGCCGCTGCCGCGCGTCTCCAGGATCTCGAACCGATCCGGATCCGAATCCGGACCCACGAAGAAGCGGTCGTCGAAGCCCGCGCTGCTCATCTCGTCACACCCTTCCCTCGAACCCCTGCGACCCGTGACCCGTGGCGATGCTGGTCAGCTGTACCAGTTGCCCTGGCCTCCGTCGGCCTGGGGCAGCTCCGCCGTGTGGGGAGCGTTCGCCGCTCCCGGCGCCGGCGGCGGGAAGGCCTGGCCCCCTGTGCTCTGCGGCAGGGCCGGCGTGGGTCCCGGCGGCTGGGGCGGCGCATACGGAGCGGGCTGCTGCGGCTGCGGGTGCTGCACCGGCTGCTGCCACTGGGGCTGCGGAGCAACAGGCGCCTGGTACCCGTGGCCGAGCGAGTTCACCGCCACCGTGGGCATCGCCGCCTTGTTGGAGTTGCTCGCCGCCACGGCGGCCCAGACCATCTGGATCGGCCAGGAGATGAAGAAGAACAGTCCGAGCGTGAGCGTGCCGAGGACCACGTTGGCGGCGAGCATGATGAGGCCGCCGGCGATGGTCGAGTAGAGCATCCCGAACGGTCCGAAGAAGAACGTGAGGAGGAGGGCCACCCCGACGCTCTTCTGCGGCTGCGCTGCGACGTTGATCTGGTTGACCTGGACCTGAGGCGTCACGTGGTACGCCGGAGCTGCGTGCTGTGGCGCGCCGTACGCGGGCTGCGGCGCCGGAACCGGCGCGGCAGCCACCTGCTGGACCGTCACGGAGGCCGGATCGGCCTGGATGTGCTCGGTCCACGACGTCCCGTCGAAGTACCGGAGCTGACCGGCCACGCTCGGATCCGCGTACCAACCTGGCTGTGCTGCGTTCACGCGCCCTCCCTCGTCGTCCAACAGTTCATCACACCCGGCGCCCGCGGTCCCCAGGCGACCGCCCGCGTGAGAAGCCCATCACACCCGTGTGAACCACGTGTGAACAACCATTCACCGGCTTTTCGGATCGGGAGCGGCGCTTTACCGTCCTGTCCGTGGCCGACTGGTTCGATGAGTACGCCCTCGACGGGTTCTTCGACGAGGTGGTCGGCAGCGACCAGGAGGTGCGGGCCCACTACCGCCAGGTGGCCAACGCGCTCGACGGTCTGAGCCACGAGGACCTCGCCCGTGCCGAACGGCGCCGCAACGCCGCGTTCCGCACCCAGGGCATCACCTTCACGGTGTACGAGGACCACGACGACGCGTCGCCGGCCGGCATCGAGCGCACGTTCCCGATGGACCTCGTGCCGCGGGTCATCCCGGCCGACGAGTGGTCCCACCTGGAGCAGGGCCTGGTCCAGCGGGTCCGGGCGCTGAACCGGTTCCTCGACGACCACTACGTCGGCGGCATGCAGATCGTCGAGGACGGCGTCGTGCCCCGGTGGCTCGTCCTGTCGTCCGACGGCTTCACCCACGAGGCCTTCGGCGTCCCGGTGCCCCTCGGAGCCCGGTGCCTGGTCGCCGGTGTCGACGTCATCCGCGACGACGAGGGCACCTACCGCGTGCTGGAGGACAACCTCCGCAGCCCGAGCGGCATCTCGTACGTGGTGGAGAACCGGGCCGCCCTCGCCCGGGTGCTGCCCCAGCTGTTCGCAGGGGAGAGGGTGCGCCCCGTCGACCAGTACGGCTCCATGCTCCTGCACGCACTGCAGCGCGTCGGCCCGCCGGCGGCCGGCGACGCCCCCACGGTCGTGGTTCTCACGCCGGGCATCTACAACTCGGCCTACTTCGAGCACGTCTTCCTGGCCACGCAGATGGGCGTCGAGCTCGTCGAGGGTCGGGACCTCGTCGTCGAGGACCACGTCGTCTACATGCGCACGACCAACGGGCTCCGTCGTGTCGACGTCATCTACCGCCGCATCGACGACGAGTTCCTCGACCCAGTGGTGTTCCGGCCCGACTCCGCCCTCGGCGTGCCGGGTCTCATGGCGGCGGCCCGAGCCGGCAACGTCACGATCGCCAACGCCGTGGGCAACGGGGTGGCGGACGACAAGGCCGTGTACGCCTACGTGCCGGCGATGATCCGGTACTACCTGGGCGAGGAGCCGATCCTGCCCAACGTCCCCACCTATCTGCTGTGGGACCCGGACCAGCGGAAGTCGGTGCTCGACCGCCTGGACCAGCTGGTGGTGAAGCCCGTCGCGGAGGCGGGCGGGTACGGGATCATGATCGGTCCCCACGCCACCGACGAGGAGATCGAGGAGACCCGGCGGCTGGTCGAGGAGAACCCGCGCAACTACATCGCGCAGGAGGTCATCTCCCTGTCCCGGCACCCCTGCCTGGTCGACGACCACGTGGAGGGCCGACACATCGACCTGCGGCCGTTCATCCTGTCCGGCGAGAAGGTCGAGGTGGTGCCCGGCGGGCTGACCCGGGTGGCGCTGCGCAAGGGCTCGCTCGTGGTCAACAGCTCCCAGGGCGGCGGATCCAAGGACACGTGGGTGCTCGCCCCCGATGCCGCGACGGTCCAGAGCGACGACGAGGTGAAGGAGGGTCGCACGATCGGCAGCGCGGCCATCGAGGAGCCGACGACCGCCGAGCTCAAGATCGTCGAGCCGCACCGTCCCGCCGACCTGGACATCCGGGCTCTGGACTCGCTGCCCGAGTCCGTGCAGTCGGGCAGCGCGTGATGCTCGCCCGCACCGCCGAGTACCTCTTCTGGACCGGCCGGTACCTGGAGCGCGCCGAGGACACCGCCCGCCTGCTCGACGTCACCTACCACCGGCTGCTCGAGTCGACGCCGGGCGAGGAGGAGGAGGCCTGGACCGACGTGTTGATCTCCGTCGGTCTCGACGACGAGTTCACCGAGTCGGGTCGACCCCTGACGGCGACCGCGGTGTGCGAGTACCTGGTGTGCGACCCGGCCAACCGCGGCTCGATCCAGGGCTGCATCGAGCAGGCCCGCTCCAACGCCCGAGGCGTGCGCGAGCACCTGGCCATGGAGATCTGGGAGCAGCTCAACTCCCTGCACCTGGACCTCAACAACCGCAACGTCTCCCTCGATCTGCAGCGCCAACCGCACGAGCTCTACGGGTTCATCCGCCAGGGCGTCCAGAGCGTGATCGGCGTCGCCGACGGCACCTGGTCCCGGGAGGAGGGGTGGCACTTCTTCAACCTCGGACTCCTGCTCGAGCGGGCCGAGATGGGCGTGCGCTCGCTGAGGGCCCGGCACTCCCGACACCGAGGCGACGAGGTCCACGAGTGGTTCGCCACCCTGCGCGCGTCCAGCGCGTTGAGCGCCTACCGCCGTCGCTACCGCGACTTCGACGAGGTCGCGCTCATCGAGCTGCTCCTCCTGTCACCCACCCTGCCGAGGTCGGTCCTGTTCTCGCTGCGCGGCGCAGAGAACCTGCTCGCCAGCATCACCGGCGACCGGCGTTCGCTCGCCCTCCGGCTGCTGGGCCGGGTGCGTGCCGAGCTCGAGTTCGCCGACGCGGCGGAGCTGTGCGAGAGCGATCTGGTCCCCACCCTCGAGGTGATCGAGACCCAGATCCGCGACGTGGCCAGCGCCATCGCCGCCGAGTGCTTCCTGTACCGGGTCGAGCTCGACATGCACGAGCTCCACCTGGTGCCCGGGGAGCAGGCGACCGAGGATCGCGAGCGTGACGTGTCGGTCGCGGAGCCGGTGACCGGAGGGGGAGGGGTGGCGCCATGAGGCTCGACGTGAGGTACCGCACCGCGTTCGAGTACAGCGAGCGGACCAGCGAGTCGCAGAACGAGCTGAGGGCCTGCCCGACGACCGACGCGAGCCAGAGGCTCCTCGACTACCGCGTCACGGTCGAGCCGGGAGCGCGCGTCTTCAGCTACATCGACGCATGGGGCACACGCGTCGACGCCTTCGGCATCCGGCGACACCACACAGCCATGTCGGTGACGGCGGAGGCGTCCGTCGAGACCCGTCCCCGTCCCCTGCCGACCGCGGCGCCGAGGACCGAGGCGCTCAAGCGCGGCGACTTCATCGACGCCCACATCGAGTACCTGGGCCGTGACCGCAACACCGACTGGGGCCCGAACGTCGCCGAGGTCGCCCAGCGTCAGCTGGCTCTGGCCGGTCCCGACGTGGTCGGCGCCATCCTGGCGATCCACCGCTACGTCGGCACGAACCTCCTCTACAGCCCGGGCGCCACCGACGTCGGCATCCCGGTCGAGGACGTCCTCGAGCGCGGCGTCGGCGTGTGCCAGGACTACGCGCACCTGGCCGTGTCCATGTGCCGCTCGCTCGGGATCCCGGCCCGCTACGTGTCGGGCTACCTGTTCACGGACCGTGACGACACGGGCGAGGTGCCGGTCGGCGATTCCGTGTTCGTGCAGACCCACGCCTGGATGGAGGCAGCGGTCCCGGGGTGGGGTTGGCTGGCGCTGGACCCGACCAACGGCCAGGTCGTCGGCGAGCACCACGTGAAGATCGGCCACGGACGCAGCTACGACGACGTGCAGCCGCTGCGGGGCGTGTTCCTCGGGCCGGCCGCCTCCACGGTGCACCCGATCGTCGAGAT
>JAEYSR010000055.1 GCA_023434535.1 Actinomycetes bacterium
TTCCTGGCCATGACTCAGTGTCACGGCCACCAGGTGTCACCCATGCTTCGCGACATCACCTGTTACCGATGCTGCGAGAAGAGACAGCCACCGTTCGCGGGCTCCTCGCACAACAGAACGGCTCGGAACGGGGTCGGACGGCCCCGGGACGGTCGGACCGGCGTCTGGGCCCCCCGATCGGCGTCTGGGTCGGACGGCCCGTTGGCCTGGGACGGTCGTCCCGTCGTGCTTCAGGATCCGGCGAGCTGCGCCGTAGATCTGCACATGCATCGCAACAACGCCAGCGCCTTCACCAGCAAGCCGGCTGACCCGATGACGCGGGCCGCTCGCCGGGCCCGCAGTGCCGCCGTGGTGTCCGAACCACGGCTGCAGATCGGATTCGACCGCCGCAGCGGCGAGTACACCCTCGCCGTGCTCTGATCCACCCACGCCGGGGGCGTCACGACGACTCCCGGCGACAACAGGTTCGGCAGGCCCGAGAGGAAGGACCCGCCCCCCGGACCCGGCCCGGTGATCGCACCGGGCCGGATCAGGGACCTGCCACATGATCCGATCGGCGACGGGTGGAGCGCGGCCACCCGTCGCCGATCTGTGCAGTTCTCGGCCCGGCCCTCAGGTCGGGCCGGTCCCGCGTGTCAGGCCGCGGCGAACGTGACGGGGATCTCGAGCTCCTCGCCGGGGTTGGCCACCGCGCCGCTGCCCGGGTACGTGAGGATCGCGTAGCGACCGGCGCACTCCTGGTACGTCAGCGGGACGTCCACCTGGAAGCCGCCGGACGCGTCCATCAGGATCGCCCCGGCCGCAGCTCCGCCGATGGCGTCGTACTGGGCGGATCCGGGCACCGCCCAGAACTGCTCGATGATCACCCGGCTGGCCCCACCGGCACCGGCCGAGGGTCGCCACGGGTCCGTCACGCAGGCGAAGACGACGTAGACGCCGGCCGGCTGACCCCAGATCGGGGGCCGGGTGCCGATGTTGCCCGCCGGGTTGTACCCCTGCCCGGTGACCGTGACGACGGTTCCAGGGACCACGTCGGTGGTCGGGTCCTCCGCCGTCAGCGTCGCTCCGGTGGTGGGTCCGGGGTCGGGCGCGCACGCGGCGACGGCGAAGGCCGCTGCGGCGATCACCACCACCGCGATCCTGGTGCTGCGACGGTTCCTGGTCGTTGACATGGGAGTCCTCCTGATCGCCTCCGCCCCGCCGTAGCCCGACGAGAACCGCCGGATGTTAGATATGCCTAACTTCTGATCACAAGCGAGCGCGACTTTTTGGAAAAGGTTTGCCGCTTGACTTGTCACATGCCCTCCGAAGCTCCGATGATCTCCCGGTGACTCCGACGTCTTCGCCCAGCTGTCCACCCCGGCGCCAGCTCCGTGGGCGCCGTCGAGCCCGGCTGATCGCGGCGGTCACCGCAGCCGTGGCGGTCGCGTGCAGCGCCTGCGGCGGGACCTCCGGCGGGTCCTCGGCGGCGGGCGGCGAACGTGGAGCGACCGACTCGGACGTGGTGTGCGCCGGGCCCCGCCACGCCACGTCCCAGGGCTGGGTGGAGCCGATCTCGGAGAACCCGACGCCGGTCCTGCCCACCACGGTCACCGACTTCACCGGCGAGCAGGTGACGGTCACCGACACGTCACGCGTGCTCGCACTCGACACCTACGGGACCCTGGCGACCACGGTCTACGCGCTGGGCCTCGGCGATCGGCTGGTCGGGCGCGACATCTCCACCGGCGTTCCGGACCTGCAGGACCTCCCCGTCGTGACCCACAACGGCCATGAGCTGAACGCCGAGGCGATCCTCGACCTGAACCCGTCGGTCGTGCTGACCGACTACTCGATCGGTCCCCTCGAGGTGCAGCTCCAGCTCAAGGAGGCCGGGATCCCGGTCGTGATCCTCGACAGCCAGCGGAACCGGGCGGTCATCGGCGACCAGATCCGCAGCGTCGCCCAGGTGCTGGGCGTGCCCGCACAGGGCGACGCCCTGGCGGCGTCGGTGGCGACCGAGATCGCGGCGGCCGAGGCCGACGTGGCGGCGATGGCCGACGCCGCCCCCGACCCGAGGGTCGTCTTCCTCTACATGCGGGGCAACGCCGGGGTCTACTACTGGTTCGGCAAGGGGTCGGGTGCGGACGACCTGATCGCCGCTCTCGGCGGCGTCGACGTCGCGAGCGAGTCCGGCCTCGAGGGGTCCAAGCCGCTCAACGCGGAGGGTCTGGTCAAGTCCGAGCCGGACCTCTACCTGATGATGACCGACGGCCTGGACTCCGTCGGAGGGGTCGACGGCCTGATCGAGATCCCCGGCGTCGCGGACACCGCTGCCGGTGTCGACGGCTGCGTCGTGGACATGGACGACGCCCAGATCCTCAGCTTCGGCCCGCAGTTCCCCTCGACGCTGCGAGCCCTCGGCGAGGCGATCTACGGGGCGGACGGAGTGCTGAGCGAGGGCGCTCCCGCCGGCGGCGGCAACTCCACCGGCTCCGACGACGGGACGCCGGCGTCGTGAGCACGTCCACCGGCGCCGCCAGCGCGACGGCCCGGACCGGGTCCGAGCAGGTCTCCCCCGTGATCGACCTGCGACCCGACGCAGCGGAGAGCGCGTCGGCCCGGACGGAGTCCGTCCGCCGGCGGCTGCCGCGCGTGCGACGGTCGAGGTCGGCCCTCCTGATCGGGGGCCTGGCCATCGGGCTGGTGGTCGCCGGCATCGTGGCGGCCGGGATCGGTCAGCTGCACGTCGCCCCGGCCGAGGTGCTCGGCTCGATCCTCCACAAGCTGGGCCTGGACATCGGTCCGCTCCCGGCGCACCCTCGCGGCGAGGCCGCTCTCTGGAACGTGCGGTTTCCGCGCGTCGTCCTCGCCGCGATCGTCGGCGCGGCGCTGGGCGGCGCCGGCGCGGTGCTCCAGGCCGTCTTCGGCAACCCGTTGGCCGAGCCCAGCGTGATCGGCGTGTCCGGCGGCGCGGCGGTCGGCGCCTGCTCGGTGATCGTCTTCGGCTGGTCCTTCTTCGGCGGCTACACCGTGGCCGCGGTGGCGTTCGCCACCGGCCTCCTCACGACGCTGGTGATCTACGCCATGGCCCGTCACGGCGGCCGCACCGAGGTCGTGACGCTCGTGCTCATGGGCATCGCCGTCAACGCGGTCACGGCCGCGGTCATCGCCTTCCTCGTGTTCATGGGCGACACCCAGGCACGCGAGCAGATCGTGTTCTGGCAGCTCGGCAGCTTCAACGGCGCCCGGTGGGAGGCCGTGCGCATCGTCGCACCGGTCGTCGCCATCGGGCTCGTCGGGGTGATGCTCATCGCCCGTCAGCTCGACCTCCTCGCCCTCGGGGAGCGATCAGCGCGCCACGTCGGGGTGCACGTCGAGCGGCTCCGGCTCGTGGCGATCGTCCTCGTGTCCCTGCTCGTCGCCGCCGGCGTGGCGTTCGTCGGCATCATCGCCTTCATCGGCCTGATCGTCCCCCACCTGGTGCGGATGATCATCGGCCCGTCGCACCGGACGCTGCTGCCGGCGAGCATCCTCGGCGGCGCCCTCGTCGTGGTGGTCGCCGACCTCGTGGCCCGCACCGCCATCGACTACGCGGACCTGCCGATCGGCATGCTCACCGCACTGGTCGGCGGGCCGTTCTTCTTCTGGATGCTGTACCGCACCCGGGCGTCGTCGGGGGGTTGGGGATGAGCGCCGCCGGCCTCGCCACCGCCGTGCGCGGCCTGCGGAGAGGGGTGCGCGCCCCGGAAGGTGGCCGCCTCGGCGGCACCTCGCTCCGCGTGCGCGGCGTCGCCGTGTCGTTCGGCGGCACCCCGATCCTCGACGACGTGGACCTCGACGTCCGCGACGGCGAGCTGCTGGCGCTCGTCGGGCCGAACGGCGCCGGCAAGTCGACGTTGCTGTCGGTCCTCGCCGGCGACCTCCGACCCGACAGGGGAACCGTCGAGCTCGACGACGCCCCCATCGACTCCTGGACGCCGGTGGAGCTGGCCATGCGCCGGGCGGTGCTGCTCCAGCAGCTGACCATGTCGTTCCCGTTCACCGTCCACCAGACCGTCGAGATGGGGCGCAGCCCGTGGGCCGGCCACGAGGCGGAGGACCACGACGAGCGCCGGATCGAGGAGTCGATGGCGGCGACCGACGTCGACCACCTGGCCGACCGCACGTTCACGTCGCTGTCCGGCGGCGAGCGCGCCCGGGCCGGCATGGCGCGGGTGATCGCCCAGGACGCCCGGGTCCTCCTCCTCGACGAGCCGACCGCCGCCCTCGACGTCCGCCACCAGGAGCAGGTCCTGGACCTCGCCGCCTCCGCGGCCCGCGCCGGCGGGTCGGTGGTGGTGGTGATGCACGACCTCGGTCTGGCCGCCGCCTACGCGGATCGGGTCGTGGTGCTCGCCGACGGGCGTGTCCGAGCGGTCGGCTCCCCCTCCGAGGTCCTGACCGCTCCCCTGCTGAGCGATGTGTACGAGCACCCGATCGAGGTGCTGCGCCACCACCGCACCGGCGAGCTCATCATCGTCCCCGATCGGTCGCGCTCGCATTCTGTGTTAGGCATGCCTAATGTCTGAGCTCGTGCCGTCGCCCCGCTCCCTGCACCGGTCCGTCGCCGCGCTGGTCGCGCTGTGCTGCATCTCGGGCATTCTCTCCGTCGTCGACGCCCCGATCGCTGCGGCCCAGACGTGCGGCAACACGTCCGCCGCTCCCACGCTGAGCGTGAACCCGACGTCCATCCCGGCGTCGGCCACGACGTCGGTGACGGTGACCGCCACGAGCTACCTGGTCCCCCCGCACAACTGCGGGAGCAACGTGTTCGGCGGCGTGTACGTCTTCTTCGGCTGGGTGGCGCCGGGCGGGCAGTGGGGTCCGAGCTGGCGCAACAGCTCGAACTCGGCCGGCCAGTTCGGGGCGTCCTACTCCTACCCGGGCGAGGGCGGCGGCGGTGAGACCCGCGACGACGGATCGGGGGTCGTGCGCCTGGTGAGCTTCACCGCCGGCGGCACCTCGGGCACCGAGACGCCGTTCCACATGGACGGGGCCGGCAACTGGTCGACGACGATCTCGGTGCGCGGCGCCCTGTACTCCTGGACCGACGTCACGACCGGGGCCCGCAACACGGTCGACTGCCGGACGGTGCAGTGCGGCATCTTCACGATCGGGGCCCACGGCAAGAACAGCCGGACCAACGAGCTGTTCGCACCGATCTCGTTCCGCAACGAGGGTCCGCCACCGACCGTCGCCCCGGGCGGCGTCACCGCCGCTCCGTCCCCCGGGGCCGCAGCCGGCGCGGCGAGCGGCGCCACGGGGGCGAAGGGCGGCTCGACCGGTGCTGCCGCCAACGGCTCCAAGGGCTCCGGCTCGACCGGCTCGGCGACCGGACCGGCCTCGTCCGCACCGTCGAGCACGGCTCCGGCATCGGAGACCACGGCGCCGACCACCGCGCCCGACGTGACCGGCGGCGAGGAGCTGGCCGCCGCCGACGAGTCCGCCGTCGAGCGTCAGGTCGTGGCCGGCGCGGTCGTGGAGGTCCAGGAGTTCGACGGCTCCGGCGGATCGGGCGGCGTGGCGATCCTCCTGATCGCTCTCGCCCTGCTGGCGGGGGCGCTCACCACCACCGGCTGGTTCGTCAGGCGCGGGCGCTCCGGTGCCACCCCCTCGGGCGCCGGCACCGGATCCGCCACACCTCCGCCACCTCCCCCTCCCCCACCTCCGCCGCCCGTTCCGGGGTTCCCCGCATGAGCCGCCGCACGACGTCACGCCGTCACGCCCCCCTGGTCGCCGCGCTGGTCACCGTCCTGGTCGCCGGCGGCGCCGTGGTCGGGCTCGGCGCGGGAGCGGCCGACGGCCCGTCCACGCTCAGCGGGGCCTCGCTCGAGTGGTCCTTCAGCGAGGAGCTCAACACCGGAGCCTTCGACGGCTCGTGCAACCACCTCAGCGCGGGCCGGACCGACGGGTCGGCCGGCCTCTACAAGGGGATCGACGGCGACGTGACGGTGCAGAAGCGCACGACCGCCGGCACGTTCGCCACGCTGTCGGACTGGTCGACGCGGTGCAACGACGCCAACGGCACCAAGGTGACCTCCGGTGGCACCGCCCGCCTGGGGCTGCGGGTCCGCCTCACCGGCGGCGACGGCACCCACGACCCCGCCACCGGCGCGACCACCGTCCAGTGGAACGGCACGTTCTCCGCCAACCTCTACGACGAGCTGGTGCCGCTGTGGTTCAGCGACGTGCGCCTGACCGTCGACACGTCCGGCAACGGCACCCTCACCGCCACCCTGGGCGGCTTCGCCTCCAGCCTGGACAACCCCGACGTCCGTGAATCGATCCCGCCGCTTCCCGGCGTGGTGATCGCCCGCTTCGGCGGCGTGGCCGCTGCCGGCTCCACGGGCTTCACGGTCACGCCGCAGTACGCCGGAGTCGCGATCGACTCGCTCGACCCACCCCAGGTCCGCAACACGCCCTCGTGGGGCTCGTGGCCGGTGGAGCTCGTGCGGGCGATGGAGCGGACCGGCACCAACGCCTACTGGTTCTCGACCGGCAGCTCGTCGGACGCGCGCAAGGCCCCTGCCCCGCTGACCGTGGCCTTCGGTCCGATGGTCGCGCCCACCACCAGCTCGACCACCACGAGTACGACGACCACCGCCCCGTCGACGACCACGACGACCACCAACCCCACGACCAGCACGACGGCCCCCACCACCACGGCTCCCGGCAGCACGACGACCAGCACGCCGGCGACCACGACCACCACCGTCGCCACGACCACCACCACGGCGCCGACGACGACCGTCGCTCCCACCACGACCTCACCTCCCACCACGACGTCACCTCCCACCACCTCGACCACCACCGCGTCGACCACCACCACCACCTCGACCACCGCGTCGACCACGACGCCGCCGACCACGACCGCCCCGACGAGCACGACGGCCGCACCGGCGCCCGTCGTGTCAGACGCCTCGGCATCGGCGACGGGAGCATCGGGCAGCGGTACCGGGTCCGGCCGTTCGAGCACCGGCTCGCGCTCCTCCGGCTCCTCGACCCGTTCGGGATCCTCGTCGAGCTCGGACGCCGACGGATCGGTGCTCGCCTCCACCGACGAGGAGATCGCCGCGCCAGCTGCGACCGCGACGCCGGAGACCGCGACCCCGTCGGCCGGTGCCTCGTCGCCGACCGTCCGCAAGGTCGGCGCGGCCCTGGAGTACACGGCGATGTCGGCCAGCTACCGGCCGAGCTGGAACCCCGCGACGCCCGGCCGGGTGGAGATCACCTACACGGTGCAGAACATCGGCGACGTCACGGTCGCGGCACGGGGCGGCGCCGAGGTCTCGCCCGCCGTCGGCCCCGGGACGTCGGCCGACCTCGAGGTCGCGGCCATCGCCCCCGGGCGCAGCAGCACCCAGACCCAGGTCGTCGACGGCGTGTGGCCCGGACTCGGCACCGAGACGGTCGTACGGCTCGAGCCCTACGTCCCCGCCGATCCAGAGATCGACCTGACCGCGGCGACGATCACCGCCCGCACCTCCGGAACCGTCTGGCCGTGGCAGCAGGTCCTCGCCCTGGTCCTGCTCGCCGCCGCCGCTGCGGTCGCCGGGGTCTGGGCCTGGCGACGGCGTGCCGGCACCGCAGCGACCACCGGCGGACCCACCGCCTGACCCGATGAGATCCCAACCGACAGGAGCACAGATGCACACGAACCGCGCGATCACCCGGCGGCGCACGCTGGCCGTGGCCGTCGTCGCAGCAGCGGCGCTGGCCGCCGCCGCATGCGCACCCGAGCCCGCCGCACCGGTGGACCCGGGGACGGTCAAGAGCGTGACGAACGCATCGTTCGAGTGGACGATCAGCCGTGAGGCCGACAACGCGGCGTTCGCCCCGGGCCAGGTGAACTACTGGTCCGCCGGCAAGTCCGACGGCACCGAGGCCACCTACGTCGCCACCAACGGCAACGCCACCGTCCTCAAGCAGAACGCGGCGGGCACCTATGTCCCGATCAACAGCGAGACGGCGGTGAACTGGACCAACAAGAACAAGCGCGGCAACGGCGTCACCGTGACGGCCACCAACAACGTGTACCTCGGCCAGAAGGTCCGCTACTCCAACGGCACCGGCACGGTGAACACCACGACGGGCGCCGCCTCGATCCAGTGGACCGGCACCTTCACGGTGAACTTCTACGGCACCTTCACGCCGTTCTGGATCATCAACCCCAAGCTGACCGTCGATCCGGGCGGCGCCGCCCGCCTCACCGCCACCGTCGGCGGCCGGGGCTCCTCGCAGGAGAACCCCGACCTGCAGATCACCATCCCCGACACGCCGAACATCGTCCTGGCCGAGT
>JAEYSR010000154.1 GCA_023434535.1 Actinomycetes bacterium
TCATGTTCCCCGAAGGACGCCGGAAGGAGGGTCCGCTGGTCGAGGACCTGTTCGACGGGCCGTCGTTCGTGGCCTGTCGCAACCGCGTGCCGATCGTGCCGGTGGGGATCGGCGGTTCGACCGACGCCATGCCGATCGGAGCCAAGATGATCCGCCGGGCACGGGTCCGGGTGGTGATCGGCGAGCCGATCTACCCCGAGGTCCCGGCGTCGGGCCGCATCCCGATGCGTGCGGTGGGGGAGAACACCGAGGCCCTCCGCGAGTCCTTGCAGCGCCTCTACGACGAGGTGCGCTGACAGCCACGTTGTGTCGCAGCGAGGCCCGGTATGTGGTCTCCGTGTGCCGCCTTTGTGGCCCGTCGGCGAGCCCAGGCAGGACCAAGCGGAGGCCGTGACCGACGGGCGATCGTCGCGACCGGGACCGGTTCCCCGGCGGTGCCCGTAGAGTCGGTTCGTGAGGAAGCGAGTCGCGACGATCATCGGCGGCTGACGTGGCGAACCGACGAGCAGGTCGTGACGAGGAGTTCCTCAAGGAACTCCTCCAGCACCCTGACCTCGACGCGCTTGACTCGTGGCTCCAGTCGAGCGACCCCGAGCAGCTGCGCGCGGCGTCAGCGTGGGAACGCTCGAGTCCGTCGTTCGGCACTGCCTCCGACCCCGAGCCGTGGGAGCACTACCGGGAGAGAGTCTGGACGAGGACGGTGCTCGTCGCTGCCGGCGCGCCTCCCGGCGAGGCAGCTCGACGGATTCCGTGGAACGATTTCTGGTACGTCCGCGACCGCGAACGGGCACACCTGCTCGGCGCGCTGCAACGGCGACCGAAGTCCTGGGCCGACGCATTCGTTCCCGCCGCATCGCAGGTGAAGCTCAGGCGTCGACGCGAGGTCGACACGGCACCGTTCCTCTTCTCGATCCTGGACGTGTTGATCAATCGTCACCGTCTGCAGGTTCCCGATGGCGACGCGTTCTTGCAGGGGTGGGCCCGGGCCGAACCCGACGACGACCCGTACCTCCTCGACCTCTTTCCTGCGTTGCTGCGCAGCTCGCACCTACGTCATCGACCCGGTTTCCCAGCAGCACTTGAGACCGCGATGGCTGCGGGTGAGATCAGCAGAGACGCCGTCGTCGGAGCGGTGCTCGAGGCGCTCGTCGCATCGCCGCGACCGACAGCGCAACGAGTGCTCGCCGACGTCATCACCTGCTTGAACCTGACCCCGGAGGAGCTCGCTGGTCGGCTTCCCCTCCTCCAGAACGCCCTCGCGACGGCGCACGGTTCTGTGACCGCTGCGCTTCTCCCCTCGGCAGTGGCGCTCGCAGCCGACGCTGAGGATGTCGGGCAGATCACGGCCGTGATCGCCGGTCGCTCCGAGAAGCGGCAACGCGCCATGCTGCTCGGCCACCTGGACGGGTCTGACCTCCGCGACCGCATCGGCACCGAGGGCGTCCTTGAAGCTCTGGTTCACTTCGACGCTTGCGACGACGCCGCGCTCCTGGAGCGCGTCGCCCGAGTTCGAGCATCTCTCGGCGGCAACGCCGCGGAAGTTGGCGTCTCGCGGCCGGCATCGGCCCACGGTGATCTGTGGACGCCTTTCGTTCGCCGGCCCGTGGGAGCTGCGAAAGCGCTACGAGTTCCGGTCGTACTCGATCGTTACGCAGTGGGGCGGCTGAAGAGCTCCACGTCGGCGGACTACGAGGCCAATCGTGGGCATGTGAACCGGATCGGCGAGGCGTTGCTGTTGGAGAGCATCGTGCGCCTGGCTGGCGCCGATCCCGGAGCGCTCCGCTCCGCGCTCCCGGCGCACGGCGAGCGATTCTGGAACGGGCTCCAACCCGTCGAGGGTGCCATCCGATGCTGGCTCCGTGGCGATCTAGGCCACGGCCCCATCTACGACCCGCGGATACCCGAGGACTTCTACGGTGGCGCCGAAGTGTGGTGGCAACCGCGCCACCGCATCATCAACGCGGCGGCACGGGAGTCGCTCTGGCGTTGCCATCGGGTACCGACGGTACTGAGCACCCCCAGTCTCGACGACGGGACGCTCGAGCTGGATGCTCTGCTGCACCGGATCGAGACGGGCGTCGTCCCGTCCTACACGCCGCACGACCTCGGCCAGGCGCTGCTCCGCCTCCGCCCCATCTCGGACAGCGACCGGTCCCGCATGGACCTCGTCGGTGATCTCGAACTCCCCGCCGATGCCGAGTGCTGGGCCCAACACACTCGTCTCCAGGGTCGAGACGGCCTCGACGCGCCCGACGGCGTTGCGCTCATCACGGCCTGGATCCACGAAGGCGGACTGCAACCGCTGGACGCCGACTGGACGATGGAAAGCTCCAGGCGAGGGACCATGACATGGGACTGGATCGGCGCGCCCCCTCTGCCGTTCGGGGTGCTCGACAGCCTCCTCATCGACGTCGACGCTCTCCGGGACCGCAGTTCGGTCCCGGCAGCGGTGACACTGGCACCATGTTGGACGGATCTAGTCGCCGCCAATCTCGGTATGGGCTGGGAGCCCTGGGCTGTCCGTGCCGACGTCGCCATCAACGGGCCGGGACCTGCCGGTACGGCGTGTCACGCCGTTGTGC
>JAEYSR010000178.1 GCA_023434535.1 Actinomycetes bacterium
CCTCAACGCCCTCCTGGCCGACGTCGACCTCAACGCGCTGATGACCGGGATCGACCTGAACGCGCTGCTGACCGACGTGGACCTGAACGCACTGCTCGGCGACGTCGACATGGACGCGCTGCTGACCGGCGTCGACCTGAACGAGCTGCTGACCCGCGTCGACCTCAACGCCCTCCTGGCCAACCTCGACATCAACGCCGTCGTCGACCGACTCGACGTCGACGGGTTGATCGCCAACACCGAGATGGGGGCGATCATCGTCCGCTCCACCGGCGGCGCAGCGTCCGAGGCTCTCGACGCCGTGCGCAGCCAGGGCGTCTCGATCGACACGGTGATCGCCCGGATCGCGAACCGCGTCCTGCGTCGCGACGTGGACTCGCTGCCGGAGGGCCCGCCCCTGCTGGTCGAACAGCACCTGGCGCTGCCGGCGGCAGGAGTGAACCCGACCGACGCCATCGACGCCCGGAGCGCCCCTCGCGACGACGCGGCCGACGGGGCCCGCACATGAGCGTCACGACGGCCGGGACCGATCCGACCGCGGCGGTGTCCCGCCAGGGCCACTACGCCGGTGCCGCCACCCGACTCGCCGCCTTCGCCGTCGACCAGACGGCGATCACGTCGGTGTTCGCCATCGGCTCCGCCGTCGCGGCATGGGTCATCGCCCTGATCACCGCGGACGAGGTGAAGTGGGACCCCGACGCCGCGATCTCGGGCCTCGTCTTCATCTTCTGGTGGTTCACCTACTTCGCCTACCCCTGGTCGGTCAGCGGGAAGACCCTGGGCATGGCCCTCCTCGGGATCCGAGTGGTGCGGGCGGACGGGGCGTCGGCCGGACCACGGCACGCCGTCGTGCGGGCACTCGCGCTCCCGCTGTCGTTCCTGACCCTCGGCATCGGGTTCCTGCCGATCATCTTCGGACGCCATCGGCGTGCCCTCCACGACAAGATCGGCGGCACGGCGGTCGTCTACTCGTGGGACGCACGCGGCGCCCGTTGGCGCTTCCTGGCCCGCCAGCAGGAGAACGACCCGACCGTCGAGTGAGCACTCCCGGGTCACGGCACCCGACCCGCGTCGTCGGGGCGGGCCGTCGGCGGCTCGGTCCGACCGGTGGTCCGATCGGCCCGGTCGGGAACCGGTGCGTCGGTCCCGGGGCCCAGGGTCGGGGGGATTCTGCCCACCTGATCCCTCGGACCCGTCACAGGATGGGCCGGATCGGCTGCAGACAACCGGTCCGGCGTTCGTCACACTGCGTCCCATGGGAGCGTTCGAAGTCGTCGAGAGTTTCAAGCAGGACATCGCGGAGGTCGGCTACACGGTGGCCGCGGTCACCGGAGATCGCACCGGCTGCGACTGGGCCTACAGCGTCGGGTTGACCCGATCGTTCGGCCACCCCGAGCTGATCATCGTCGGCCTGGACGCTCCGCTCGCCGGAGCGATCGTCCAGGCCATGGCCGACAAGGTGGCCCACGGGGTCGACCTGCGGGGACGGGAGGGCGTGCGGGTCGGACCGATGCCGCTCCGCTTCCGGGAGGTGGACGACGTGTTCTGCAGCCAGGGGGACTGGTTCAACCTGGGGCGGGAGATCATGGCCGACCTCGGCGATCGCTGGCCCGCCACCCTCCAGATCGTCTGGGCCGATGTCGACGGGCGCTACCCGGAGCGCAGCGACGACCCCGCCTGGTTCCTGCGCCAACCCCTGCTCGTCGGCCAGACCTGAGACCCGGGACGCTGCGGCCGTCGCGGTCCGTCTCCGCGGCCGCGGCTCCCGGTCGGAGGAGCGACGTCCGACGGTGTGGCAGGCTCGGCGGATGACCGTGGCGCGACCGCTGACCCCCGACCTCGTGGTGGCCGACGCGGTGGCGTCGCTGGAGGACCTCCACTCGCTCACCTCGTCGCTCGACCCCGAGGACTGGACACGGGCGACCGACTGCCCCGGCTGGGACGTCCACGACGTCGTCGCCCACGTCGTCGGCTTCGAGGCGATGCTCGACGGCTCGCCGACGCCCGGTCAGGTCCTCGACGAGACCCACGTGCACAACGAGATCGGGGCGATCAACCAGGCCTGGATCGAGTCGCTCCGCGATGTGGAGCCCGCGGCGCTGCTCGACGACCTGCGGGCCCTCGCCGACCGACGGCGGCAGGAGCTCGCCGCCCGTCCGCCCGAGGACTTCGAGGCGCTGACGTGGAGCCCCGTCGGAGAGGTGCCGCTCGCCCGGTTCCTGCAGATCCGGACCTTCGACGTCTGGTTCCACGAGCAGGACGTCCGGGAGGCGACCTCCCGACCCGGTGGCCTGGACGGACCGGTCGCCGAGAGGGCGCTCACCGAGCTGACCTCCGCGCTCGGCTACGTCGTGGGCAAGCGCGGCGAGGTGCCCGACGGCGACTCCGTCCGGTTCGTGCTCGCGTCGGACCCGTCGTCGTCGGACGGACGGCCCGAGATCGTCATCGACGTTGCGGTGCGAGGCCGTGCCCGCGTCGTCGACGACCTGGAGGGCGACCCCACGGCGGTGGTCGAGACCGACCTGGCGACGTTCACGAGGTTGGCCGGCGGCCGTCGGGATCCGCAGGAGCTGCTGGACTCCGGGCGGGTCAGGATCTCCGGCGACGCCGAGCTCGGCGACCGGGTGGTCCGCAACCTCGCGTACGTCATCTGACGTCCGTCACAGGCGGTCAGGCCGCGTCGACCGGATTTCGGCCCGGTGGTATCATCGTCCGTTCGTCAGGTAGCGGTCCGCTCGAACCTCCGTCGTTCGACCGAACCGCTCCGGGCTGAGCCTCCATCCTCCCTCGACCCCGTGAGGAACCCCGCAGTGGCATTCGACGTCGGCGACCGCGTTGTCTATCCGCACCATGGTGCGGCCGTGATCAAGAAGCGCGAGAAGCGCAAGATCAACGGCACCACCACCGAGTACCTGGTGCTGGAGATGGCCCACGGCGAGCTGACCCTGTCGGTCCCGGTGGACAAGGCCGACGACGTCGGCATGCGGCCGCCCATCGGCAAGGAGGAGGTCGACGACCTCTTCGAGCTGCTCGGCAAGAAGGACGTGCGCGAGCCGGCCAACTGGAGCCGACGCTTCAAGAACCACCAGGAGAAGCTCAAGTCCGGCGACGTCTACCAGGTCGCCGAGGTGGTGCGGAACCTGGCGCTGCGCGACCAGGCCAAGGGGCTGTCGGCCGGCGAGAAGTCGATGTTCGTCAAGGCCCGCAGCGTCCTGGTCTCCGAGCTGAGCTTCGCCCTGGACGTCAGCGAGGACGACGCCCTGACCCAGGTGGAGCAGCAGCTCAGCTGAGCTCCCTCCGGCCGTCCGATCGTCGCCGGTGCGCACCATGTCAGCAGGAAGCGGTCCCGACGCCCTGCGCGTCCTGCAGCTCGTCTCCGACAACGACGCGGGCGACGACAACCTGGCCGCTCTCGAGCTCCACCGCTCTCTGGGTCGGATCGGCGTCGAGGTCAGGACGCTCGCTCTCGCTCCCGGCGGCGCGGCGGGCCTGGCGTCGGAGCTGCCGACGATGGCTCCCACGGAGCGGTCCCTGGCCGCCCACACCCAGTTCCGCCGTGAGCAGCGCTGGGCCGACGTGGTGATCCTCCGGGGCGAGGCCCCGGCCGCGGCGGCGGGCGTCGTCCGGATCCGCAACGCTGCGCCCACGGTGCTGCACCTCACCGGGGAGGTGGACCGCTGGAGCACCGCTCCGGTGCCGTCGCGGGCCATGCGGTCGGCGATCGCGGCCGATGCGGTCGTGGTGCGCTCCGAGCGCGACGTCGGAGTGGCCGATCGCCTCGGTCGCCCGACCGACTCGGTCCACGTCCTGCCCTACGGCATCGAGCCGGTGCCGGCGATCTCGCCGTCGCACCGGCGGGCCGCCCGCCTCGAGCTCGGCCTCCCGTCCGACGGACCCGTCGCCCTCCTCACCGGCGACGACGTCGCGATCGCACGGCTGCGGGAGGAAGCGGGCCGCCTCGGGGTCCCGTGGACGGTGGCGCGCACCTCCGACGACGGGATCGTCCGGTTCGGTCCCGGGGAGGTCCCCGACGCCGCGGAGCTGGCGATCGCCGCGGCGGATCTGGTCGTGTCGGACCAGCCCGGCGACGACCTGACCCACGAGGTGCTGCGGGCCGCGGCCGCCGGCCTCGCCGTGGTCGCGCCGGCGGCCGGCCCGCTGTCCCAGGACGGCGCGGAGTCGGGCCCGATCGGCTGGTCGGACCTGTCCGCCGCGGCGACCGCCACCACCGACGAGCGGCGGCGACGCGGGACGGCTGCGGCCGCGCACGTGGGCGAGCACAACTCGGCCTCGACGGTCGCTCGACGGTGGGTGGAGCTCCTCAGCGACGTGGCGCGGCGCTGACGGTCCGGCCGGCCGCGCCGCTACCCTCGACCATCGTGCGCCACCGCCGACTCCGTCTCGCGACGTCCGTCCTCGCGCTCGTCGTCGTCGGCGCAGCGGCGACCGCGTGCCTCCCGCAGGAACGTGGGGAGGCCCGAGAGGTCGACGAGGCCGGCGAGGCTCCCGCCGAGCCGCCGACGTTCCCCGCCACCGGTCCGGTCCCGCGCTCGCTGCTGATCGACGGGCTCGTGTACGACTTCACCGCCAACCAGGCGAGCCTGGACCTCTGGGTCCCGCCGGCCGACCAGGCGCGGTGCGCCGCCACACGGGTGGTCGACACGCTCGGGCCGCCTCGGCTGTCGGAGCTCGGCTACCGACCGGGGACGAGCGGCGCGTCGCTCAACGACATCGACCTCACCGACGCCGAGCGGGAGCTGGTGGCCGCCCAGTTCACGTCGTGCGTGGACATGCGCGAGGCGATCGCCTCGCTCCTGATGGGTGACGGGCACATGGAGGCCCGGGAGGCCACCTGCATCGCCGACGGCCTGAAGGCCCAGGGGCTGGTCGACCCGTTCGCACGGGCGTGGGCGTTCGGTCGCACGGTCAACCCGGCCGCCGACGACGGTGCCATGGCCACGGCGCTCATGTCGCTCGCCGGGGTCTGCCTCCCCGACGACGCGTTCAGCTGGTACGACACGAACCTGCCCGGCGGCGACGAGGTGCAGGGGACGGGCTCCGGTTCCGGTTCCACGACCAGCACGGTCCCCGGCACGCCCGACGGCCTCCAGAGCCGGATCGGCTCCACCTCGACGCCCTGAGCGACCATCATGACGGGCGACATGACTTCCGCCATCGCTGCACCCGCCCTGAACCTGCTCGCGTCGATCCCGAGCCCACCGTCGGACCGCCTGAGCATCGGAGAGGTCTCGTTCCGGTACTACGGGCTGATGATCGCGCTCGGCGTCCTGGCCGCGGTGTGGATCGCCCGCCGTCGCTACGCCGGCTACGGCGGCGACCCGGAGGACGTCACGACGATCGCCCTGGTCGCCGTGCCGGCGGGTCTCGTCGGCGCCCGGCTCTACCACGTCATCACCGACTGGAACGACCTGTACTCCGGCGGTCGGTGGTGGCCCGACGCGTTCATGGTCTGGAAGGGCGGTCTCGGCATCCCGGGCGGCGTCCTGCTCGGTGTCGTCGCCGGCATCCTGACGTGCCGCTACCTCAAGATCGACTGGCGGGTCGCCGCGGACGCCGCCGCGCCGGCCATACCCGTCGCCCAGGCGATCGGTCGCCTCGGCAACTGGTTCAACCAGGAGGTGTTCGGCCGGCCGACCGACCTGCCGTGGGGCCTGAGGATCGACCCGGAGCACCGGCCGCCCGACTTCGCGACGTCGACCACGTTCCACCCGACGTTCCTCTACGAGGGTCTGTGGAACCTGGGTCTGGCCGGCCTGATCGTGTGGGCGAGCGGGCGACTGGTCCTCAAGCGGGGACGCTGGCTGGCGGTCTACGTGGTCGGCTACGGGCTCGGGCGGCTGTGGGTCGAGTCCCTCCGCTCCGACGCCGCGAACACGATCCTCGGTCTCCGGGTCAACATCTGGACGTCGTTGCTCGCGATCGTCGGCGGTCTCCTCTGGCTGTTCTGGAAGGGGAACCCGATCGACCACGAGGCGACCGAACGCCTCCGCAGCGGGACGTCGATGGCCGAGATCGTGGGCGGCATCGGCGTCCGCGGCGTCGTCGCCGAGCAGATCGCCGCTGCCCGCGCCGAGCGCGGAGATGGAGAGGAGCAGGGAGCGGGATCCGACGACGTCGATGCGCCGTCGGAGGGGTCGGCTGCCGACACCGCGGACGGGTCCGGCGACCCGGACGCTGCCGAGTCGGCCGACGAGGACGCGGAACCGATCAGCTGACGGGCGCCCCGAACTCGGCGCGGACGGCGTCGGAGAACGGCGGCCACGCCTCGACGGACCACTCGCCGAACTCGCGGTCGGTCAGCACCACACAGGTCAGGTCGGCGACGGGGTCCACCCACAGGAACGTGCCGCTGCCGCCGAAGTGGCCGTAGGTGGTCGGCGGCGCGGTCGCACCCGCCCAGTGCGGCGCCTTGTCGCCCCGGAGCTCCGGTCCGAGGCCCCACCAGCACGGTCGCTGCGGTCCCCATCCGGGGAGCACCCCGTCCAGGTGCTCGAAGCACGGCGCCAGCGCCTCGTCGACCGTCGAGCGGTGCAGCAGCCGCGGCGCCCGGGTCTCGGCCGCGAACCGGAGGAGGTCGTCGACGTTCGACCAGAGGTCCTTCGCCGGGCTTCCCCTGAGCGTGGTCGACCGCATGCCGAGCGGCTGCAGCACCCCTTCGTCCAGGTACTCGGCGATGGCGATGCCGGTGCTGGTCCCCACGTGCTCGCCGATCAGCTCGTAGCCGGTGTTCGAGTAGATGCGCCGGGTGCCGGGCGTCGCGAGCACCTCGTCGGTGTCGAATCCGTACCCTCCGGCGTGGCACAGGAGGTGTCGCAGCGTGCTGCCGGGCGGGCCGAGCGGCGCGTCGAGCGAGGTCGCTCCTTCCTCGACGGCGAGCAGGGCGGCCCAGGCCGTGAGCAGCTTGGTGATCGACGCGACCCGCACGACCCGGGTGGTGTCGCCGTGGGTGGCGACGACCGATCCGGCCCGGACGACGCCCGCCGCGGCGAATCCCGTCTCCCAGTCGTCGATGGCCACCAGCGGTGAGCGGTGCCCGTTCAGGTCGCCTCCCACACCATCGACGTCCCCCGATCGCTCGCGAGGATGACATCGGCCGGCGAACGGCGCTCGATGTGGCCGATCAGGCCCTGGTACACGCCGTAGCCGACGAGCTCCTGGAGGCGAGGGGGGAAGCCGGCGACCAACTCGGGTGGCAGCCCGAGCTGCTGGTTCTCCTGCTGGCGCACCCATCCGGCGCAGTAGTTCATGGCGATCCCGATGCGGTCGGTGTCGGTCGTGTTCGCTCCGCCCCCGTGCCAGAGGCTCCCGTGCCAGACGAGGACGTCCCCGGCCGACATCTCTGCGGGGACGGTGGGGTAGTCGCCGCCGAAGTCGGGCGAGTCCCGCAGGTGGCTGCCGGGCACCAGTCGGGTGGCGCCGTTGGCGTCGGTGAAGTCGGTGAGCGCCCACATGGTGTTGCACACGACCGGCGGGTGCGGCTGGGTCAGCGGGATCAGCTGGTCGTCCGCGTGGATCGGCTGGGCCGTCTCGCCGGGCATGATCCGGATGGACGACAGGCTCGAGACCAGGCACCCGCCGCCCAGGACCCCGTCGACCACCTCCAGGACGTCGGGGTGCACCGGGACGGCCTCCCACAGCGGACCGTGGCGGAGCAGGTTGTAGGCCCGGAGCGTGGCGGTGCCCTCGAATCCGTTGCCGGCGGGGCGGATGTCCTCGTCGGCCTCCACACGGCGGAGGTCCTCGACCAGCGCCTCCACCCGGTCGGCGTCGAGCACCCCGGGCAGGACCGTGTAGCCGCGCTCGGCGATCTCGGCGAGGTGCGGCCCGCTGTCGAACGACGCCCCAACTACGGGGGCGGAACCGGTGGAAGGTACTCTGTGCGTCATTCAACCGACCCCTGCGTGGACATGACGACGACTTTCGAATCCCTCGGCGTGGCGGAGGACATCTGCCACGCACTCCGCGAGCGGGGCATCTCCTCCGCCTTCCCCATCCAGGAGATGACGATCCCCGACATCCTTGCCGGTCGGGACGTCTGCGGAAAGGCCAAGACCGGATCGGGCAAGACCCTCGCGTTCGGCCTCCCGTTGGTGCAGCTCCTGCCCCGCGCGGAACCGGGTCGGCCCACGGGGCTGGCCCTGGTGCCCACCCGGGAGCTCGCCACCCAGGTGCGCGACGAGCTGGTGGCGGCATCGCACGCCCGCGGCATCCGCATCGCGGCGATCTACGGCGGCGACCCGATCGAGAAGCAGATCAAGGCGCTCAAGAACGGCGTCGAGTTCGCGGTGTGCACCCCGGGCCGCGCCATCGACCTCATCGAGCGCGGCGACCTGTCGGTCGCGGACGTGCGCCACGTCGTGATCGACGAGGCCGATCGCATGGCCGACATGGGCTTCCTGCCGCAGGTCGAGTGGATCCTCCGCAACGTCGAGGGCGACCACCAGACGCTGTTGTTCTCCGCCACCCTCGACGGCGTCGTCGACGGGCTCGTGCGTCGCTACCAGCACGACCCGACCCGGCACGAGGTCGCCTCCAAGGGCGTCAACGTCGAGCAGATGACCCACCGCTTCCTGCTCGTCCACGAGATGGACAAGGTGAAGGTCGCCGCCGCCATCATCCGCAACAACGAGCGGACCATGGTGTTCACGGCCACCAAGCACGGAGCGGACCGCCTGGCCCGCAAGCTGGAGGACGAGGGCGTGCAGGCCGCCCCGATCCACGGCGATCTCCGCCAGAAGTTCCGTGAGAGGGCCCTCGCCGACTTCACCAGCGGCAAGCTCCACGCCCTGGTCGCCACGGATGTGGCGGCGCGCGGCATCCACGTCGACGACGTCGACGTGGTGATCCACTACGACCCGCCGAACGACCACAAGACCTACGTGCACCGCTCCGGTCGCACCGCCCGCGCCGGCGAGTCCGGCGTGGTCGTCTCGCTGCTGCTCTACAACCAGGAGCTCGAGATCAAGCGGATGCAGAAGCGTCTGGGCCTCGACGTGCCGATCGAGGAGGTCTTCTCCAACGATCCGCGCCTGGCCGACGTGGCCGACTGGCCCGAGGCCTGAGCCACGGTCGACGTCGGGCCCCTCGTCCCGGGCCAGGATCCCGGCTCGGCACGCGACCTCGTCGACCGGCACGCCTCGTCGCAGACGCCGGGGCGCCGCCGCGAGCTGGGCTCCCACGCGACGCCGCCGGATCTGGCGCGGGTCCTCGCCGACCTGGCGCTCGACGCCCTGGGACGCGTCCCGGAGCTCGTCGTGGACCCGTCATGCGGCGCCGGCTCGTTCCTCCTGGCGACCGCCGATGCGCTGGTCGCCCGCGGGGTGCCGCCGTCGACGGTGGTCACGAGCCTGGCCGGCTGCGACCTCGACGGTGCCGCCGTCGACCACTGCCGGGCGGCGATGGAGCGGTGGGCCGCGGATCACGGCGTGCCGGCGCCCGATCGGGATCTCATCGTCGGCCACGACCCTCTGGCGTCGGCGACCCCGTTCACCGGCCGCGCCGACATGGTGGTCGGCAACCCGCCGTTCCTGGCCCAGCGGACGACCGACACGGCCCGGGGCACGTCCGGGAGGGAGGCGCTGCGCCACCGGTTCGGCGACCTGGGGCCGTACGTGGACAGCGCAGCCGCGTTCCTCCTGGTGGCCGAGGAGGTCCTGGCGCCCGGCGGGGTGGCGGTGATGCTCCAGCCGCAGTCGACCTTGGCGGCGCGCGACGGGACCGCGGTGAGGACCCGGCTCCTCGAGAGCTGTGACCTGGTCGCCCTGTGGGGCGACGACGCCCGGCACTTCGACGCCGAGGTGGACGTGTGCGCCCCGTTGCTGCGGCGACGCGGGCCCGAGTCCGGCGCGGCGTCCGATGTCGTGCGGATCCACTGGGGGAGCGGCGCTGTCCGCGTGGGTCAGGCCGCCCTCCCATCGGTCGGCGCGGCCTGGGCGCCGCTGCTGGCGGCCGCCCTCGGCGTCCCCGGCACCGACGGCCATCGGGGAGCGGCCGGGTCGGTGCCTCAGGCGGTGGTCGGCGACGTCGCGACCGCGACCGCCGGGTTCCGCGACGAGTTCTACGCGCTGGCCGCTGCAGCGGTGGGGGCCGACGACCCCGGATGGAGAGCGGCGTCCCGACCGCTGGTCACCGTCGGGATGATCGACGTGTGCCGTCTGGACCTCGAGAGCCCTCGGCGCCTGGCCGGTCGGACGGTGGTCGGCCCGCGGCTCGACGAGTCGTCGTTGGAGGCCGCTGCGCCACGGGTCGCTCGCTGGGCCGCGTCCCGGCGGGTTCCCAAGGTGCTCGTCGCCACCCAGACCCGGGTCGTGGAGGCCGTCGCCGATCCGACCGGCGAGCTGGTGCCGGTCACCCCGGTCATCAGCGTCGAGCCGACGCCCGGCTCCGACATCGACGTGTGGGACCTCCTGGCCGCGCTGTGCGCTCCGGTCGCGGCGGCGACCGCAGCACGCGAGCACGCCGGCTCCGGGCTCTCGGCGGGTGCGTTCCGGGTGTCGGCGGCATCGGTGTGCCGGTTGCCCCTCCCGTCCGACCGCGCCGAGTGGGACCGGGGTCGCGCCCTGGCCCGTCGGCTCGGCGCGGCCGGACCGACGGAGCGGCGTGACCTCCTCCGCGAGTTCGCCGTGACGATGAACGCGGCCCACGGCATCGACGATCCCGCTCTCGTCGAGTGGTGGCTCCTCGGCGCGG
>JAEYSR010000184.1 GCA_023434535.1 Actinomycetes bacterium
CGCGACGAGCGCTACGAGTCGGCCCTCGCACTGGTGCACTCGCGCTTCTCGACGAACACGTTCCCGTCGTGGCCGCTGGCGCACCCGTACCGCTTCGTCGCCCACAACGGCGAGATCAACACCGTCCAGGGCAACCAGAACTGGATGCGGGCCCGCGAGGCGCTGCTGGCCTCCGACCTCTTCCCCGGTGGCGACGGCTCGGCCGGCCTCGAGCGGATCTTCCCGATCTGCACGCCCGGCTCCTCCGACACCGCCCGGCTGGACGAGGTGCTCGAGCTGCGGCACCTGGGCGGCTACTCGCTGCCCCACGCCATGCTCATGATGATCCCGGAGGCATGGGAGAAGCACTCCGACATGGATCCGGCGGTCCGGGACTTCTACCGGTTCCACGCCGGGATCATGGAGCCCTGGGACGGCCCGGCGTCGGTCACGTTCACCGACGGCACCGTCGTCGGTGCGGTGCTGGACCGCAACGGCCTCCGTCCCTCCCGCTACTGGGTGTGCGACGACGGCCTGGTCGTCATGGCCTCCGAGGTCGGCACGCTGCCGATCGAGCCCGAGCGCGTGGTCACGAAGGGCCGCCTGCAGCCCGGCCGCATGTTCCTGATCGACACCGAGCAGGGCCGGATCATCGACGACGCCGAGATCAAGGCCGGCCTCGCCGCCGCCCACCCGTACGGCGAGTGGCTCGAGCAGAACCAGATCCGCCTGGAGGACCTGCCCGAGGTCGCCCACATCCGCGAGTCGAGCCGTGAGGTGCTGCGGGAGCAGCAGACGTTCGGCTACACCCACGAGGACCTCAAGATCCTGATCGAGCCGATGGCCCGGACCGGCGTCGAGGCGTTGGGTTCCATGGGCACGGACACGCCCCTCGCGGTGCTGTCGGACCGGCCCAAGCTGGTCTACGACTACTTCAAGCAGCTGTTCGCGCAGGTCACCAACCCGCCGCTCGACGCGATCCGCGAGGAGCTGGTCACGTCGTTGAGCAAGGTCGTCGGACCCGAGAGCAACCTGCTCGACCCCGGTCCGGCCTCCTGCCACCTGCTCGAGCTGCCGCACCCGATCCTCACCAACGAGGACCTGGACCGCATCCAGCACATCGAGGAGGCGGACCCGCACTTCAAGGCCCGCACCGTCCGGTGCCTGTACCCGGCGTTCTCGGGCGGCCGCGGCCTCCGCAGGGCGCTGGAGCGCATCAAGGTCGAGGTCTCCGAGGCCATCGAGGACGGCGCCAACATCATCGTCCTGTCGGACTGGCTCTCCAACGAGGACCTGGCCCCGATCCCGATGCTCCTGGCCACCTCCGCGGTGCACCACCACCTGATCCGGGAGAAGACCCGGACCCAGGTCGGCCTCATCGTGGAGACCGGCGAGGCCCGGGAGGTGCACCACTTCGCGCTCCTGCTCGGGTACGGCGCCGCGGCGGTCAACCCGTACCTGGCGTTCGACTCGATCGAGCACATGATCGCCGAGCGGGCGACCACCGTGACCGACTTCGAGACGGCGGTCGGCAACTACCGCAAGGCCGTCGGCAAGGGGATCCTGAAGGTGATGTCCAAGATGGGCATCTCCACCGTGGCGTCCTACACCGGCGCCCAGATCTTCGAGGCCATCGGCCTCGGCGCCGAGCTCGTCGACGAGTACTTCACGGGCACGGTGAGCCGCCTCGGCGGCATCGGGCTCGACGAGGTGGCCGAGGAGGCCCGCCGTCGCCACGCCCGGGCCTATCCCTTCCGCCAGGAGGAGCGGGCGCACCGCACGCTCGACGCCGGCGGCGAGTACCAGTGGCGCAGGGAGGGGGAGTTCCACCTCTTCAACCCGACCACCGTCTTCAAGCTCCAGCACGCCACCAGGAGCGGTCAGTACCAGGTGTTCAAGGAGTACACGAAGCTGGTGGACGACCAGGCCCAGCACCTGGCGACCCTCCGGGGCCTGTTCCAGCTGCGCACCGAGGAGCGGCCGTCCGTCCCGATCGACGAGGTCGAGCCGGCGTCGGAGATCGTCAAGCGCTTCTCCACCGGGGCGATGAGCTACGGCTCGATCTCGGCCGAGGCGCACGAGACGCTGGCGATCGCCATGAACCGCCTGGGCGGCAAGTCCAACACCGGTGAGGGCGGCGAGGACCCGGCCCGCTTCACCCCCGACGAGAACGGCGACCTCCGCCGCTCCTCGATCAAGCAGGTGGCGTCGGGTCGCTTCGGCGTCACCGCCGAGTACCTGACGAACTCCGACGACATCCAGATCAAGATGGCCCAGGGCGCCAAGCCCGGCGAGGGCGGGCAGCTGCCGGGGCACAAGGTGTACCCGTGGATCGCCGCCACCCGTCACTCCACGCCGGGCGTGGGGCTGATCTCGCCGCCGCCGCACCACGACATCTACTCGATCGAAGACCTGGCCCAGCTCATCCACGACCTCAAGAACGCGAACCGCGACGCCCGGGTCCACGTGAAGCTGGTCTCCGAGGTCGGCGTCGGCACGATCGCCGCCGGCGTCGCCAAGGCCAAGTCCGACGTCGTGCTGATCTCCGGCCACGACGGCGGCACGGGCGCCAGCCCGCTCACGTCGCTGAAGCACGCAGGTGCGCCGTGGGAGCTCGGCCTGGCCGAGACCCAGCAGACGCTGGTGCTCAACGGTCTGCGGGACCGGATCGTGGTCCAGGTCGACGGTCAGCTGAAGACCGGTCGCGACGTGGTGATCGGTGCCCTCCTCGGAGCCGAGGAGTTCGGCTTCGCCTCCGCACCGCTCGTCGTGTCGGGCTGCATCATGATGCGCGTCTGCCACCTCGACACGTGCCCGGTCGGCATCGCCACGCAGAACCCGGTGCTCCGGGAGCGCTACTCCGGCAAGCCGGAGTTCGTCGAGAACTTCATGCTGTACATCGCCGAGGAGGTGCGTGAGCTGCTCGCCGAGCTCGGCTTCCGCACCCTCGAGGAGGCGGTCGGCCACGCCGAGCTCATCGACGCCACCGCGGCGATCGACCACTGGAAGGCGCAGGGCCTCGACCTGTCGCCGATCCTCCACGTGGTCGAGCCGTGGACCGAGGATGCGCTGCACCACCGTCGTCCGCAGGACCACGGGCTGGACAAGGCGCTCGACCGCACCCTCATCGCCGAGGCCGGCGACGCGCTGGCCGACGGGACGCCGGTGCACCTCCGGATGCCGATCCAGAACGTGAACCGCACCGTCGGCACCATGCTCGGCAACGAGCTGACCAAGCGCCACGGCGGCGCCGGCCTGCCCGACGACACGATCGTGATCGACTTCGAGGGCTCCGCCGGCAACAGCTTCGGTGCCTTCGTCCCCCGCGGCGTGACCATGCGGCTGTGGGGCGACGCGAACGACTACGTCGGAAAGGGCCTGTCGGGCGGCCGGATCGTCGTCCGTCCGCCGGAGAACCCGCACCCCGACTTCGTCGCCGAGGACAGCATCATCGCCGGCAACGTCATCCTGTACGGGGCGACGAGGGGCGAGGTGTTCCTGCGGGGCATCGTCGGCGAGCGCTTCTGCGTCCGCAACTCGGGCGCGGTCGCCGTCGTCGAGGGCGTGGGCGACCACGGCTGCGAGTACATGACCGGCGGCCGTGTCGTGGTGCTCGGCCCGACCGGCCGCAACTTCGGTGCGGGCATGTCGGGCGGCATCGCCTACGTCCACGACCCCGAAGGCGAGTTCCCCTCACGGGTGAACTACGAGATGGTCGAGTTCGACGAGCTCGACGACGTCGACGTGGAGTTCCTGCGCGGCGTGGTCACCGAGCACCTGGAGCAGACCGGTTCGC
>JAEYSR010000191.1 GCA_023434535.1 Actinomycetes bacterium
GTCCCCGGCCGCATCGACATCACGATCGACGAGCACCTCGGGATCATCGAGGCGCTCCTCGGAGAGGCGCCCTCACGGGCCGAGGCGCTGTTCACCGCACACATCGGTACCTCGATCGCAGTGGTCGAGGACCGGGTCAGCCGGGCGATCACCCGGATGGCGTTGGGAACGGAGGAGCAGTGACGGAACCGAACGGACCACCCCAGGTGGACGTCCCGAGACTGGAGGTCCGGGGCCTCACGAAGCGCTTCGGCGACCTCGTGGCCAACGACTCGGTCGACCTCGAGATCGCAGTGGGCGAGGTCCACGCGCTCCTCGGCGAGAACGGCGCCGGCAAGTCGACGCTGATGAAGATGATCTACGGCACCTACCAGCCGACGGCGGGCGAGATCGTCGTCGACGGCAAGGTGATCGACATCAGCTCCCCGGCGGTCGCCCGCGACGCCGGCATCGGCATGGTCTTCCAGGACCTCCGACTCATCCCGGCCTTCACGGTCACGGAGAACATCGCTCTGGCGCTGCCGCTCCACGGTCCGGCCTTCTCCCGCAAGGAGCTCGCCGCACGGATCTCCGAGGCCTCGGAGCGCTACGGGCTGCAGGTCGACCCCAAGGCGCTGGTCCGGCACCTCTCGATCGGTGAGCGCCAGCGGGTGGAGATCCTCAAGGTGCTGCTCGCCGGCGCCCGGCTCGTCATCCTCGACGAGCCCACCAGCGTCCTGGCCCCGCAGGAGGTCGAGGCGCTGTTCGGAGCCGTCGACTCCCTGCGGGCCGAGGGGCTGTCGATCGTGATCATCACCCACAAGCTCGCCGAGGCCCGCTCCATCGCGGATCGGGCGTCGGTGCTGCGGGGCGGCAAGCTGGTCCTGCACGGCGCCGACCACAACGCCCTCTCCGACGCAGAGCTCATCGAGCACATGGTCGGTCTGGCGGTCGCTCCGCTGCCGAGCGAGCGGGCCGCCATCGCGGAGCACGCCGAGCGGGTCCTCGATGTGCAGGACGTCGTGGCCAAGGGCGACGACGGCGGCCTCGCCCTCTCCGGCGTGACCGTGGACGTGCGGGCGGGCGAACTTGTCGGGGTCGCCGGCATCGCCGGCAACGGCCAGCGGGAGCTCTACGAGGTGGCGCTCGGACTCCGCTCCTTGGAGTCGGGTGCCGTCGTCATGTCGGGCGAGGTCCTGTCCCGGCACTCGATCGCCGACGCGATGTCCTACGGAGCCGTCGGGGTCCCCGAGGACCCGATCACCGACGCCGTCGTCCCGGGCCTGAGCGTCGCCGAGCACGTGGCGCTCGACGACCTGGGTGCCTTCCGCTCCGGCGTGGGCATCGACTGGGACGCCGTCGACATCCGCCTCGACGAGCTCGCCGACAACACGGGCCTGGAGCTCGCGGCGGGCAACCGGATGGTCGCCGACCTGTCCGGCGGCAACATCCAGCGGGTGATGCTCGCCCGGGCGCTCGGGGCACCCCGGTCGCTGGTCGTGGCGGCGTATCCGTGCCGAGGTCTCGACATCGCCAAGACCCGACGCACCCAGGAGCTGCTGCTGGAGCACCGGGCCGCGGGGGCCGGCGTCCTGCTCATCTCCGAGGACCTCGACGAGCTGCTCGAGCTCTCGGACCGGATCGTCGTGCTCAACGCCGGCAAGGTCGTCGGGGAGCTCGATCCGGCGGAGACGGACCGCTACGAGATCGGAGCGCTCATGATCCAGAGCGACTCGGTTCCTGTCGGCGCCGGCGTCGGCGGCGGTGTGTCATGACCGCCGCACAGATCTCGAGCGGGTCGGCCGCCGGCGCCCGCAACCGCGAACGGGCCAACACCTTCCTGCGGTGGCTGGTCGCCATCGTCGGTGCCTTCGTGGTGTTCGGTGTCGTCATCTGGTCCAAGGGCGTCAGCCCGATCGCGGCCTACTCGGAGATGTTCCAGTCCCTGACCCGGAGCCGCTCGATCTACGAGGTCCTGATCAAGTCGACCCCGATCATCCTGGCGGCGCTCGCCGTGGCCGTCCCGGCCCGGGCCGGTCTCACGAACGTCGGGGGCGAGGGCCAGCTGGTGCTCGGAGGCATCGCCGCGGCGGGCGTGGTCAACCTGCTCGGCGGCGAGACGCCGATGGCGGTGCTGCTACCCGTGATGCTCATCGGCGCCGCGATCGCCGGCGCCCTGTGGGCCGGCATCGCCGGCGTCCTGAGGGAGCAGCTGAGGATCAACGAAGCCGTGACCACGGTGCTCCTCAACTACCTGGCGATCGACCTGATGGGCTTCCTCATCTACGACGCCTGGCGCGACCCCAACGGCTCGGGTCAGCCCCAGAGCGTGGAGCTGCCCGTCAACGCCAGGCTGCCTCTCGTCGGCACGACCACCTTGCACATGGGCTTCATCATCGCCCTGGTCGCCGTGGCGATCGTCTGGGCCGTGCTGCGCTACACGACCTGGGGCTTCCGGCTCCGGGTCGTCGGCGGGAACCCCGAGGCCGCGCGACGGGCCGGCTACAAGGTCGGGGCGCTGATGCTCGGCGCCATGCTGGTCGGCGGCGCCCTGGCCGGCATCGGCGGGTTCACCCAGCTGGCCGGTGCGGAGTTCAAGCTGCGGGGCGGCTTCCTGTTCCAGTACGGCTACATCGCCTTCCTGGCCAGCTGGCTGGCCCGCCACAACCCGGTCCGGGTGGTGATCTCCTCCATCGTGCTCGCCGCGCTGACGGTGGCCGGCGACAGCCTCCAGATCGACTCGGGTCTGCCAGCCGCGTCGGCCAACATCCTGATGGCCTGCGTGCTGCTCGCCGTCTTCGGCTGGACCGGCAAGGACAAGGGCTTCCTCTTCCTGAAGCCGCCGAAGGAACCCGACCTCGCCGTCCCCCCGATCCCGGCCGCCGCCTCCGATGCGTCCGATGCGTCCGACGCGGCCGCTCCGGTCGGGAGCGCGGTCGAGGAGACGGACCTCGTCGACGTCACCGACAGCGCCACACCTGACGGCGCCACATCCGACAGCGCCACCGACAAGCCCGTGTCCGAGGGGAGCCCGTCATGAACCTGCTCACGGAGATCTTCAGCGGCGGCGTCCGCGGCTCCACGTCCATTGCCTACGCGGCGCTCGGGGAGACCATCTCGGAGCGTGCCGGCGTCGTGAACCTCGGGACCGAAGGCTGCATGCTCGCTGGTGCGTGCGCCGGCTACGCCGTGGCGGCCCAGTCGGGCAGCCCCTGGCTCGGCGCCGTCGGCGGGGCCGTGGCCGGCGGCCTGCTGTCGCTCGTCGTGGCGTTCTTCGTCCTGTCCCGGGGGGCCAACCAGCTGGCCACCGGCCTGGTGGTCCTGTTCCTGGCGCTGGGCCTGACCTCGCTGTTCGGCGTGAGCTACGTCAGCCAGACGATCACGCCGTTCGAGATCATCGACATCCCGGTACTCGGGTCCATCCCGTTCATCGGCGAGGTGTTCTTCCAGCAGGACCCGTTGACCTACCTCGTGTACCTGCTGGTGCCGGCCACCTGGTGGCTGCTCTTCCGCAGCCGGTGGGGACTCCTCCTCCGGGGCGTCGGCGAGCGCACCGAGGTGCTGTCCACCTACGGCCACCGTGTCGTCCCGGTGCAGTACGTGGCGGTCGTGCTGGGCGGCGTGTTCGCCGGGGTCGGCGGGGCCCAGCTCTCCACGGCCTACGCCAACGCCTGGTTCGAGAACATGATCCAGGGACGGGGCTTCATCGCCGTGGCCGTCGTGATCTTCGCCAACCGTCGTCCCGTGCCGGTGTGGGCGGGCTCGTTCCTGTTCGGCACGGCGCTGGCGTTGTCGCCGGCGCTGCAGTCGAGGGGCTACTCGGTCAACCAGTTCGCCCTCCACGCCATCCCGTACGCCACGACGATCCTGGCGCTCATGCTCCTGGCCAAGCGCCAGGCCGAGGACACCCCCGAGGGCCTTCGGAAGGTGTTCGACCTGTCCCCGGTCTCCTGACCGGGACGGTCACCAACCACCACATCCCATCCACATCCAACGACACCCACATCCAACGACACCGAGACCGTCGGCGCTCCGCCGGCGATCGACCGAAAGGACAGTCATGTCGACAGGAACGACCCGGTCGCCCCGGCCCTCACGGAGGCGGAGCCCACGACGCTCGGTGGCGCTGATCGCCGTCGCCGCGTTGGGAGCGCTCGCGCTCCTCACCGCTGCGTGCAGCAGCAACGACGGAGGGACGAGCTCCGCCAGCGACGACTCGTCGAGCACGGCACCCGGCAAGGACTCCGAGGCCGTCGGCTTCATCATGGTCGGGCCCAAGGACGACTTCGGCTACAACCAGGCGGTCTACGAGTCCTCCCAGGCCGTGAAGGAGGCGTACCCGGACCTGGAGGTCCTGACCGCCGAGAACGTGCCGGAGACCGATGAGGCCGCTCGCGTCATGCAGGGCATGATCGACAAGGGCGCCAAGATCATCTTCGCCACCAGCTACGGCCACCTGGACGCCGCCAAGAGCGTCGCCGCCGACAACCCCGACGTGGTCGTCGTGCACCAGGGCGGCTTCGTCGAGGGCGACATGCCGGCCAACTTCGGCACCTACTTCGGCACCGTGTGGGAGCCCGTCTACCTGGCGGGGATCCTGGCCGGCGCAGCCACGACGTCCGACAAGCTCGGCTACGTCTACGCCTTCCCGATCCCGCAGACCGTCGCCAACATCAACGCCTTCCAGCTCGGCGCGGCGTCGGTCAACCCCGACGTCAAGACCTACGTGGTCAACACCTCCAGCTGGTGCGACCCGGCGGCGCAGGCCCAGGCGGCCGAGAGCCTCCTCGGTCAGGACATCGACGTGCTGACCCAGCACCAGGACTGCACGGCGACGATCACCAAGGCCGCGGAGACGGCGGGCAAGTACGTGGTCGGCTACCACGCCGATGCGTCGGAGCTCGCCCCCAAGGGCTGGCTCGGCGGGTCCGAGTGGGACTGGGACGAGCTGTACACCGATATCGTGAAGGTGTCGCTGGCCGGCGACTTCACCGGCTCCAAGTACAACGCCAACTACCGGGTCGGCTACCAGGACGGCAACAACCCGTTCGTGAAGTCCGAGTTCGGGCCGTCGGTCACCGAGGAGACCAAGGCGCTGGTCGCCGACGCCGAGGCGAAGCTGGCCTCCGGGGAGCTCAACCCGTTCGCCGGTCCGCTCATGTCGAACTCCGGGACCGAGATGGTGCCGGCCGGCAAGCAGCCGACCTACGCCGAGGTCGAGGAGATGAACTCGGCCTTCGTCGAGGGCGTCGTCGGCGAGATGCCCAAGATGTGACCGCCGGTCCCCGGCCCCGCCCGACGGGCGGGGCCGGGGGCCTCGGCCGCCTCGGAGAGGATGCCCATGACCGCCATCACCATCCCGTCCACCCAGCCCTACGCGTGGCCGTGGGACGGCGCGTTCCGACCCGAGAGGCTCGCCCTCGTCGTCACCGGCGTCCAGCGGGTGCATGCCGAGGCGTCCCACGACGTCCCGACCGCGCTCGACAGGATCGAGACGCTGTCGACCGCCGTCCGTCGGGCCGGCGGCATCGTCTGCCACGTGCGCCACACCTCGCCGGGCACCCGGTCGCGCCCGCTGCTCCCCGAGGTCGGGGAGTCGGAGTGGGCGCCGGTGCTGCGGCCCGCGCCCGAGGACCTGCTGGTGTCCGCCGCCGGCCACGACGGGTTCTTCGGCGGCTCGCTCGACCAGGAGCTGCGCTCCCGCGGTCGTGACCTACTGGTCGTCGTCGGCCTCGCCGCCGAGGTGACCGTCTCCGGCACCGTCCGCAGCGCCAACGACCGTGGCTACGAGTGCCTGACCCCGATCGACGTGTCGGCCTCGCTCGACGCCTGGACCGCCGAGCACGAGCTGCACTCGGTGACCATGTCCGGGGGCATCTTCGGGGCGATCGGCCCCGTGGCCCCGCTGCTCGAGCAGCTCCAGCACCACCGGAGCCACCCAGTCCCGCACGACACCACACCGAACGAACCGACCAGAACCGCCCTCGCCCTGGAGGAGTCCGCATGACCTCGAGCCGCACCGTCGACGCCCAGCCCTACGCCTGGCCCTACGACGGACACATCGACCCCGCCCGCACGGCGATCATCAACATCGACTGGCAGACCGACTTCTGCGGACCGGGCGGCTACGTCGACCGCATGGGCTACGACCTGAGCCTGACCCGCGCCGGACTGGGCCCCACGGCCAAGGTCCTCGACGCCGTCCGCGACGCGGGCTGGCTCGTGATCCACACCCGGGAGGGCCACCGCCCCGACCTGTCGGACTGCCCGCCCAACAAGCTCTGGCGGTCCAAGCAGATCGGTGCCGGGATCGGCGACGAGGGCGGCTGCGGCCGGATCCTGGTCCACGGCGAACCCGGCTGGGACATCGTCCCCGAGGTGTACCCGCTCGACGGGGAGCCGATCATCGACAAGCCGGGCAAGGGCGCGTTCTACGCGACCGACCTGGATCTCGTGCTGCGCACCCACGGCATCACCCACATCGTGCTCACCGGCATCACCACCGACGTGTGCGTCCACACGACCATGCGGGAGGCGAACGACCGCGGCTACGAGTGCCTGCTCCTGACCGACTGCACGGGTGCGACCGACGTCGGCAACTACGAGTCGGCGCTGAAGATGGTGACCATGCAGGGCGGCGTGTTCGGGGCGATCGCCCCGTCGTCCGCCCTGCTGGACGCGATCGGTTCGTGAGGGACATCACGTCGTGACCGACTCCACAGGGCCAGGGGCCCGGCCACGCGGCAGCGTGGCCCGGGCCTCGTTCATCGACGCGCTCGACGTCCTGGCGTCGCACCGCACGCAGGGCCGCCGACGCGTCCCGTTCGACTATTTCGTCCCCTCCGACGGGACCGTCCCCGGCACGACCGTTCCCGGGGGCGCTCCGTCCACGGAGGGTGCCGCAGCGGCAGCCTCGGCCGTCGCCGTGGGTCCGCTCCACGACGCCGTCCGGGCGCTCCGCAGCGGGATGACCACCGCGGTCGAGCTGCTCCAGGCATCGATCGCCGCGGTCGCCGCCAGCAACGAGGAGCTCACCGGGGTCGTCGCCATGGACGCCCACGCTGCGCTGGCGAGGGCGGCCGAGCTCGACCTCGAGGCCGCCACCGGGGCGTGGAGGGGCCCGCTGCACGGCATCCCGATCACCGTCAAGGACGTGATCGACGTGGCCGGGCTGCCGACCCGCTGCGGATCCGACGCCTACGACGACGAGCCGCCCACGGATGCGATCGCCGTCGCACGGGCCCGTGCCGCGGGCGCGCTGCCGTTCGCCAAGGTGGCCACGCACGAGTTCGCGTTGGGGGTGACGTCGCCGCAGAGCCGGAACCCGAGGGACCCGAGCCGGATCCCCGGAGGGTCGAGCGGTGGGTCCGCCGTGGCGGTGGCCACCGGGATGGGACTGGCGTCGATCGGCACCGACACGCGGGCGTCGATCCGGATCCCGGCCGCGCTGTCGGGCGTCGTCGGCTTCAAGCCGACCTACGGCCGGGTGCCCACCGAGGGCATCGTCAGCCTGGCGTGGAGCATGGACCACGCCGGCGTGATCGCGGGATCGGTCGCGGACGCCGCCCTGGTGTTGGACCAGCTGTACGACGCGCCACGAGGCCTGGCAGCTGTCGGTCCCGCCGCGGTCGGACCCGCCGCGGTCGGACCGGTCCGACTCGGCGTCGTCACGGCCGGCTTCGACGGAGCGGACGACGCGCTGAGCACGGTGGTGACCGACGCCATCTCGGCCCTCGGCTCGCTGGACGACGTGTCGGTGGGGGAGGCCGCCCGTCCCACCGCGGAGGACCTGGCGCTGGCCAACGCCGCGGGGCTCATCGTCAGCCGGGTCGAGGCGGCCACCGCCCACCGGGCGCTCGGACTGGACCGCTCCCGCTACTGGGAGGAGGTGGCCGATCAGCTCGACAGCGCGGACGAGGTCGCTGCGGTCGACTACCTCGACGCCCAGCGGGTGCGGGGCGAGATGGCCGAGGGCCTGCTGGCGCAGTTCCGGGACCACGACGTGCTGGTCATGCCGACCGCCCCGGTCGTGGCGCCCCGTGCCGATGACTTCGCCCGCTTCCTGATGGTCCTGTCCCGCAACGCCATCCCGTGGAGCTTCGTGGGCTTCCCGGTCCTGTCGGTCCCGTGCGGGACGGTCGACGGCCTGCCGGTGGGTCTCCAGCTCATCGCAGCTCCCGACCGCGAGGACCTCCTGGTGTCGATCGGCACGGCGTGGGAGGTGCTGGCCCGGACCGGGTGAGAGTCCGGCGGCTTGCCGTCGCAGGCGCCACGCGGGGACACTCAGCGCATGGCCCCCACACCTGACGTCGTCATCGACGCGCTGCGCCCCGTCCAGGACCCCGAGCTGCACCGCTCGATCGTCGACCTGGACATGGTCCGCGACGTCGTGGTCGACGGAGCGGCGGTCTCGCTGACGATCGCG
>JAEYSR010000214.1 GCA_023434535.1 Actinomycetes bacterium
CTGCGCCTGGTCGGCCACGGCGCCGGCATGCGCGTCGAGTCCCGTATCCCCGGCGCGGACTGCAACCCGTACATCGCGTTCGCGGCGATCATCGCCGCCGGCCTCGACGGGATCGACCGCGGTCTCGACTGCGGGGACCCGTTCGTGGGCAACGGCTACACGGCGGCCGACGTGGAGCGGATCCCGTGGAACATCGTCCAGGCGATCGACGCGTTCGAGCGGTCGGAGTTCGCCAACGAGGCGCTGGGCGACGACGTGCACTTCCACCTCCTCCACACCGCCAAGGAGGAGTGGCGCGCCAGCAACGACGTCGTCACCGAGTGGGAGCTCCGCCGGAACTTCGAGCGCATCTGACCCGTCCCGACCCGGCCGGCTGCTCGCTCTGTTCGTCCACACCGACGCGATTCGGCCGATATCCGGGAACGGAGCGGGCGGGGGTCAGGCCGGGGCGACCGTGACCGGGATGCCGTTGACCGCCGCGTTGCCTGACGGCACGTCGACGAAGGTCCCGGGCGACAGCACGTTGGTGTTCACGCCCGCGTGGGCCCGGGCGACGGCGTTGCGGGTGCCGGGCCGGTCGTGGCCCCAGCCGTGGGGCAGCGACACCACGCCGGCCATCACGGAATCGGTCACCTCCACGGGGACCTCGAGCGAGCCCGCGGACGAGCTGATCGTGGCCGGCTCGCCGTCGACGAGGCCCAGCCGACCGGCGTCGTCGGGGTGCACGTGGAGGGTGCAGCGGGGCCGGCCCTTCACGAGGACCTCGACGTTGTGCATCCACGAGTTGTTCGACCGGAGGTCGCGTCGGCTGACGAGCACCAGCCCGTCGGTCGGCTCCGGGCGCTCGAGTCGGTCCGCCAGGCGCGGGAGGTCGGCGGTGACGTAGGGCGGGGCCAGGACGATGCGCCGGGGCTCGGTCCGCAGGATCTCCGGCACCTGCGGGACCATCGGGCCGAGGTCGATGCCGTGCGGCTCGGCGCGCACCCGCTCGAGCGTGATCCCGTCGGGGTCCTCGCCGTAGCGGTCCCCGAACGGCCCCGTCCGCAGGGTGAGGTCGACCATCCGGATCGGACCCGCGTTCGGCAGGCCGTCCCGCTCGTAGCCGGCGCGGATCTCGGCGCCGTCCAGACCGTGGACCGAGGCGAGAACGTCGAAGAAGCCGTCGTCGATCGCCGCGACGTCGACGTCCTCCGCGGCCTGGCCGCTGCAGGCCCCGGCCAGGCGGATGAGGATCTCCCACTCCTCGGGTCGACCGTCCGACAGCGGGAACACGGCCTCGGAGAACTTGGCCCCGCTGCCGACGGCGAAGTTCCAGATGAGGTCGTCGTGGTGCGCCTGCTCGAGCGGCGACAGCCCGGGCAGGATCACGTGGGCGTGGCGCGTGGTCTCGTTGAGCCAGTTGTCCACGCTGATCATGGCGTCGAGTCCGCCGAGCGCCGCATCGAGTCGATCCCCCTCGGGCGCCGACAGCACCGGGTTGCCCGCCACCGTGATCAGAGCCCGGATCTGGCCCTCGCCCGGGGTCGCGATCTCCTCGGCGAGGCAGGACACGGGCACGTGGCCCAGGACCTCGGGTGCGCCGCGCACGCGGCTCGTCCACCGTCCGAAGTTGGGCACCCCGTTCTCCAGCCCGGGCATGGGCAGGTCCGACACGGGCCACGCCGACGGCCGAGGGAACATGGCGCCGCCCACCGAGTCGAGGTGCCCGGTGAGGATGTTGACGACGTCGACCAGCCAGCTCGCCAGCGTCCCGAACTCCTGGTTGCACGTGCCGATCCGGCCATAGAGGACGGCGCGCTCGGTGCCGGCCAGCTCCCGGGCCAGCCCGCGGATCCGCTCCTCGGACACGCCCGTCACGTCGGCCACCCGCGCCGGCGGCCAGTCGGCGACGAGCGACCTCACGTCCTCGACGCCGTCGAGCCACTCACCCACCCGGCCGGTGTCGACCAGGTCCTCCGCGAACAGCACGTGGACCACGGCCATCAGCAGAGCGGCATCGGTGCCGGGGACGATCGGCAGCCACTCGTCGGCCCGCTCCGCCGTCCCGGTCCGCCGGGGGTCGATGACCACCACCCGCCCGCCCCGCTCCTGGATGCGCCCGAGCTCGCCCATGACGTCGGGGCACGCCATCAGCGATCCCTGCGACGCGTGGGGGTTGGCCCCCATCATCACGATCAGGTCGGTCCGCTTGATGTCGGGGACCGGGATGCGCCACATGCCGCCGTACATCAGGTGCGACGTGACGTTCTTGGGCCACTGGTCCACGGTGCCGGGCGAGTAGATCATCGGGATCCCCGACATGCCGATCAGGATCCCGATGTAGCGGCTCAGGCTCAGGGCGTGGGCCAGCGGGTTGCCGACGTAGGCCGTGACCGCCTCCACGCCGTGCTCGGCGACGACCGGGCCGAGGAGCTCGCTGCATCGCCGGAACGCCTCGTCCCAGCTCACCTCCCGCCAGTCGTCGCCGTCACGGACCATCGGCGCCCTGAGGCGGTCCGGGTCGTGGTGGAGGTGACCGAGCGTCGTCCCCTTGGGGCACAGGTAGCCCTTGCTCCAGACGTCGTCGCGGTCGGCCCGGATCAGCTCGACCCGCTGCTCGCCCGTGGCCCCGTCCACGCCGACATGGACCTCCAGGCCGCACATCGCCTCGCACAGCGGACACGTCCGCAGGTGCACGGTCCGGTCGTCGCTCATGGATCCCCCCTGTGAGCTCGGCCCGCTCTGTTCGTCGATGTCGACAGAGAACTGTCGGTCTCGTGGAACGGAGCGGGCAGCTCGGTGTGCCGTTCAGTCGATGATCGCCTGCTGCACCAGCTGCTGCAGCTGCGTGCGGATCGGATAGGTGCTCGACGGGAGCAGCTGCGTGTAGAAGGCGACGGTGAGGTCCTCGGCCGGGTCCACGCTGAACGACGTCGACGCCGCACCGCCCCAGCCGAACTGCCCCGGCGAGCCGGGCGTGCGGTACGCCGTCGGGTCCAGCAGCACGCTGAAGCCCAACCCGAAGCCGACGCCGTCGAAGGTCGTCTCGGCCCACGTCTCCTGCCCGAACGCCTCGAGGTCGACGCCGCCGGGCAGCTGGTTCGTGGTCATGAAGTCGAGCGTCCGGGGCGACAGGATGCGCACGCCGTCGAGCTCACCGCCGCGGCGCAGCATCTCGGTGAACCGGTGGTAGTCCCCGGCGCTCGACACCAGGCCGCCGCCGCCCGACAGGAAGCTCTGCGGGCGGGTCGCCGCCGCCCCCGCCTGGTCCCAGCGCACCGCGGAGCCGCCGGGACCGAACGGGATGTAGAGGGCGGCGAGCCGGTCCACGTCGTCGCCCTCGACCCAGAACGCGGTCTCGTCCATGCCCAGCGGCTGGAACAGCCGGGTGCGGAGGAACTCGTCGAACGACATGCCGGACCACACCTCGACCAGCCGGCCGAGCACGTCGGTCGCCATGGAGTAGTTGAACGACGTGCCGGGCTGGAACACCAGGGGCAGGGCGGCGAGTGCGTCGATCGTGCCGGCGGTGTCGAGCCCCTTGGGCGAGCCCCACTCGAAGTCGTGACGGCGGTAGATCGCGTCCACGGGATGCGTGTGGTGGAACCCGTAGCTCAGCCCCGCGGTGTGGGTGAAGAGGTGCCAGATCCGCATCGGATCGAGCTGCGGCTCCAGGCGTGGCGAACCGGCGGAACCGCCCCGGTAGACCTTGGTGTCGGCGAACGCCGGCAGGTAGCGGCGCACGGTGTCCTTGAGCTCGAACGCGCCCTCCTCGTAGAGCATCATCGCCGCGACCGAGGTGATCGGCTTGGTCATCGAGTAGATGCGGTAGAGCGTGTCGGTGGTGGTGGGCAGCCCCGCCTCCACGTCGCGGTGCCCGGCGCTGCCGATGTGGGCGACCCGCCCGTGGCGCGCCACCACCGCGAGCCAGCCGGGCAGCCGACCGTCGTCCACGTAGCGGGCGAAGTGGGCATCGATCCGCCGCAGACGATCGGCGTCGAGCCCGACCTCGCCCGGGTCGACCTCCACCTTCAGATCCGCCATGGTCTGCCGCCCCTCGTCGTGGTCGGGCGAACGATAGCCCTCGATGCCGCGTGCACGACGGCCGATCGCTCGGACCCGAGGGCGGGCGCGAGAACCGGCCGGAACCGTCACGCTCGCAGGTAGCCGAGCTCCCGGGCCTCGTGCGCCAGGCGGTCGCGGTGGTCCGGATGCGCGATGCGGATGAGCCTCTCGGAGCGCTGGGAGAGCGACGCGCCGCGCAGCTCGGCGACGCCCCACTCGGTCACGACCTTGTCGACGGTGTTCTTGAGGGTGGTCACGACCGAGCCCGGCGTCAGGCAGCTCACGATCCGGCTCTTGCCGCTGCGGGTGGTCGAGCGGGTCACTATGAAGGCGGACCCCTCCTCGCTGAACATCGCGCCCCGGGCGAAGTCGGCCTGGCCGCCCGACCCCGACCAGTAGCGACCGGCGATCGTCTCCGACGCGGCCTGGCCGAGGACGTCCACCTCGGTCGTCGCGTTGATCGACACCATGCGCGGCTCCTGGGCGATCACCCGCGGGTCGTTCACGAAGTCGACGGAGAGCAGCTCCACGACGGGGTTGCCGTTGAGGAAGTCGTACAGGCGACGCGTGCCGAGGGCGAACGTCGTGACGCTGCGGTTGGAGTGGCGGCCCTTGTAGACGCCGTTGACCACGCCGGACTCGACCAGGTCCACGAACCCGTCGGAGAACAGCTCGGTGTGGACGCCGAGGTCCTTGTGCCCGTGGAGGGCCGAGAGCACGGCGTTGGGGATGGACCCGATCCCGGCCTGGATGGTGGCGCGGTTCGGGACCCGTTCGGCGATCAAGGCGGCGATGGCGCGGTCGACGTCGTCGGGCTCGGCCGGCTCGACCTCCATCAGCGGTCGGTCGACCCGGCACCAGCCCGCGACCTGGGAGATGTGCACGGTGTTGTGCCCGAACGTGCGCGGCATCTGATCGCTCGCCTCGAGGAACACCGGCCAGGTGCCGAGGAAGCGCCCGACGTAGTCCGCGTTGGTGCCGAGGCTGAAGTAGCCGTGGCGGTCCGGCAGCGACGCCGCCGCCACGATCAGGGGCCTGCGGACGGAGTGGCGCAGAAGGTGGGGCACCTCGCTGAAGTGGGCCGGGACGAGCTCGATGCCGCCCTCGTGGAAGTGGCGTCGTGTGACCCCGGACAGGAAGTACGAGATGTGGCGGAGGCGGTCGCCGTAGCGACCGTCCATGTAGCCGCGGTCGACGAGGGCGTGCATCTGGTGGACGCGGACGCCGTCGATCTCGCCGGCCGCGGCCGCGGCCTCCACGGCGTCGAGGGTGGACACGGGCTCGCCCGCCGCCAGCGGGACGATCAGGTCGGTGTCGGGTCCGACGAGGTCCAGCACGGATCCCGGCGACGACGCGTCGGGACCGCTGGAGGGGACCATCGGAGGCGGAGGGAGGACGGTCGGCGCCGGACGCTCAGTCCGCGACGAGCGTCGAGACGGCGTCGAGGTAGCGCGCCGTGCCGATGATCGGCGCGATCGCGGCGAGCACCGCCTCGATGTCGTCGACGGACACCTCGCCGTCCATGAGCTCGAGGTTGACCTCCCAGCCCATCTTGGGCATGCCGCACGCAGCCATGGCGGCGACGCGCACGAGGTGCAACGTCCGGAGGTCGAGTGCGGCCGACTCCTCCAGCACGTGGCTGTTCAGCTGTGCGGCCACACCCAGGGCGTTCGGGAGGTTCGCCAGGCGCGACCGGATCTCCTCGATGTCGGCGCGCTCCGCGGCATCGAGCTCCGCGGCATCGGTCGGGTCGGGGGTGCTCTGGTCGCTCACGACGTCTCCTGGGTGTGCGGCGCTCCCGACGGGGAGCGGCGTCGATGTCCGTCCACGCTATCGGCGGGTGCTGCGTCCCGGCGCGCCGACGCGACCCGACCGGCTCCGACGTGGACGCGTCACCGGGATCGTCGGAACCCGTCGTCGAACACGGCGACGAGGTCGTCCACGACGCCGATCTCGGTCGCCGGCACCGCTCGCCCCCACGGCCGGTTCCACCAGCTGTCGGTCGCGACCCCGGCGTCGTCGCGCTCGACCCCCTGCCACGCCACGTACGCGTACGGCTCGGGATCCACCTCGTCGCCCGGGGAGACGCCGAGGACGACCTCGCCCCGCTCCTCGCCGGGGATCGTGACCGCCAGGTCGAAGTGCTCCGGCCAGAGGATCGGCCCGGTCGCGGCCCCCTCGATCTCGTGGTGCCCGGCCATGAAGCGCTCGAGGGAGTCGGCGCCGAAGGCGAACCAGTCGGCGACGACGGAGACGGCGTGAGCGTCGAGCTCCAGCGCTGCGTCCGGTTCGAACGGGAGCTCGGACCGGTACGACGGTGGAGGTCCGGGTTCCACGCCAAGCAGCTCCGCAGCGGCCCTCACGGTCGTGATCGGTGCGGCCGTCCGGTCGTCGCCGACGATGAGGACGATCTCGGTGCCCTCGATGCGGGAGCAGCGCTTGGCACCGTCGACGATGACCCAGGGCGTCCCGAACCCGCCGGGGCACGGTCGCAACCCGATGCGGCCGTCGTGGCGGAACCGGTCCGACGCGAGCGCCTGCTCCGCGAGCTGGTGCAGTCCGAGGCGGGTCCGGGCCAGGACGGCGTCGTCCACCTCGATCTGCTCGGACAGCGGGTTCGCCGGCACCTGACACTTCTACCCGATCGGGTGGGCCACCGTCCGGTGACCCGATCGGCGGCCGCTCCGAGAGACCCTCCGACCGATCCTCCGACCGCCCGCCGGGACGTCCGTCGGGGACGCTCCTGCTAGAACCGTTGCGCACGATCGAACCGGACCAGAGGGGGGCGGCCAGGATGACCGACACGGGAGCGACGGGGACGGACGAGCTCGGTCCCGAGTTGATCGACGCCCTCCGGGCAGCCCTCTCGGACGACCGGGTCCTCGACGCGGACCAGGCCGGTGACGACTACGAGCACGACGAGTGCCTGACGGTCGCCCCACGGCGGCCCGTCGCCGTCGTGCTCCCCGAGTCGACCGAGGAGGTCGCCGCGGTCGTCCGGATCGCCGCGGAGCGCAAGGTCCCGATCACCGCCAGGGGCAGCGGGACCGGCCTGTCAGGGGCCGCCACGCCCGCCGACGGTGCCATCGTCGTGAGCTTCGAGCGGATGGCCGCCGTGCTGGAGATCGACCCCGACAACCACGTCGCGGTCGTGCAACCGGGACTCCGCCTGAACGAGCTCGACGAGGTCACCGCTGCTGCGGGCCTCGTCTACCCGGTGTACCCCGGCGAGTACTCCGCCAGCCTCGGCGGCAACATCGCCACCAACGCCGGCGGCATGCGGGCCGTGAAGTACGGCGTGACACGCCACCAGGTGCTCGGTCTGGAGATGGTCCTGGCCGACGGCTCGATCGTGCGCAGCGGCGGCAAGTTCGTGAAGGCCACCACCGGCTACGACCTCACGCAGCTGGTGATCGGCAGCGAGGGCACCCTGGCGCTCGTCACCGAGGCCACTCTGCGGCTCTACCCCCGGCCGGCGCACCAGGCCACGGTGCTCGCCCCCTTCACGGCGCTCGAGCAGGTCACCGCGGCCGTCCCCAGGATCATCGACTCCGGCGTCGGCCCGCTCATCCTCGAGTACATCGACATCCTGACGATGTCGGCCGTGGCCAGCTTCACCGGTCTGGAGCTCGGCATTCCCCAGGAGATCAAGGACACGGCGCTCGCCTACCTGGTCGTGATGCTCGAGGACGGCGACCCGACCCGCCTCGACGACGACCTCAACTCGGTGGCCGAGCTGCTCCACGAGCTCGGTGCGATCGACGCCTACGTGCTCCCTCCCGCCGCCGCGGGTCAGCTGATCGACGCCCGGGAGAAGGCGTTCTGGATGGCCAAGGCGAACGGCGCCGACGACATCGTCGACATCGTGGTCCCGAGGGCCCAGATCCCCGAGCTGATGGAGAAGGTCGCCGCGCTCGCCGGCGAGTACGAGGCGTGGATCGCCGGTTGCGGCCACGCCGGCGACGGCAACGTGCACCTGGGCATCTTCTGCTCCGACGACGAGCGGCGCTCGCGACTGCTGCACGCCCTGTTCGCGGCCGGCGTGGCGCTCGGCGGCGCCATCTCGGGCGAGCACGGGATCGGCGAGGCCAAGCAGGCCTACTTCCTGGAGCTCGAGGACCCCGCCAAGCTCGCCCTCATGCGGCGCATCAAGGCGGCCTTCGACCCCGACGGCATCCTCAACCCGGGCACACTGCTCGGCTGACCGGCAGCCCGGACCGGACCGAACCGCCGAGAGGACAGCCAGGACCGGCCGGCTCGCCGAACGATGACCGACACGGCCGACCGACACGACCGCCGACCCACACGACAGAACGGCGCCGAGCCCTCGGCGCCGACCACGAGAAGAGAGACGACCTTGAGCGACGCAGCAGCCACCACACCGGACGCCTCGGGCGACACCGCTCCCATGAACGGTGCCCAGGCGATGATCCGCACGCTGGTCGACTCGGGTGTCGACGTCTGCTTCATGAACCCCGGCACCTCGGAGATGCACTTCGTCCACGCGCTGGACTCCGTCCCCGAGATGCGCGGCGTCCTCGCCCTCTTCGAGGGCGTCGCCACCGGAGCGGCCGACGGCTACGCCCGCATGGCCGACCGGCCCGCCGGCGTGCTGCTGCACCTCGGACCGGGGCTCGGCAACGGCCTGGCCAACCTCCACAACGCCCGCCGCGCCAAGTCGCCGGTCGTGAACATCGTCGGCGACCACGCGACGTACCACGCCAAGTACGACGCCCCGCTCCAGTCCGACATCGCTTCGATCGCCAAGGGCATCTCCTCCTGGGTGCGCACGGTGGAGAGCCCCGAGACCATCGCCCCCGACGCCGCCGACGCGGTGGCGGCGTCCTTCGGTCCCCCCGGGCAGGTGGCGACCCTGATCGTCCCCGCCGACACCTGCTGGCTCGACGCCCCCGGCCCGGTCGGGCCGACCCCGGTCACCGCCCGCCACGCCGTCTCCGACGACCGCATCGACGACCTGGCCGCGGTCCTCCGCTCGGGCGAGCCGGCGGCGCTGCTGATCGGCGGGACGGCCATGCGGGCCGATGCGCTGCGCGACGCAGCACGGGTGGGCGCGGCGTCGGGGGCCAAGGTCATGTCCGAGACGTTCCCCACCAGGGCGGAGCGCGGCGCCGGAACGCCGGCGGTCGACCGCCTGGCGTACCTGGCCGAGTTCGCGCAGATGCAGCTCGACGGCCTGCGCCACCTCGTCCTCGTCGATGCCGCCCACCCGGTCTCGTTCTTCGCCTACCCCGACAAGGCGTCCGACCTGGTCCCCGAGGGCTGCCAGGTCCACGTGCTGGCCTCCCCCGAGGAGGATGCCGGCGCGGCGCTGGCCGCGCTGGCCGCAGCGCTCGACGCTCCGACCGAGGTGGCCACGATCGCTCCGTCACGACCCGACCGGCCGACCGGCGAGCTCAACGCCGAGACCATGGCCGCAGCTCTCGGTGCCCTGCTCCCCGAGGGGGCGATCGTCGTCGACGAGGGCAACACGACCGGGCTGTTCGCACAGGGGTCCACGGCGGGGTGCCCGTCCCACGACTGGCTGACGCTGACCGGCGGATCGATCGGCTACGGCATGCCCGCCGCGACCGGAGCGGCCGTGGCCGCCCCCGGTCGCAAGGTGATCTGCCTCGAGGCCGACGGCTCCGCGATGTACACGAGCCAGTCCCTCTGGACCCAGGCCCGTGAGGGTCTCGACGTCACGACGATCATCCTCAACAACGGGTCCTACGCCGTCCTGAACATGGAGCTGGCCCGCGTCGGCGCGGGCGACCCCGGCCCCAAGGCTCTGTCCATGCTGGACATCCCGGGCCTCGACTTCGTGTCCCTGGCCGCCTCCATGGGCGTGCCGGCCAGCCGCGCCACCACCGCGGAAGAGTTCACCGAGCAGCTCGCCGCGGCGCTGGCGGTCGACGGTCCGAGCCTGGTCGAGGCCGTCGTCCCCAGCACCCTCTGACGGGCGGCGGGCCGACCGGGGCGACCACCTCCGGAGCGGCGGATGCCACGTCCCGTCCGCACCCCTCGGCCGATCACGACCCCTATCCTGAACCCGTGGCCCCTACCGATCTGGACGAGTCGCGCACCCGCCCAGCGGGCCTGGCCGACAGCCGCCGATCGCGTTCCGGCCGTGCGCTCAAGGCGATCGCCGGCGTCGTCGTGGCCCTCCTCGTCGTCGGAGCCGGGGTCGTGCTCCTGACCCGCCGCGACTCCGGGTCCGCCGCACCGACCACGGTCCCCCGCAGCACGTCGACGTCGTCCACCACGACGACGTCGACGTCGACCACCACCACCGCCGCACCGACCACCACCGTCCCGCCGACGCCCACGTCGGTCCCCGGCGTGAACGTCGGACCGCTCATCGGCGGTCCCGGACCCATCCCGATCGTCCACCGCATCCCGACGACCGACCCGGTCGTGTTCATCACGATCGACGACGGGGCGTTCGCCGACCAGGACGCTCTGGCCCTGATCCGGGACAACCAGATCCCGGTCACGCTGTTCCTCAACCAGAGCTTCCTGAAGGCCAACGGCGCGTACTTCCAGCAGCTGCAGGCGGCCGGCGCGGTCATCGGCTCCCACACCAGCACCCACGCCAACCTCCGCGGAAAGGACGCTGCGTTCCAGCACGCCGAGATCTGCGACCTGAACGCGCAGTTCAGCGAGCTGTTCGGCCAGGCGCCCACGCTGTTCCGGCCCCCGTACGGCAACTACGACGCCACCACGCTGCAGCAGGCGGCCAGCTGCGGCTACGTGGCGGCGTTCCACTGGTCGGTGACGGCCGACGACGGCGTCATCGCCACAGCGGACGGTCCCCTGCGGGCGGGCGACATCGTCCTCATGCACTTCAAGCCGGGCCTCGCCCTCCGGATGGTGGCCGTGCTGCAGCAGATCCAGGCCGCGGGCCTGCGGCCGGCACGGCTCGCCGACTACGTGGCGTCCGCTCCCCCGGCTCCTCCCGCACCACCCGCACCTCCCGTCGATCCCGCCACGACCGTCGCGCCGGCGACCCCTGCCCCTCCGGCCGGCTGAGTTGGCCGGCGCGGACCCCACCGAGCTGCTGTCGCGCGTCGTCGCGTCGCTGCCGTCGGGCGAGGAACGACCTCAGCAGAAGGAGATGGTCGAGGCCGTCGCCGCCGCGTTCCGCAACGGCACCCACCTCGCGGTCCAGGGCCCGACCGGGGTCGGCAAGTCCGTGGCCTACCTCGTCCCGGCCATCGCCCGGGCGCACGAGGGGGGCGGCCATCGGACCGTCGTCGTGACGTCGTCCAAGGCCCTGCAGGACCAGCTGGGAGCATCGGACCTGCCGTTCCTCGCCGAGGTGCTCGGCGTGCCGGTTCGCTACGCCGTCCTCAAGGGCCGCAACAACTACCTCTGCCAGGCGGCGCTGGCCGAGACCAGGGTGCAGCTCGGACGCTCCGACGAGCAGCAGTCGCTGGACCTCGGCGACGCCGTCGTCGCCAGCGGGCCCACCGAGGACGAGCTCCGGGCGGAGATCGCCGAGCTCCTGGACTGGGCCGACGCCACCCCCACAGGGGAGCTGGCGGAGCTCGCCGATCCGCCGTCGGACGCGGCGTGGGCCGCGGTCTCGGTCGGAGCCGGCGAGTGCGTGGGTGCGTCCAAGTGCTCCCACGCCGAGGAGTGCTTCTCCGAGCAGGCCCGGGAGCGCGCCGCCAACGCCGACGTGGTCGTCGTGAACGCCCACCTGTACGCCGCGCACGTGCAGGCAGGCGGCCAGCTCCTGCCGGAGCACGACCAGCTCGTGATCGACGAGGCGCACGAGTTCGAGGACGCCATGGTCGGTGCCCTCGGGGTGGCCGTGACCGGATGGCGACTGCGGAACCTGGCGGGCGTGCACGACCGCTGCGTCGCGGATGCGCCGACGGTCGGGATGGCGCTGGGCGCGTCTGCCGACGCCCTCGACGACGCGCTGGACGACGCCTACCGGGCCGCGGTGGCGCAGCACGGCTCCGGTCGCCTGACCGGGGCGCTCCCCGACGCAGTCGCCGAGGCGCTGACGCAGGCGGACCTGGCGGTGGACCGGGCGACGACCAGCCTGCGGGAGGTCGCCAAGGCGGCGAACCACGCCGCCAAGGGGACCGCCGCCCATCGCTTCGAGCGGGCGATCCGGACCTGCGACGCCGCGTCCGACGCCCTCCACGCCCTGCGGGCGGATCTCCACCCCGGCCAGGTCCGCTGGATCGCCGAGGGGCGGGCGGGACGTCACTCGCTGCAGCTGACGAGGATCGACATCGGCCCGACGCTGCGAGCGATGGCGTGGGAGCGCACCGACGCCGACGACGACGGCTCGGATCCGCCCGAGGGCCCGACGGTCGTCCTGTGCTCGGCGACGCTCGACCCCGGCACCGCCCGGCGGATCGGGCTCGACGCCCAGTACCTGGCCGTCGACTCGCCGTTCGACTTCCGACGCAACGGGCTCCTGTACGTGCCCCGCCTGCCCCGCCCCAACGCGGATGCGTGGCCCGACGCCGTGGTCGACGAGCTCGTGCACGTCCTCGAGCGGTGCGGCGGGCGCACCCTCGCCCTGTTCACGTCGCACCGGATGCTGCGACGCAGCGTGGACGCTGTGCGGGAGCGCCTCGGCGACATGGTGGTGCTCGCCCAGGGCGACGCCCCCAACCGGGTCCTGCAGGAGCGGTTCCTGGCCGACGAGCACGCCTCCCTCTTCGCGACGGCGAGCTTCTGGACCGGCATCTCGTCGCCGGGCACCACCTGCTCCGCCGTCGTCGTGGACAAGATCCCGTTCCCGGTGCCGACCGACCCCATCGTCGAGGCCCGCTGCGACGCCATCGGCGACGACCGCGCCTTCATGGAGGTCTCCGTGCCGGCGGCCGGGATGCAGCTGGCGCAGGGCGTCGGCCGGCTCATCCGCACCGCCACCGATCGCGGCGTGGTCGCCGTGCTGGACCCGCGCCTGGCCGAGGCCCGTTACCGCGCCCGGATCCTGGACCGGCTGCCCCGCATGAAGCGCACCCGTGACCGCTCCGACCTGGACGCGTTCATCGACTCCCTCGACCTCGACTGATCCGACCGCCCGCCGAGCGTTCTGTCGTGCGAGGAACCCGCGTTCGCGGGCTGCTCGCACAACAGAACCGGGGGGAGACGGTCAGACCCCTCTGCCGGGCATGAGCGGCAGGTCGAGGTAGGTCATGATCCCCGGCGGGGCGGCCACGACGGCGGGGATGGCGTTCACGCAGTGCATCGCAGTGGCGACGATCCCCTCGTTCTGCGACAGGTCACCGCTGGCGATGGCGTCCTCGAGCGACGCCGGTTGGAAGCCGTGGAAGACGGTCCGCACCGGCGGGACGGCGTCGAGCTCGACCTCGAACCGCTCCCCCTCGGGACCGAAGGTCCAGCTCGGATCCAGGTTCTCCTCCCCCATGAACCAGTTCACCGCTGCGGTCACCCTGGGGACGCCGTCCACGGTCCCGGTCCAGGAGAACCGCTGTGCCGCGACCGTCCCGGGCTCGATGATGCCGACGGGGGTGTCGATCGGCTCGGTCGCCACAGCGACGTCGTGGGTCGTGACCAGCTCGGGGTCGAGCTCCCAGGCCAGGCCGTCGGCGACCAGCCGTACCGACTGGCCGAACCCGTCGCCCAGCAGGCCGACCATCGGACTCCCGGCCGCGTCCTCGGGCGACTTGCCGAACAGCATGATCTCCCGGACGACGAACTCGGTGGCGTAGGTGCGGATGTCGGAGAACTCCTCGGCCCGCACGTGGCGGATGTCGCGGCAGAACCCCGAGATGACCAGCGGCAGCTGCTCGGTGATCCCGCCCGGGTGGATCCCGGTGCCGTGCAGCGTGGCGCCGCCCTCCTGGCAGGCGGCCTGGGTCAGCGCGACCGCCGGGCTGTCGCCGACGTGGAACCATCCGACCGGGGTGACGACGTCGATCCCGGCGTGGAGGAGCGCTCTGATCTCGTCCTGGTCCGCCAGCATCGGCGCGTAGACCACGCAGTCGGGCCGCAGCCCGATGACGTCCTCGAGCGACGAGACCGCCGGCACCCCGATGGGATCCCAACCGCACAGCTCGCCGACGTCGCGGCCCACCTTGTCGGCGGAGTGGACCCTGGCGCCGACCAGCTCCATGTCGTCACGCCCCAGGACTCCCAGGATGGCGTTGCGCCCGACGTTGCCGGTCGCCCACTGGAGCACTCGGATGGCGCTCACCGGGCCGCTCCCGTGGCGGCCGCGCCGCCTGCGACGGCGTCGCTGCGCTCGACGGCGACGTCGCGCTCGAGCATCCAGTCCGACGGGTCGGGCGAGGCCAGCAGCCGTCGGTACACCGTCGTGTGGTCGGTCCAGTTGTTGGTGATCCGACCGTCCTCGGTCTTGTACCAGGAGTGGCAGCCCTCGGCCCACACCGTCCTCGACGCCGCGTCCTGGACCTCGGCGTCGAAGCGCGAGGCGGCGTCGTCGGAGACCTCGACGGACCGCAGCCCCAGCAGGACCTTCTCCTCGATCAGTCGGAGCGTGTAGCCGACCTGCTGCTCGATCATGAACAGGATCGAGTTGTGGCCGAGGTTGGTGTTCGGTCCGTACAGCATGAAGAGGTTCGGGAAGCCCGGCACCGCGAGCCCGAGGAACGCCCGTGCGCCGTCGACCCACACCTCGTTGAGGTCACGACCGTTCCGGCCGGTGATCTTGAGCGGCGAGAGGAACTCGGTCGAGCGGAACCCGGTGCCGAAGATGAGCGTGTCCACCGGGTGCCGGCCCCCGTCGACGGTGACCACGGCCCCGTCCTCGATCCGGTCGACCCCGTCGGTCACGACGTCCACGTCGGGGCGCAGCAGGGTCGGGTACCAGTCGTCGGCGATCAGGATCCGCTTGCAGCCGAGCGGGTAGTCGGGGATGACCGCGGCCTCGGTGAGGCGCTCGGAGATCAGCGGCCGCAACAGCTTGCGGAACTGGCCCTCCATGAACCGACCGAGCCGGCTGCCCCGCCTCATGGCGTTGAAGCGGGCCTCGAAGCGCCAGTAGATCGACTCCCGGTAGGCCTTCTGCGCCCCGGGCACGTGCTCGAAGATCCAGCGCTCCCGCTCGGTGAACTCACGGTCGTTGCGGGGCCCGACGTAGTTCGCGCTGCGCTGGAACAGGGTCGTGTGCCCGGCCTGCTCCGCCACCGGCGGGGCGAACTGGATGGCGCTGGCCCCGATGCCGATGATGCCCACCCGCTCGCCGGACAGGTCGTGGTCGTGGTCCCAGCGCGCCGAGTGGAACACGGTGCCGCCCTGGTCGACGAACTCCCCCAGTCCCTCGATGTCGGGGATGTAGGGGCGGTTCAGCTGTCCGAGGCCGGACACGACGACGTCGGCCACGATCGTCTCGTCGGAGACCGGCGCTCCGTCCTCGCCGGTCCGGGCGGCGCGGAGCGTCCACGTGCCGTCCGCGTCGTCGTAGTGTGCCTCGGTGACCTCGACGCCCAGCTGCAGATGCGGCCCGAGCTCGAAGCGGTCGACGAGCGACTCGAAGTACTCGAGGATCTCCGGCTGGCGGGCGAACTTGCGCGTCCAGTCCCGCTTGGAGCTGAACGAGAAGCTGTAGAGGTGGCTGGGGACGTCGCACGCCGCGCCCGGATAGGTGTTGTCCCGCCAGGTGCCACCGACGCCGCCGGACTTCTCGTAGATCGTGAACGAGTCGATGCCCGCGTCGCGCAGCCGGATCGCCATGCACAGGCCGGCGGCCCCGGCACCGAGGATCGCGATCCGCGGCGACGGCGCACCCGCCGCGATCGCGGCGCGGGTCCGAGCCGCCCGGTCGCGCTCTCCCCTGCCCCCGTAGCCGGTCCGACCGATCGGGCGGAGCGCACCCGCCGGCACCGTCGCAGCCGATCGTGCAGTCGACATGACACCTCCTGGTGCACCCCCCGTGCACGGACAGGACAGTACCCCGGGCGTCGCCGCACCGGTCCGGACCCGCATGCGGCGATGAGGCTCCTCAGGTGGGCGCCGCCGCGACGACTGCCTCGACCGGGCCGAGGAATGAGGCCTGCGACGGTACGGTTGAGCAGATCATGAGCACGATCGAACTGAGCAACGAGAGCTTCGAGTCCACCGTCACCGGGGACGGCATCGTCCTCGTGGACTTCTGGGCCTCCTGGTGCGGCCCCTGCCGCAGCTTCGCCCCGGTCTTCGAGTCCGCGGCGGAGGACAACCCCGACATCACGTTCGGCAAGGTGGACACCGAGGCCCAGCAGGACCTGGCGGGTGCCCTGCAGATCCAGTCGATCCCGACGCTGATGATGTTCCGCGACGGGGTGCTGCTGTTCTCCCAGCCGGGTGCGCTGCCCCGCACGGCTCTCGACGACCTGATCCGACAGGCCCGAGAGCTCGACATGGAGCAGGTCAAGGCAGAGATCGCCGAACGGGCGAACTGACGCGGGTGCCCGGACCTTCCCGGGCGCTGAGCTGAGACGGGCGTCGGAGCAGATCCGACGCCCGTTCCGCGTGCAGGCAGGCCCTCAGGGCATCGAGCCGGCGAAGCGGGCCTCGTCGCGGAGGTCCGCCACGTCCTCCTCGGCCTGAGCCGCCGAGCGCTTCTTGACGATCACGAACCCGATCGCGCCGAGCACGAGCAGCACCAGCAGGACCACGAGCTTCTTCTTGCCCCGCCCGGCCTTGGCCACGGCGGCGACGTCCACGGCGGGAGCGGAGTCGGAGTCGCGGTCGGGCGCGATGTGCTCCGCGACCGTCTTGGCCTTCTCGGCGGCGATGGCCGCGCCCTCGACCACCGCAGCGGTGGTGCCGGCCAGGGTGGCCACGTGACGGAGGTCCGAGGAGATCTTGCGGGCTTTGCTCATGGACTCAACCTACCCAATCGGGAGGTCGGTCGGACCGGTCGGCGGTCTCAGTCCACCGTGATGCGTGCGAAGAGCTCCATCTTGCGCTCCTCGAACGTGTCGAAGTCGATGCGCTTGGCCTCGAAGTCGGCGTGGAGCTCCTCGACGAGTCGCAGCAGCTGGTCGGCGGACAGGTCCTCGCCCTCGGGAAGGGGCTGCGTCTCGACGATCTCCTCGACGCCGTCGACCTCTCCCTCACCGGTGAGACGACGCTCCCGCTTGGCGGCGGCCTTGGCCTTCTTGGCCCGGTCCCTCTGGAGCTTGGCGAAGCTGGTTCGGCTGGCACCCATGATCGTCCTCGTTTTCGTCTCGGTCTCGGCGTCTTCGTGCTGTGCGCTGATGGGCTCTCACCATCCCGTGCTCCGATCCCACGTCGGCCCGCTGCGGGATCCCGCAACGGCTCCGGTCGCATCGGGCGGGGGACCCGTCTGCGCCGACTGACGTGGACGCGGTGCGGTCGTCGGTCCGATCTGGACGACGACCCCCGGGTGCTGCGCCCCTCCGGGCGGCCCGGGCCGGTCGTACCGCAATAGGTTACGCCTTCGGCCGTCACGACTCACGACAGCGGTCGATCACCCACCCGAACCCACACTCCCGAACAGCCGCACACCCGGAGGAACGCCTGCAATGACGCTCGGATCCAGCCTGGTCGTCGACCTGAGTGACCTCCATCACACGTCGGTGCGACCCCTCGCCCTGAGCGACGAGGCGACGCCTCCCGAGGGCTCGGCCCTCCTCGCGGTCGAGCGGTTCGCCGTGACGGCCAACAACATCTCCTACGCCCTGTACGGGGAGGCGATGGGGACCTGGTCGTTCTTCCCGGCCACCGACGGACACGGCATCGTGCCGGTCTGGGGCGTCGCACGGGTGCTGCACTCGGGTCATCCGGAGCTCCACGAGGGAACGCGGGTGTTCGGACTGCTCCCGATGGCGACCCACCTCCTCGTCGCCCCCTCGGGCTGCGACGCCAGGGGCTTCACCGACGGGAGCCCCCACCGGGCCGCCCGGGCCGAGATCTACAACCGCTACCTCTTCCGCGACGTCGACCCCATGGCCGGCGTCGCACCGGATGGAGGCGTCGCACCAGATGGAGGCGTCGGAACAGATGGAGGCGTCGGACAGGAGGACCTCGAGATCGCGTTCCGGCCGTCGTTCTCGATGGCCTTCCTGCTGGAGGCCGAACTCGCGCAGGCCGGCTACCACGACGCGGACGCCGTGGTCTTCACCAGCGCGTCGTCGAGGACGGCACTCGGCACGGCCCACCTGATCCACACCCGCGGCACCAGGCCGGCGCTCGTCGGACT
>JAEYSR010000230.1 GCA_023434535.1 Actinomycetes bacterium
GGCGGGGAAGTACTGGCTCACCGTGCGGGCGACCGACGGCGAGGGCGAGACCCAGCCGGAGGAGCAGACCGACGTCGCTCCCGACGGTGCGACCGGCTGGCACCGCATCCGGGTGATCGCCGGCTGAGAGTCTGCCGCTCGGGGGACGAGTGGGCGGCTCATCGCCCCCTCGTCGCGATCGTCAGGTGGTGCGGGTGGGGGTAGTGACGGTCGATGCGGCGTTGCCGAACCGTGAGCCCGAGGTCCTCCAGATGGTCGCGGACGCGTTCGGGATCGTGCACTCCCGCGACGTCGCCGACGGTGAAGCGGAGGACCCGGGTGGCCGCGTGCTCCTGGCGCTCGTTCCAACGGGCCTTCCAGCGTGGGTCCAGCGCCATCTCCTTGACGACGACGCTCCCGTCCGGAGCAAGGACCCCCGTCGCAGAGTCCAGGAGCCTGAAGGCCGTCGGCTCGTCGAGGAGGTACAGCACGTCGGTGATCACCACGGCGTCGAACGGGCCCTCGGGCAGCGAGGCACCGATCGGCGCGAACTCGGCCCGACGGGTGAGGCCGAGCCGCCGGGTGGCAGCGGTCGCGGCGTCGATCTTCCGGCGGTCCACGTCGAGGCCGACGACGCGTATGCCGGGATCCGCCATCACCGAGAGGTGCGCGAGGAGGCCGTGTCCGCACCCGATGTCGAGAACCCGTCCTGGGGGCATGACCGCGAGGACCTCGGACCATGGACAGCTCAGGACGCGGGCTCCGACGTGGAGACGATCCCGCCACCCGAGCTGGGCTCGGACGGCCCTGAAACCTGCCCTGCTCGGGATCACCGTCCTGTCGATCCGATGTCGCGGTACGTGCCGAGCACGAATCCGGAGCGCTCGACTGCCTCGCGCGCCTCGGTCGAGCACAGCGCGTCGAGCTCCTCGCTCCAGCGGTAGCCCCACCTGTAGCGGGCTCTGGCCGGGTCGTCCTCCGTCCCGGGGTGCGTCCACATCTCGCACGCATGGGAGCCGCTCGCGGCCAACGCTTCGATGGTCGCCACCAGGCGGTGGGTGGTCATCGAGCCGGAGCCGTCGAACCCGGCGGAGGCTCCGGCCGTCCGGAACGATCGATCTGCCGCCGCCCGGGTCAGACGTCGAGCCAGGACCCGGACGCCGATCGACGCCGGGTCGATGCGTCGCGACGCCGGAACTCGGACGACGTCGATCCCCTCCCTGTGGGCGACGTCGAGAACGGCATCGCGCACCGCCGGCCAGAGGTGGAGGTGCTGGTGCGTATCGACGTGTCCGGGAGTCAGGCCGAGCTCCCGGACGCGCCGCACCTGCGCGTCCAACTCCCGGCGGACGTCGTCAGGGTCGACCCGTCCGAGCGCGAAGCGGGCGATCACCGCCTTCCACGTCGCAGGGAACCGGCCAGCGTCGTCGACGAGAGTCGGGATGGCGTCGGCCTCGAGGACGGGCGGGTCCTCACCGACGAGAGTCAGATGGATGCCCGCTGGCAGACCGCAGCGCCGTAGCTCATCGGAGTGATCCTCGAGTGCCGGCCCGTTCGCGAGGACGGAGGTGGAGGTGAGGATGCCGTCGCGGTGGGCTCGGAGGATGCCGTCGCACACGCCCGGTGTCAGACCGAAGTCGTCGGCGACGACGACGAGCACGCGCGGTCCGGCGTCAGCGGAGCTTCCCACGGGTCCACCTCGTTCCCAGCTCCCGCGTCGACGTCGCCATCTCCCAGATCATCGTGGCGACGACGCGGGGCGAGGAGAGCGTGGACACGCCCCGGGACCGTGGCCGGTAGTCGGTCGCGAACTGCGCCATCCGGAAGCCGAGGCGGTCGGCACGCACGACGATCTCCGCGTCGATGAACGATCCCCGACTCGTCAGCTGGAGCGCGTCGAGCACCCGTCGGTCGATGAGCTTCGCGGCGAAGTTCACGTCTCTGACCCGGACGTCGAACACGGCGCGCACCACGGCGTTGTAGGCGTAGGAGTACACCCACCGCCGGGGTCCCTCACCGCCGCGGTTCCGGCGATATGCCGCCACGATGTCGGCGCCCTCGCTGCGCATGAGGCCGAGAGCGGTGCCGGTGGCGGCGAGATCGAACGGCTGGTCGGCATCGGTGTAGAGGATCAACCGGCCGCGTGCCGTCTCGAGGCCCGTGCGGACCGCCGCGCCGAGCCTGCCGTTCACGGGCCGGTGGACCGGCACGAGACGGGCCTGCTCCTCGGCGAGCCGATCGCAGATCTCCCCAGTTGCGTCGGTGGACGCGTCGTCAACGACGACGAGCTCCCACTCAGCGATCGCCCCTGCGGTCACGAGATCCCTGGCGACTCGCCCCACGGCGTGACAGGTGTCCGCGATCCCCGCTGCCTCGTTGAACGCTGGGATGACGAAGGAGAGGCCGCAGTCGGCCAAGGCGGTCAGATCCGGCTCGCCGTCCCCCCTCATCGGAGGCTGATGGTGACAGGTGGGCGGTCGGACGTAAACAGCGTCGCCCCGACCGGCCTGACCGGCGAAGTCGATAGCGTGGTCACCGACGGCCACAGGCCGACCGGGAAGGTGATGTGAGCGAGATCGCGGTGGTCGGATCCGGGTACGTGGGGTTGACCACAGCGGCCTGCATGGCGAGCTTCGGTCACAGCGTCCTCGGCATCGACATCGACACGGACAAGATCGAACGCCTCCAGCGAGCCGAGCTCCCGTTCTTCGAGCCAGGTCTGCCGGAGCTCGTCAAGGACGGCATCGACGAGGGGAGGCTCCGCTTCTCCGCGGATCACGCCGATGCGGCGACGTCGGAGTTCGTCTTCCTGTGCGTTCCGACCCCGCCCCTGCCGGACGGATCTGCCGATCGCTCCTACCTGGTGGAGGCGGCGCAGGCCCTGTCCCGGCACCTGGGCGACGGAGCGGTGGTGATCGTCAAGAGCACGGTGCCGGTCGGCTCCGCTGCCCTCCTTGAAGAGCAGATCGCTCGCTCCGACATCGCGGTCGTGTCGAACCCCGAGTTCCTCCGGGAAGGTCACGCCGTCGAGGACTGCCGTCGACCCGACCGGCTGGTGATCGGGAGCGACGATGCTGCCGTCGCCGCGAGGGTCATCGCCCTCTACGAGGGTCTGGACGTCCCGGCGGTGGTCACCGATCCGGTCACCGCCGAGCTCACGAAGTACGCGGCGAACGCCTTCCTGGCGCTCAAGCTGTCCTACATGTTCGAGATCGCCGCCGTGTGCGAGCTCGTCGGAGCGGACGTGGCGGACGTCGCTGCGGGACTCGGCCACGACCGCCGGATCGGAGCGGATTACCTCCGGCCGGGTCCCGGGTGGGGAGGCTCCTGTCTGCCCAAGGACACGCGGGCGCTCGACGCCATCTCCAGAGACGCCGGCCACGACTTCGTGCTGCTCCGATCGGCGATCGAGGTCAACGAGATCCAGGTGCGACGCGTGGTGGACAAGGTCAGGACGGCTCTGGACGGGCCGATCGACGGTGCCCGGATCTCGATCCTCGGCCTCGCGTTCAAAGCCGGGACCGACGACGTCCGTGAGTCCCCGTCGCTGCGGGTGATCGAGTGCCTGGTCGGCCTCGGGGCCGACATCGCTGTCCACGATCCGATGGTCTCGGCGAACACGGTCGTGCCCGACGCGGAGCGGTTCGACACCGCCCTGGCCGCCGCCGCAGGTGCCGACGTCGTCGTCGTCATGACCGAGTGGGAGGAGTACCGAGTTCTGGACTTCGAGGCGCTCGCGTCGGTCATGGCCGGTGGAGTGGTCGTGGACACCCGCAACCACCTGCCTCGGGACGAGGTCCGGCGTTCGGGGCTCCGTCATGTGGGCACCGGCCGCTGATCCGATCGCTCCATCAGCCGTCGATCGGTCCGAACCAGCTGTCGAAGAGCCGGCCGACCCCTTGGGCGAGGAGGTCGGCGGTCTGGCGGAACCGCCGGGTGGGACGGCCCATGGGATCCGGCACGTCGTGGCGAGGGTCGAGGACCGTGGCCAGGTCGCGGCGTGTCGCCTCCACCCACTCCCGGAGCCCGTCCGGTCCGAGCGGCGCCGTGGATGAGCGTTCGGCCTCCTCGACCGCGACCCCGAAGGGGATGGTCCGGCGGGCGGCGACCGGATCGATGGCTGCGAGATCGAGCACGTGTGTGCCTTCCATGGTGACGATCAGGTCGGCTCGGGCGAGCCCATCCGGGTCGACCTGGGTGGAGGCGTGCCCCGAGATGTCGAGCCCACGATCGGCGCAGGCCCGGATGGCTCCTGACGCCGCGGGGTGTCCTCCTTCGAGGAAGCCGGCGGAGGAGACCTGGCCCGGCACGGCCCTCCGGGTGAGCTCGTAGCGGGCGATCGCGGCGGCCATCGGCGACCTGCACTGGTTCGCGGTGCAGACGAACAGCAGGTTGACGGGCTCCCGGCCGACGGTCACGGCGGTGCGATCCCGGACGCGACCATCAGACGCCGGTACGTGGCGAGCGTGGTGGCGATGATCGCCTCCTGGTCGAACTCCTGGACGGCTCGCTCCGCTCCGGCGGCACCGAACGCCGCTCGCTGGGCGGGATCAGCCAGAAGCTCCCGCATCGCGGCGCCCAGCGCCGCGGCGTCGCGGACCGGGACGAGCCGTCCGTTCCGTCCGTCGTCGACGACCTGGCGGCAGCCACGGATGTCGGTGGCGATGATGGGGAGCCCGGCCGCGGCGGCCTCCATCGCCGAGCGGGGGAAGCCCTCCCGGTGCGAGGCGAGGACGTACATGTCCATCGCTCCGTAGAGGCGCTCCACGTCGTCGCGCATGCCGAGGAACCGCACGCCCTGCTGCTCGGCCGAGCGGACGAGTTCGGGGTCGAGGGCGTCCGCCTTCTGGGCATCGTGGGGTCCCACGACGACGAGGACGGCCTCCGGGTGGGCGGCCGAGACCTCCGACCACGCCGTCAGGAGCTCTCGATAGCCCTTCTCCTCGACCAGCCGTCCCACGGCGCCCACGACCACGGCATCGTCGTCGATGCCGAGCTCGGCCCGGATCTCGGGGCGCATCCCCGCCGACCTCTCCGTGTTGAAGCGAGCCAGGTCGACGCCGTTGCCGAGGAGGGTGAGCTTGGACGTGGGCACCCGCAGCAGCGACCGGAGCAGGCCGAGGTCCTCCACGTTCTGGATCAGCTCGGCATCCGAGGCGCACGACGCGATCCGCTCGAGTCCGTAGACGACGGCGCGCTTGCGAAGACGGTCGTCGCCCGTGGCGTACAGGCCGTGGACGGTGTTCACCACCACGGGGACCTGTGCTGCCCGGGCGGCGATGCGTCCGTACAGCCCGGGCTTGGGGTTGTGGGTGTGCACGATCGTCGGTCGCAGGTACCTGAAGAGGCGGATCAGCTCGAGCAGCGCTCGGGCGTCGCTGGACGGGTCCATCGCCCGGGTCGCGTTGTCGAGCGGGATGTGACGGACCCCGCGCGCCGTCACGTCGTCCACGAACGGTCCGGGGGCGCTGACGCCGACCACGTCGAACCCGGCGGATCGGTACGCCGACAGCTGTGGGCCGAGCAGCAGCTCGAGGCTGATGTCGGCGGTGGTGACGTGGACGAGGAGCGGCTTCACGAGGACGCGCCCCGGTAGCGGAGCCGGTTGGCAGTCGCTCGGAGTCGGTCCTCGAGGCCCATGCCGCCGATGGCCTTGTGACGGAACGCCCGGTCGTCGTCGGCCCGCTGGACTGGAGATCGGCTGATGCGGTGCAGGTCGGTCCCGGCCCTGTTGGCACGCGTGCCCGCCAGGACCGCCGTGTCGAAGCGGGCACGCACCTCCCGTTCCGCCCCAGGTGACCCTGCCACGGCCTTCGGATACGCGAAGTGCCGGGGAACGACTCCCACCTTGTCGCCGAGGAGCTCGATCGAGGTCCGGAGGTCCTCGGCGACCTCGGGCGCGGGGAGCCGATCGAGCAGGACGTGACGATGGGTGTGGGAGCCGATGGTCACGAGCGGCGACGAGGCCAGCTCGCGGAGTCCGGGCCACGTGATGGGGCGGCCGTCGGCGGGGAACGGGACGCGTCGCTCGACGAAGTCGGTCGCCACGTAGAAGGCGGCCGGCGCGTCGTGCCGTTCCAACGCAGGCAGGACGTGCTCCACCCAGTCGGCGGTGCCGTCGTCGAAGGTCAGGACCACCCCGGGCCGGACATCGCCGTCCGCTCCGGCAACTCGGAGCTCCCGTGCAGCGTCGTCGAGGGAGAGGATCCTCGTCGAGGAGGCCAGCCAGGCGAGCTGGCGATCGAACGTCGCCGGGTCGACGTCCATCTGGCTGCCGCCGCCGTGCCCGACACGGTGGTAGATGAGCACCGTCAGCCCCGCCGGAGGCCGTCGAACGACGTCCCAGCCCATGGCACCGGTCTTGACGGACCACCGTGCAACCTCGGTCGCCCGCCGGCGCAGCGCGGCCGCTCGCGGCACGGTCGGTGGCTGGGGCGCTGCGACGCTCATAGGTACTGGACGTTCGGGCCCTTCAACACCCGACGCGTGTCCAGCACGGGGGTCGTGGACGACCCGAGGACACCGGTGTCGAACTCGTCGTGGGCGACGACCAGCACGGCCAGGTCCGCCGCCTCGATCTCGGCGGCCGAACCCGTCGAGTGCCCGACGCCCTCCGGGTACTGGTGGTCGGCCACGTGTGGGTCGACCACGTCCACGTCGGCCCCGAGAGCCAGCAGCTGCTCGATCAGGGGGCGAGACGGCGTCTCGCGTGCGTCGCCGGTGTTCGCCTTGTACGCCATGCCGAACACGAGGACGCGAGAGCCCCGGACGGCCCGTCCGTCGTCGTTGAGGAGGTCCTGGATGCGGCGGACCACGTAGTCGGGCATGTGCTGGTTCACGTCGTTGGCCAGCTCGACGAAGCGGAACCGCTGGCCGAGGGATCGCTCGACCCGCCACGACAGGTAGGACGGGTCGATCGGTAGGCAGTGCCCGCCGACCCCCGGCCCGGGGGTGAACCTCATGTACCCGAACGGCTTCGACGAGGCGGCGTCGATGGCCTCCCAGACGTCGATGTCGAGGTCGTGGGCGAAGACGGCGAGCTCGTTCACGAGGGCGATGTTGACGTGGCGGAACGTGTTCTCGAGGAGCTTCGTGAGCTCCGCCTCGCGGGTCCCCGACACGGGGACCGTCCGGTCGACGAGGCGGTCGAAGAACCCCTGGACGGCGGCCAAGGAGGAGGGGTCGATGCCGGAGACCACCTTCGGGGTGTTCTCGAAGCGCCACTGCCGGTTCCCCGGATCGATCCGCTCGGGGCTGTAGCCGACGTGGAAGTCGGTGCCGGCCGTCAGGCCGGAGCCGGCCTCCAGGAGCGGTACGGCCAGTTCGTCGGTCGTCCCGGGATACGTGGTCGACTCCAGGATCACCGTCGAGCCCGGCGTCACGTGGGGGGCGAGCTTCGTGCAGGCGGACTCGATGAAAGACAGGTCGGGGACGCCCTCGCCCATGGGGGTGGGCACGGAGATCACGGCCACGTCGAAGCCTTTGAGCTCTGACTCGTCGCTGGTGGCTCGGTAGCGACCGGACTCGATCACAGCCCTCAGGCGGTCGTCCGGGATGTCCTCGACGTACGAGTGCCCGTCGTTGAGGAGGGACACCTTTCGCTCCTCGACGTCGTAGCCGACGACGTCGAACCCCACTTCGGCGGCGCGGACGGCGACGGGCAACCCGACGTAACCCTGTCCGAGCACCACCGCACGATCATCTCGACGCTCCACTGAGTGCCCCCTCTGTACGGTGCCGGAACTGACGGTCCGGCGGAAGTGTGAACGTGTGCCGCGACAACGTCAACCCGCATGATTGCCCAGTGCATCGTCGCAGATCATGGGTTGAACTGAAACTTGTTCAATGATTCACTGATCCCCGTTCAGTTGAACCTCGACGGCTGTCGAGATGGGGATCCAGCACTGGGGGCGAAGTGACGTCAGCCGATTTTGCACGTTGGCGATTCGCCGTGCAGGCAGCGATCGACTCCGCCAGCTGGGGCCTCGGCCTCCTCGCTGCGACGCTGCTGCGCTACGACCTCGACTGGTCGAAGGTTCCGCTGCCCCAGGTGGCGGCCATGGCGGCAGTGGCATGTGTCGGTCAGATCCTGCTGGGCCGAGCGGTGGGGCTCTACGTCCACCGCTGGCGCTACGGCACGTTCGAGGAGGTCGTCGCGACCGTGAAGGTCACCCTCGCGATGACCCTCATCTTGACGGTCCTGAACCTGCTCCCCGTTCTCGACCGCCCGGTCCCGCTCAGCGCAACGATCGTCGGCGGCTTCCTGGCGCTGTTCTGCATGGCCTGCGGCCGTTTCGCGTGGCGGATGCAGGTCGACCGCTGGTCGCGCGTCGTCGACGAGGAGCGGGAGCCGACCATCGTGTTCGGCGCCGGCGAGGGCGGTCTGCAGGTGGTGCAGTCGATGCGTCGGGCCGGCCAGTTCGAGCCGGTCGCCGTGCTGGACGACAAGCGGGACCTGCTGAACCTCTCCGTCAAGGGCCTGAGAGTCCGTGGTGGCCGCGATGTCCTGGCGAAGGTCGCCGAGGAGACCGGCGCGACGACGATGGTCATCGCCATCCCCTCGGCTGGCTCGGAGCTGGTGCGTGACCTGGCGGCTTGCTCCGACGCGGCCGGGCTGCGCACGCTCGTTCTTCCGCCGGTCGACGAGCTCTTCGGCTCGCCGGGAGTCGGCGACATCCGACCCCTGACCGAGGCGGACCTGCTC
>JAEYSR010000238.1 GCA_023434535.1 Actinomycetes bacterium
TGGTGGAAGGCCGTCTGGGTCTTCTTCCTCCTGTTCGTCCCCCTCATCACCGCGCTGATCTACCTCATCGTCCGCGGCAACGGCATGGCCAAGCGCAACATGAAGGCCCAGGCCGACGCCCAGAAGCAGTTCAACGAGTACGTGCAGTCGGTCGCCTCGAGCGGCTCGCCCGCCGACCAGATCGCGCAGGCCAAGGGCCTGCTCGACTCGGGCGCGATCGACCAGGCCGAGTACGACCGGCTCAAGGCCAAGGCCCTGGGCTGATCCGATCCTCGAACGGAGGGGCCGGTCCTTCGGGACCGGCCCCTCCGTCGCGTCCGGGGCCACATCCATCGGACTCCCATGCCGATCGACAACCTCTGCGGTCGTGACCGATCGTCAGAATCCCACGGGGGCGGGCGGAGTACGGTCCCCGGGTGATGGCGGCACACACAGCCAACGAGCTCGCAGCAGAACTGCGGGCGTTCGTGGTCGACCAGCTCGAGGCGATCGAGCACGAGCACGCTCCCGGCTGGCGGCTGCCGGCCACCTTCGGCGGGCATCGGGTGGACGCGGATGTGGCCGCCGATCTGATCTACACGCTCGGCCACCTCCACTCCGGCGGCGTCACCACCGTCGCCGGCACCGGCGTCAGCGACGCGGTCACCCGCGTGCTCGGACGCATCGACGGCCGGCGCACCCACACGTTCTTCTCCTACCGCGTCGCGGAGACGCTGCTGCGCTGGGGACCGACGTTCGACGGCAACCCCCTCCTCGCAGCGCTCGACGACGAGCAGCGTGCCCAGGTCCGGCTGGCCGTGGACTCCTCGGAGTGGCTGCCCCTCCTCGACCAGGCGGTCCTTCCCCAGAACTACGCCGGGGTCCTGGCCCGCTGCGAGTCCGCCCGTGGTCGCCTCGGTCTCCTCACCGCGGACGAGGCGACGGTCGTCGACGACCTGGTCGACCGGGCGCGGGCGGTCCTGGCCGCCAACCCCTGGCACTACCTGGACGACTCCAACCACCGTGTCGGTCGCTACGACATCTACTCGGCCGACGTGTGGCTCTTCACCCAGCCGTTCGCCGACCGGCTCGGACCGCTCTGGAGCGACGGCATCGCCACGGCGCTGGCGCTCGTGGAGCGCACGATGTCGGACGACGGCACGGCGATCGCCTGGGGCCGCTCGACCGGCCCGCTGTCGGGGGCCCTCACCATCGAGCTCGGCGCCCTGGCCGTGGCGGGTGGGCTCGGTGACGACCCGAGCCGGTGGCTGACGCGCGCGGGCCTCGCCACCGGGACCATGGCGGCGTGGTTCGACGGCGGCGTGGTCAACGCCCACCAGCACCGCGATGCGGACGGCTACCGGGGTCCGTTCCGACGGCTCCAGCTCACCCTCGACCTGCTCGGGAAGCTGGCGTGGGCGGCCAACGAGCTCGACCGCGCACCCGCTCATCTGACCGCTGCACCGGAGTCGGCGGTGCTCGCACCGATCGACGAGCTGATCGGCTTCGACCCCGACGGACCGGCCGCGGTGTGGACCCACCGAGGGGCGGGCGGCGGGTTCGTGGTCCCGTTCGTCGGGGCGAGCCGCAGCGACTACCTGGCCGCGCCGCGTGCGCCGGGTCGCTACGAGGTGCCGGTCGACTCCCCTCTCGCCTGCTGGGTCCCGACCCTGTTCCACGGCGACCGTCGAGCCGTCCCGTCCGGCGTGCCGGACCGGCTGGAGCACTCGCCCGATGCGGTGGTGGCCCGGTGGGACCGGCTCACCTACGACGCCGAGCTCGACCCGCCCGCCCAGCAGACCACCGTGCCGGGGGCCGCCGAGGTCCGGTACCGGGCCGACGGCCGCACGCTCGAGGCCCGCTGGAGCGTGGAGGCGGGCTGGGCACCCGACGCGCTGGCGGTCCTTGTCCCCGAGCGGGCCGACCGACCGCTGCGCGTCGCGGTGCACGGCGAGCGCGGCACCCAGGTCCACATCGATGAGGTCGACGTGGACGGCGTGGCGGAGTGGCGGAGCCACTGGTCGTCGTTCTCGCGGGTCCACGAGGTCGAGGTGCTCCCCCAGCGCCTCGACGACGGCTCGGTCCGGGCCGACGTCAGCCTGTCGGTCACGCCGCAGCTGCGCGTGGCGTCGACGGCGTTCGGCCACCACTACGACCGCAGCCTGTACGCGCCGCTCACCGGCCTCGTGTGGGAGCAGGCCTGTCCGTGGGGCCCGCTCGGCGACGCCTCGGTCGACCCCGCCACCGTCGACCTCCTCCACCTGCACTGGCCCGAGTGGGTCGCCTTCGACGACATGGGCAGCCACCGTGCCATCGTCGACGAGCTCCGCTCCCGTCACGTCCCCGTCGTCTGGACGGCCCACAACCTGACGCCGCACGAGAAGCGGCCCGACGCCTACGACCCGATCTACGAGCTGTGGGCGGCCCACGTCGACGCGATCATCCACCACAGCCACGGCGGGATGGAGCGGTTCCGCGAGCGGTACGAGACCGCGCCCGGGACCCGACACGTGGTGATCCCCCACGGCCACTTCGGCGAGCTGTGGGCCGATCAGCCCGACACCGATCGCGAGGAAGCGGAGGCGGCGCTCGGTCTGACGCCGTGCGACCTGCGCATCGGCATCGTCGGCGCACCGCGCACGGAGAAGCTGGTGACCGAGTTCCTCCGCGGCGTCGCCGCCAGCTCACGCCAGGACATCCAGGTGGCGTGCTGGTCGATGGCGGAGGGCGAGGACGTTCCCGACGACCCGCGCATCGTCGTCGCCGAGCCCTACGCGATGGCCGACACCGACGTGTACGCACAGCGCCTCGCCGTCTGCGACGTGCTGGCCATGCCGTTCGACCCCGACGGGGAGATGCTCGCCACCGGCACGGTGTTCGATGCCATCGGGCTCGGGTTGCCGGTGCTGCGCTCGGACTGGAGCTTCCTCACGGAGGTCCTGGGCGACGCCGGGATCTCGGTCGGCCACACCGCCGAGTCGGTGGCTGCGGCGCTCGACGCCCTGGATCCCGACGAGGTGCGCGCCGCCCGCCGCGCCGCGGTCCTGCGACGCGACGAGCTCGCGTGGGACCTCATCTCGGCCCGCACCCTGACCCTCTTCGAGGACGTTCTCGCCGACCGCTGACCTGACCTCGCCGTACGGTCCCCCGGCCCGCTCTGTTCCCGGAAACCGACGGCGGTCTCAATCGGTGGCTGCAACAAGCGCCTCGTTGAGTGCTTCGGCGGGAGTCTTCCACTTGAGCGTCTTGCGGGGACGGCCGTTGAGTTGGTCAGCGACCCGGTCGAGGTCCGATTTGGTGT
>JAEYSR010000246.1 GCA_023434535.1 Actinomycetes bacterium
ACACCAAATCGGACCTCGACCGGGTCGCTGACCAACTCAACGGCCGTCCCCGCAAGACGCTCAAGTGGAAGACTCCCGCCGAAGCACTCAACGAGGCGCTTGTTGCAGCCACCGATTGAGACCGCCCACGGTTCTGCATCACAGAACCGGCGGCGTGCGGCGGCGGATGCAGCAGCGGAGTCGCTCAGGTCACTTGGTCATGGCGCCGGCGTCGACCGCCAGCGTGGTCCCCGTGATGTAGCGGGCCTCGTCGGAGCACAGGAACAGGATCGCGTTGCTGACGTCGTCGACCTCGATCCAGGGGTTGCCCATCGGCTGCATGTCCTTGAGGAACTCGGCAGCCTCGGCCTCGCCTGGATCGGGGTGGTCCATACGGACGAGCTTGGGGAACACGTCGTTGATGATCATCGGCGTGTACACCGACGTCGGGTGCACCGAGTTGACCCGGATCTGGTTGGGAGCCAGCTCGAGCGTGAGGGATCTCATGAAGCCGACCACGCCGTGCTTGGCCGCCGAGTACGCGGGCGATCCGTAGAAGCCCTTGAGCCCGGCGGTCGACGAGGTGAGCACGATCGCGCCGCCCTCGTTCTGCTCGATCATCTGGCGCACCCCGGCCTTGACCGCGTGGAAGACGCCGGTGAGGTTGATGTCGACGGTCTCGTTCCAGCTGTCGTCGGAGACGAACTGCACCGGCAGCGGCGAGTAGGTCCCGGCGTTGGCCAGGATCACGTCGAGGCGCCCGAACTTGTCGATGCCGGCACGGACCGCCGACTTGAGCGCCGACAGGTCCCGGACGTCGGCCTGCTCGGCGTGCATGGCGCCGCCGGCGGACTCGACCAGCCGCACGGTCTCGGCCAGGTCCTCGGGCGTGGCCAGCGGGTACGGCGCGTGCTCGACGTCGTGGCAGAGGTCCACGCCGATGATGCGGGCGCCCTCCTGGGCGAAGCGCACGGCGTGGTTGCGGCCCTGCCCGCGTGCGACCCCGGTGATGAAGACGACCTTGCCCTCGAAACGACGATTGCGATCCACGGATCCCCCTGAGTGCGCGAGCGCGGGACGTTAGCTCTCCCTCGATCGCTGCGGGCAGGCCTCGACTGTCCGGGGACGGGCCTCAGCGGCCGAGCGTCAGCCCCTTGTAGCCCTCCACGAACCCGGCCGACAGCAGCGCTCCGGCCCACTCCGACGAGGAGGCCGACGCCCCGTCGACGGTCTCGATGCGCAGTCGCCGGACGCGGCCGTCGTGCACCAGGGACGCGAGGGTCGCCACCCACTCGGGGTGGGCGGGGGCGTCGGGGAACGTCAGCAGGCTCCGGCCTCCCTTCTCCACGTACGCGCAGATCTCCCCGTCCACGAGCACCGCGTAGGCACCGATCGCCCGGGCCGGGTGGCCGGTCGACTCGGGCCACGGCAGGGCCGCTCCGAACGGCTGGGCGGGATCGACGGCGGACAGGACCCAGGCGTCGGGGCCCTCGTCGTCGAGCTCATCGAGGTCGGGATCCGCCACGAAGGGCGTGCGGGCACCGATGTCGGTCCCGTCGTGGTCGACGCCGTCGGGCAGGTCGCCGATGTCGTCCTGGCCGGCGGCGCGCAGCCTGTCGACCGCGCCGGGCGAGGCGAACTGGGCGGCGCCGAGACCGGCGACGAAGTACCCGCGGCGCACCTGGCCCCGCTCCTCCAGCACCTTCAGCAGCGGATACACGCCGGCGAACCCTCCGGACTGCCCCTCGGCGAGGGCCATCTCCCGGGTGAGGACGCCGTAGCGGTCGAGCAGCTGGAAGGCCCGGGTGGTGGCCGCCTCGGTGGGGGTCACGGCCGGCTCGCGCAGCGGTGCCACGAGCGACCAACGCCCGGCGGCAGCGGGGGGACCGAGCCGGTTGAGCCGGCGGACGTTCGGGCCCGGCCGTCGGGACCGCGCTCCCGAGGCCCGACGGGACGAGCCACCGGCGACCTTGGCCCGCAGCGCTCCGAACGTGTCGTTGGTGACCTCGCCGGCCCAGACCAGGTCCCACAGGGCGGCGAGCACGGTGTCGTCGTCGTACGGGAGCTCGGCGGCCGACACCGCTGCCACGAGGTCGGACCAGAACGACGCCCCCCGGTCGGCCAGGTGGTCGCGCAGGACACGGTGGTGGGGGTCGTCGGTCCCCTGGTCCACGGGATCGGCCGGGGGCGGCAGCAGCGCGGGGACCTGATCCCGCCACACCAGCCGGATCCGACCGTCGTGCGCACCGATCGCGCCGGCGCCGACCCACACCAGCTCGCCGCTCGCGCAGAGGGCGTCGAGGTCGGCCGGTGAGTAGCCGCCCACCCGGATGCCGAGGACGTCCACCTCCAGCGCGGAGGCCGGCAACGCGGCTCCCTGGAGCACCGACACGACCTCGGCGACGGCATCGGGACCGCGTCGCCGCGACCCGACCAGCTGCCACTGCGGCAGGAAGCGCACCAGCGCCGGCGACTCGACCGGGGCGACCTCTTCACGCAGCGCGGCGAGCGAGCGCCGCCGGAGCTGGCGCAGCACGTCCGCGTCGCACCACTCCCGCTCGGTCCCTCCGGGCGTGAAGTCGCCCTCGGCCACACGACCGTCCCGGACGAGCTCGCCGAGGACGACACGCACCACCTCGGCCGAGAGCCCCAGCCGGTCCGCCACCTGGGGCGTGGTGAACGGGGCGTGGGTCCGGGCGAACCGCTCCACCAGGTCGCGCACCGGCGTGTCGACCGGATCGGTGAACGCGGTGGGCAGGCCGACCGGGACGGCGACCCCCAGCCCGTCGCGCAGTCGGGCCGCGTCCTCCGCCGCGGCGACGCGCAGCTCGCCCCCGGCGACCTCGGACGACCCGGACGCGGCTCCGGAGCCGGACGGGCCCACGACACCGATCTCGATCGCCCGACGCGTCTCCACGAGCTCCCGGATCCACTCCGACACGTTGCCGACCTGGTCGTCGCGGACCCGGAACGAGATCTCGAGCGGGCTCAACGGGCCCAGCACCCGCAGCAGGTCGTGGACCTCGTCGACGTCACGGGCGGCCCGCTCCGGCGTCAGCCGCTGGAGCTCCAGCTCGACCTGGGCGACCACGTCGGCGTCGAGCAGCGACCGCAGCTCCTCGGTGCCGAGCAGGTCCCGCAGCAGCTCCCGGTCGAGGGCGAGAGCCGCAGCCCGCCGCTCGGCGAGCGGCGCGTCGCCCTCGTACATGTAGACGGCGATCCAGCCGAAGAGGAGCGACCGGGCGAAGGGCGAGGCGGTCTGGGTCTCCACCGGGACCACCCGCACCCGACGGCTGCGCACCTCGGTGAGGAGCCGGCGCAGCGCCGGCAGGTCGAACACGTCGTTGCAGCACTCACGTGTGGCCTCGAGCAGGATCGGGAACCCGGGGTACTTGGACGCCACGGACAGCAGGTCCGCGGCGCGCTGGCGCTGCTGCCACAGGGGCGTGCGCTGGTCGGGTCGGCGTCGTGGGAGGAGCAGCGCCCGGGCCGCCGCCTCCCGGAACCGGGCCGCGAAGGCGCTGGTGCCGGGGAGCGTGGCCACGACGTCGGCCTCGACCTCGTCGGGGTCGCCGAAGAGGAGGTCGGTCGGCACGTCGTCGGCCGACTCGGGCAGCCGCACCACGATGCCGTCGTCGGACCACAGGACCTCGACGCCGCCACCGTCGCCGAGCTGCTCGCTGAAGTGCTGCTCGAGGCGGGCTCGCAGCACCGTGGCCCACGGAGCGTGGACGCCGGCGCCGTACGGCGAGTGGATGCACAGCCGCCAGTCGCCGATCTCGTCGCGGAACCGCTCGACCACGATCGTGCGGTCGTCGGGCACCACACCGGTGGCCTCGGCCTGCTCGTCCAGGTACCCGATGACGTTCTGGGCGGCGCGCTCGTCCAGCGAGTGGTCGTCGCGCAGCCGATCCAGCGCTGCGTCCGGCGGCAACGCCCGCACCTCCCGGACGAACTCGCCGAGGGCGCGACCGAGCTCGGCGGAGCGTCCCGGGCCGTCGCCGTGCCAGAACGGCATCTTGCCCGGCTGACCCGGAGCCGGCGTCACGACCACCCGCTCGAAGGTGATCTCCTCGATCCGCCAGGTGGAGGCGCCGAGCAGGAACGTCTCTCCGGCCCGGGACTCGTACACCATCTCCTCGTCGAGCTCACCCACCCGCGTGCCGTCGGGGAGGAACACGCCGTAGAGGCCGCGGTCGGGGATGGTGCCGCCCGACGTGACGGCCAGCCGCTGGGCGCCGGCCCTCCCCCGGACCGTGCCCTCCTGGCGGTCCCACACCACGCGGGGTCGCAGCTCGGCGAACTCCTCCGACGGGTAGCGACCGGCCAGCATGTCCAGGGTCGCGTCGAAGATCTCCCGGGACAGGCCACCGAAGTTGGCGGCGCCGCGGCACATGGCCAGGAGGTCGTCGACCGCCCAGTCGTCGAGCGCGCACGCGGCCACGATCTGCTGGGCGAGCACGTCGAGCGGGTTCGACGGGACCGATGTGGACTCGATGAGGCCGGCCTTCATCCGCTGGACGACCACGGCCGCCTCCAGCAGGTCGGCCCGGTGCTTGGGGAAGATGCGGCCGCGGCTGGGGGCGCCGACCTGGTGGCCGGCCCGCCCGATCCGCTGCAGACCGGCCGACACGCTGCCCGGCGAGCTGACCTGGACGACGAGGTCCACCGCTCCCATGTCGATCCCGAGCTCCAGCGAGCTCGTCGCGACCAGGCCGCGGAGGTCGCCGCGCTTGAGCTCGTCCTCGATCTGCAGACGTCGCTCCCGCGAGAGCGAGCCGTGGTGCGCCTTGACCAGCTCGGCACCGGAGTCGGCCGCCGACAGGCCGGTCGCCTCGTTGCCGGTGAACGCCTGCGCAGCACGCCGCGCCGTCCCGTCGGGTGCGCCGGGAGCGCCGTCGCCGGACTCCTCATCGCCGTGGTCGTCGGAGTCGGCCGACAGCTCGTTCAAGCGGCTCGCCAGGCGCTCTGCCAACCGACGTGCGTTGACGAAGACCAGGGTCGACCGGTGCTCCTCGACCAGGTCCAGGAGCATCGGGTGGATCGACGGCCAGATCGACCGCCGTGGCGGCGACGCCGAGGCGGGCCCTCCGGCGTCGGGCTGGGCCACCTCGCCGAGGGCGCCCATGTCGTCGACCGGCACCACCACCTGCAGGTCCAGCTCCTTGCGGACGCCGGCGTCGAGGATCCGCACGGGCCGGGGAGCGACGCGTCCGCCGTCGCCCCCGTCGTCGCCCTCGACGGCGTTGCCGGCCAGGTAGCCCGCGACGACCTCGAGCGGACGCTGCGTGGCCGAGAGCCCGATGCGCTGGACGACCGACCGGCGCGCCGGGTCGGGAGCTCGGTCCGCACCGAGGAGCAGGTGCTCCAGCCGCTCGAGCGTCAGCGCGAGGTGGGCCCCCCGCTTGGTCGCGGCCAGGGCGTGGATCTCGTCGACGACGACCCGCTCGACGCCGAGGAGGGTCTCCCGGGCCGCGGAGGTGAGCATCAGGTAGAGCGACTCGGGCGTGGTGATGAGGATGTCGGGCGGCTCCCGGACGAGTCGGCGCCGCTCCTGCGAGGTGCTGTCACCGGTCCGCACGCCGATGGTCGGCTCCGCGAACGGGACCCCGAGCCGCTGCGCGGCGAGGGAGATGCCCCGCAGCGGTCCCCGCAGGTTCTTGTCCACGTCCACCGCGAGGGCCCGGAGCGGCGACACGTACACCACGCGCACCCCGGGCTCGGGCGACGGGTTGCGACCCAGGTCGTCCAGCGCCCAGAGGAACGCCGCGAGCGTCTTGCCGGACCCGGTCGGCGCGCACAGCAACGTGTGCTCCCCCGCGGCGATCGCCGGCCACGCGGCGGCCTGGGCATCGGTCGCGCCGGGGAACGACGTCTCGAACCAGGCCCGCACGGGGTCGGAGAAGCCCGCGAGGGGTTGCTCCGGTCGGGGTGCGTCGGCCACCGCCAGAAGCTACCGACCGACCGTGACAACGGCCCGGCCGCGCCAGACCGCGCTCTCTGTGCACCTGACGTCGCCCCACGACGTCCAGCGCACACGGAGCACGCCCTCACGTGGTCGAACCGGCGCGTGTCGCACACCGACACATCGACCGTTAGGGTTGCTTACCATGCTTCGGACCGCACGCCGCCCCGCCCCGCTCCTCCTGCTGGCGATCCTCGCCGTGGTCGCCCTCGCCGCGGGGGCGTGCGGCGGCGACAGCACGAGCGCCGACGGCGACACCACGAGCGCAGACAGCGGCAGCGACGACGGGAACGCCGACGGCGCGTTCCCGGTCACGATCGAGCACGCCTACGGGTCCACCACCATCGACGAGGTCCCCGAGCGGATCGTGTCGCTCGAGACGGCCTGGACCGACGTGCTCGCCACCATGGACCACCCTCCGATCGGCTACATCGGCGACCCCAGCGCTCCCGACGGGTTCCCGTGGCGGGGCGACGTGCTCGACGGCAGCACGGAGATCGCAGCGACCACGGAGCTGCCGTGGGAGCAGATCGCCGCGATGGAACCGGACCTCATCGTCGTGGGCTACTTCGCACAGGACCAGGGCGACTACGACCGGCTCACCGCCATCGCCCCGACGATCGCCCTCCTCGGCGACTCGCAGGTGGACAAGTGGCAGGACCTCACCACGACGGCCGGCCGGGTGCTGGGCGAGCCGGCCGAGGCGCAGGCCGTCATCGAGTCGGTGGACGGCGACGTCGCGGAGGTGGCCGAGACCCTCCCCGGGCTGAAGGACAGGACCTTCAGCTTCGCCAACTACGTGGAGGGCGACGGCATCTACGTGCTGGCCGACCCGGAGGACGGCGCCAACGTCCTGTTCGGCCAGCTCGGCATGGTCATCCCCGAGGAGATCCGCGCCGAGGCCGACCAGGGCCGGCTGCAGCTGAGCATGGAGCAGATCGGAATGCTCGACGGCGATCTGCTGTTGGCGCTCCTGAACGGCACCGACCCGTCGGGCATCGCCGGTTGGGCGCAGCTTCCCGCGGTGGAGTCCGGAGCGGTGGTCGAGATGGACTACCCGCTCGCCGTCGCCCTCAACACGCCCACTCCGCTGTCCATCCCGTGGGCGCTGGAGCAGATCAGACCGCAACTGGAGCTCGCCGCCGGCTGACCGGGCCGAGCACCGCACCCGGAAGTAGGATCCCCACCATGCCGACCGACGCCAAGGGCAGCCGCTCCAAGGAGTTCCACCCCGCGTTCGAGGAGTACTGCGAGGCCATCTGGGAGCTCCGGGAGGACGACATCGACGTCATCCAGGCCCGGATCGCCGAGCGGCTCGAGGTCTCTCGTCCCGCCGTGTCGGAGATGATCCGCCGCATGGAGCACGAGGGCCTGATCGAGATCGGCACCAACATCTCGCTGACCGCCAACGGCAGGACGCTGGCGGAGCGCGTGGTACGCCGGCACCGTCTGGCCGAGCGGTTCCTCACCGACGTGCTCGGCCTGTCCTGGGCCGAGGCCCACACCGAGGCCGGCAAGTGGGAGCACGTTATCTCCGAACCCGTCGAGCAGGCGCTGTCGCGGGTCCTCGGCGACCCCACGACCTGCCCGCACGGCAACCCGATCCCCGGCGCGGACTACCACGCGCCCGACGCCACCATGTTGAGCTCCATCCCCATCGGATCGGACTTCACCGTGACCCGCATCCCCGAGGAGCTCGAGTTCGAGCCCGGGATGCTGGCGTTCCTGGAGGAGAACTCGCTCCAGCCGGGGCACTCGGGAACGCTGACGGCCATGTCGCCCGACGGCACCGCGACCGTCGAGATCGAGGGTCGTCACGTGGGCATCGGGCGCTTCGCGTCCGACCGCATCCTCGTCACCGCCTGAGGAGCGCTCCGTCGCTCCGGCGACGTCGGTCGGTACCGTCGGCCCGGTGAAGTCGCTCGGGCTGATCCTCAACACGTTGGGCGCCACGCTGCGGCGACCGCGCTCCAACGGTCGAGTGGTGCTGTGGCTGGTGGGCCTGCTGGTGGCGATGGTCGCCGTCTACAGCGTCTGCTTCCACTTCATCATGGAGCGCGAAGGCCGCAGCTACAGCTGGGTCACGGGCATCTACTGGTCGCTGACGACCATGTCGACGCTCGGGTTCGGCGACATCACGTTCCAGTCCGACCTCGGCAAGGCCTTCTCGATCGTGGTGCTGGTCAGCGGCGCCATGTTCATCCTGGTCCTCCTGCCGTTCGCCTTCATCCAGTTCCTGTTCCTGCCGTGGATGCAGCGCCGGGAGTCCATGCGGGCACCCAGGGAGCTCCCGGCGAAGACCCGCGACCACATCGTTCTCACCCAGCTCGGAGCGGTGAGCAGCGCTCTCATCCAGAAGGCCACCGCCGCGGACGTGCCCTACGTGCTGATCATGTCGGACCTGCAGGAGGCCCTGGTCCAGGCCGACCTGGGAGTCGACGTGATGGTCGGCGACCTCGACGACCCGGCCACCTACACCGCGGCCCGGGTGGAGAACGCTGCGCTGGTCGCGACGACCCAGACCGACATGGCCAACACGAACATCGTGTTCACCGTGAGGGAGATCAACGCGTCCGTACCGATCGTGGCGACGGCATCGCAGTTCGCATCCGTCGACGTGCTGGAGCTGGCCGGGTGCGACCACATCCTGCGCATGGGTCCGCTGCTGGGCAGCGCCATGGCCCGGCGGGTCCTCGGCAACGACCACCGGGCCCACCCCGTGGGCGAGTTCGGCGACCTGGTGATCGCCGAGGCCACGCCCGACCCCGCGCAGATGGCCGGCCACACGGTCGCGGACCTGGACCTGCGCGGTCGCTACTCCGTGAGCCTCGCCGGGATCTGGCGCCGGGGCGTGTTCACGATGCCGGGTCCCGAGACCGCCATCGGCGACGGCGACGTGCTCGTGCTGGCCGGCTCGCACGAGCAGCTCGCGGCCTACGACGGGGGGTTCGGCACCTCCGACGGCGCTGCGCCCGCCGCGGCGATCGTGATCGGCGGCGGCCGTGTGGGCAGGTCCGCCGCTCGCAACCTGTCGGCCAACGGCACGGCGGTCAGCCTGGTGGAGAAGGACGCGTCCCGGGTCCGGCCCGACTGGCGCTACGTCGTCGGCGACGCGTCGAGCATCGACGTGCTCGAGCAAGCCGGGATCGAGTCCGCGTCGGCGATCGTGATCACCACCCACGACGACGACATCAACGTGTACCTCACCATCTACTGCCGTCGGCTGCGGCCCGACATCCAGATCATCTCCCGGGCCAACCTCGACCGGAACGTGGCCACGCTGCACCGGGCCGGCGCCGACTCCGTCCTGTCCTACGCGTCGCTCGGGGCCACCGCGATCTGGAACGTGCTCGGCGACAACGACTCCCTCGTCCTCGCCGACACGCTCGAGGTCTTCCGCACGCCGGTACCGAGGTCGATGGTCGGCCGGTCGCTCGCCCAGCTCGACCTCCGGCGGTCGACCAGCTGCAACGTCGTCGCGGTGATCGAGCGGGGTCGCACGCGGACCAACCCCGACGCGCAGGTCCCCCTGCCTGCCGGGAGCGACCTCGTGCTGATCGGCGAGGCCGCGGCCCGTGACCGCTTCCTCCACGACCACCCGGTGGTGCTGCACCGCTGACCTGCTGCTCCGTCGTCGTCAGCGGCGGCGATCGCCTCCGGTGGTGTCGACAGAGCGGGTCAGCGCAGGACGTCGGGGAGCGGCTCGGCGTGGACGATCGACAGGCGCTTGGTCGACCGCGTGAGCGCCACGTAGAGCGACTGCGGCCCGCGCACCTCCTCGCGCAGGATCGCGGAGGGCTCGACCACGATCACCGAGTCGAGCTCCAGACCCTTGACCAGCGACGTCGGCACGATCGTCACCTGGCGGTCCAGGCCCTGGCGGGTGGCCTTGCCGTGGTCGATGCCGGCCTCGTCGAGCGCCAGGTCGACCCGGTCGACCATCGAACCGGGGACGACGACGGCCACGTTGCCGGCACCCACCGCCTTGAGCTCCCGGCGCACCGAATCGGCGATCTCCAGGTCCAGGTCCGCTTCGCTGCAGCCGCTGATGATCGGCTCGTCACCGGTGTGGCGGATGGAGGTGGGCGGCTGCAGGCCCGGCGCGGCGATCCTCAGCACCTTGGCGGCCAGGTCCATGATCGGACCGGGGACCCGGTAGCCGACGGTGAGCTCCGCCCGGCGCGGCGGCCGACGGCTCGGCAGGTGCTCCAGCACCGAGTCCCAGTCGTCGTGCGCCCAGGCACCGGTGGACTGGGCGATGTCGCCGACGATGGTCATGGAACCGTTGAGCGAGCGCCGGTCGAGCACCCGCAGCTGCATCGGCGACAGGTCCTGGGCCTCGTCGACGACGATGTGGCCGTAGGTCCGCACGGCATCGGCGTCCTTGTGCCGAGGACGCGGGCCGAGCAGCTCGAGCGCCTCGTCCAGGACAGGGACGTCGTGGTTGGTGAAGAACACCTCCGCGGCGATGTGCTCGCGGGGCCGCGACAGGAGCTTCCACTCCCTCGGCTCCATGTAGCGGTGGCACGCCAGCTTGAGCAGACCGGGCGACCCGTAGAGGTCGTTGAGGAGCTCGGCCGGGGTGAGCACCGGCCACATGCGCTCCAGCGCCTCCCGCACCGACGGGTCCCCCCGGAGCCGTTCCTTGACCACATCGGCCGAGTCCTCGTTGCGCGACGACTCGGCGAGCGCCTCCCAGAACAGCTGCTCCACCAGCTTGCGACCGGCGTTGTGGGTGCGGAACCGGCGGCGGGCCTGGTGGACGATGTCGGCGGACCGGCCGACCGGGAGCGTCAGCCACTGGACCCCGTACGGGATGCGCAGCGGCTCCCGGAGCGGTCGCTCCCGGTCCCGCACCGCGTGGCGGACCACGTCGATCATGCGCAGGTCGCCCTTGATGCGGGCGGTGTCCTCGTCGTCGTGACCGGCGATGCGCACGTGCGGGACGAGGTCGCCGAGCGTGGCGATCTGGACGCCCGCCTCGCCCAGGCTGGGCAGCACCTGCTCGATGTAGGACAGGAACACGCGGTTGGGTCCGACGACGAGCACGCCCTGGCCCTCGAGCGGGAAGCGGTGGCTGTAGAGCAGGTAGGCGGCCCGGTGCAGCGCCACGACCGTCTTGCCGGTGCCGGGTCCGCCCTGGACCACCAGCACGCCGGGAAGCTCGGAGCGGATGATGACGTCCTGCTCCACCTGGATCGTCGCGACGATGTCGGACAGCCGGCCGGAGCGGGACTCCTCGAGCGCGGAGATCAGCGCGCCGTAGCCCTGCACCTCGCCGTGGTCGAGTGCGTCCTTGGCGGCGCCGAACAGCTCGTCGTCGATCCCGAGCAGCGTCCGGCCCCGGCTCGCGAAGTGCCGACGACGGACCAGGCCCATCGGGTCGCGTCCGGTCGCCCGGTAGAAGGCCTCGGCGACCGGGGCGCGCCAGTCGACGATCACCGGGTCACGGTGCTCGTCGGCGACCGCGATGCGCCCGATGTAGAACCGGTCCGCATCACCCGGATCGGGCCGCTGCTCCAGGTCGATCCGCCCGAACACCAGCGAGAGGTCGCCGACCTCCAGGTGCTGGAGCCGGGCCTCGGCGCGATCGTGGACGACGTCGCGCTCGTAGCGGTGCTGGAAGGTGCCTCCGGGCCCGTTCTCGACCGAGTCGCGGATGGACTCCACCGCCCGCTTCGTCTGCTCCAGGCACTCGTACGCGTGGTCGACGTACGCCTGTTCGGCTTCCAGCTCGGGATGGTTCGCCACACGTGCTCCTGCCGCGGGTCGGACCCGCAAACGGGGAATCCGAAAGTGTACTCCCCTCCCCTGATCCGCCAACAGGCGCTGCGACGACGTGCTGTGCTGTCGGGATGACCGAGCTGGCGACATGACCGACGCTCCTGGGATGACCGACGCGACAGCCGTCGCCGTGGAGCCCGCAGGGGTGCGGGACTGGTTGGGCGACGCCGTGGTGGCGGGCGGCGGCCGGATCGCTCCGCTCGACGAGGCGGTGGCGCTGCTGTGGGCCGCGCCCGACGACCCCGACGGCCTGCGGACGGTCCTCCGGGAGCACGGCGACCACCTGGCCTGGGTGCAGCTCCCGTGGGCCGGCATCGAGCCGTACGTCGACGTGCTCGACCACCACCGGGCCTGGACGTGCGGCAAGGGCGTGTACGCCGAACCGGTGGCCGAGATGGCCCTGACCCTGGCCCTGGCGAGCATGAGGTGCCTGGACCGCTACGCCCGGGCGACGAGTTGGCGGGCCGACGGGACCATCGGGACCAACCTGACCGGCGCCCGGGTCACCGTCCTCGGCGGAGGCGGGATCACCGAGTCCTTCCTGCGGATGATCGAGCCGTTCGAGTGCGAGACGACGGTCGTGCGACGCCACCCCGGTGCCGCGTTCCCGACGCGCGGGGCCGCGGTCGTCGGCCCGGACGCGCTGGCCGAGGCGGTGACGGGCGCCGACCTGGTCGTGCTGGCGCTCGCCCTCACCCCCGAGACGACCGGGATCGTCGATGCGGGCCTCCTCCGCCTGATGGGCCCGACGTGCCACCTGGTCAACGTCGCCCGCGGCGCCCACGTGGTCACCGACGACCTGGTCGGCGCGCTCCGGGACGGCACGATCGCCGGCGCCGGGCTCGACGTCACCGACCCGGAACCGCTCCCCGACGGCCATCCGCTGTGGTCCCTGCCCAACTGCATCGTCACCCCGCACGTGGCCAACACCCCCGAGATGGCCGTGCCGCTGCTGTCGGCGCGCATCACCGACAACGTGGCCCGGTGGGGACGCGGGGAGCCCCTGGTGGGGCGGGTGGACGTCGACGCCGGCTACTGACCGCCCGGGTCGTCGATCACCACGCCGGCGCCGACCATGCCGTCGACGATCAGCGAGGTGAGCTCCGCACCGGTGACCTGGGACGTCGAGGCCCGGAGGAGCACCAGGTCCAGCGTCGCCCGGGCCATGACCCGGAAGCCGTCGCCGGCCGCTGTCGGAGCGGCCGGCCCGGACAGGTCGACCTCGCCGTCGGCGGCCACCGCCGAGATCGCTGCCGCCAGCAGCTCGACGAGGAGGTCGGAGCCCGGGTCCTCGTGCGGCGTCTCGAGCTCCGAGGTCGCGCCGAGGCGGGCGATCAGGAGCGATGCGGTGAGCGCCCGCTGCGAGCACGCCGTGTCGCAGACGTCCTCGAGCAGCGAGGCCAGGCGCACGTCCGGGGTCAGCTCCTGCCGCGCCGCGTCGCGGCGCTGCACGCCTGCGACCAGGTCGTCCCACACCAGCACCGACAGGTCGTGGCGGCTCGGGTACACGCCGGCCAGTCGGGCGTCGGGGATCCCGGCGAGCTGGGCGACCTTCGCCAGGGTCACCGCCGGCCAGCCCGCACGGCTGGTGACCCGCAGGACGGCCGAGCGCACGGCGTCGCTCTCCTCGTCGCCCAGCGGGTTCTGACCGAGGATCGCCAGCCGGAGCCCCAGCTGGTCGTCGCGGGCGTCGACACGACGCGTCATCGCCACCCAGATCGCGATGTACATGCGCGTGAGGATCGACGGATCCGTGCTCGGGGCCACGCGGCACCGGAGCGCACAGGCGTCGCCGACGCTGATGAGCATCTGGCTCAGCTGGTGGATGTCGACGCCGTCGATCAACACCCGGCCCGACAGGCGGAGCAGGACCTCCAGGCCCGGCTCGTAGACCCGGTCGTAGTCCTCGTACGAGCGGCTCAGGAACTCGGATACCTCGGGGTCGTTCAGCGCGGTCGCAGCGCCGAGGAAGAGGTGCGTGTAGGTCCACCCGTCGTCGCCGTGGAGCCCGCGGGCCGACGTGGTGATCGGGGCGACGAGCATCTCGGCCACCGTGAGGAGGAACTCCAGGCCCTCCTGCTCCCCCTGGGCGAGAGCGGCGCCCAGCGAGTCGTGGATTGCCTCGACCATCTCGTCGCTCTCCGGGTCGAGCGACCGGAACGCCGCCCGGGCAGCGGCCTGTGGTGCGGTCCTGGTGCGGTTCCCGACTCCGGGCCCGGGAGCGAACGTCGAGTACACCGCGCCGCTGGAGAGGCCTGAGCCCTCGGTCAGCCGGCTGACGGTCACGAACGCGGTCAGGTCGTCGAGCGTCGCGCCGGCGAGGAGCCGTCGGGCCGTCTCCTCCAGGCGGTCCCGCGCCGATGCCGAACCCCCTGTGGTTCCCTGAACGCCCGTCTCGTCCGGAACCCCTGTGTCCCCCATCGAACGTCGCCCTCTCCCTCGGCCTGCTCTCCCTCGACCTGCCGGGAGCCTACGGGTCGAGCGTCGGCGGGCCGACGGAGCGGAGCCCTGCCACCAGCAGTCGCGTCAGCTCGTCGGCGGGCGAGTCGGACGACGCCGCTCCCATCAGAAGGGCGTCGAACGCCGTCCGGGCCGCGACCGCGCTCGAACCCGTCCCCCCGTCGAGCAGGTCGGCCAGCGCGCCGACGAGCCGCCGGGACGCCGGATCCAGCACCTCCCCGCCCGTGGTCGCAGCGGCATGGAGGCGGGCTGTCAGCACCGAGGCCACGAGGGACCGTCGCTCGCACGCCGCCTCGGCCACGTCCGCCACCAGCTCGAGCACCTGGACATCCGCGGGGAGCGAGCGCCGGGACCGCGCCCGCCGCTCGACCATGGCCAGCACGTCGACCCAGACCAGCGAGGCGAGGTGGTGGCGGGTCGGGAAGGCGGCGACCACCGTCGTCTCTGCGATGCCGGTGAGGCCGACGACCCGCCCGATCGTCACCGCACCCCAGCCCTCGCGGTCCGCGAGGGCCACCACCGCGTCGCGCACCGCACCTCGGACGTCGTCGTGGGTCCCGACGTTCCCCGACGCCACGACGCGACCGGCGAAGAGGTCGTCGGCCTCGTCGGTGCGTCGGGTCATCGACGCGAACGCCGAGAGGAACGCGATCCGGACGACGTCGCCGTCGGCCTGCTCGTCGAACCTGAGACGCATTGCCAGCCCGTCGGCGCCTCCCATCAGCACCGCTGCGAACGTCGTGAGGTCGATCCCCTCGGCGAGCGTCCGCCCCGACAGCTCCAGGATCCTCGCCAGAACGCGCTCGTAGGACTCGGTGCCGTCGTCGAAGAGCCGACGACCTGTCTCCCTGACGTCCGCGTCGTTGCGGGCGACGGCGGCGGCCAACCACACGTGGGTGTAGTCCGACAGCGCGTCGCCACGGGCCGACTCCACCACCGGCCCGGCCGCGAGCTCGGCCAGGGTCTCGATGAAGCGCTCGTCGCTGCCGTCCTCGGCCTCCAGAGACGCGTGGATCTGCTCGAGGATCTGCACGACCATCTGGTCGTCCTCGGGGGTGAGGGACAGGAGCGTGTGCCGGGCGGCGGCCTGCGGCGCGCTGCGGCCGCCGTCCGACGAGAACGCCGAGTAGATCGCACCGTTCGAGAGCCCGGACTCCGCCGTCAGCCGCCCGACGGTGACGAACGCGGTCAGGTCGTCCAAGGTGGCACGAGCGAGGAGCCGCGCCGCGGCGTCGAGCAGCTCCGAGCGGGCGCTCCCTCGACGGACCCTGCCCCGCTGCGGGTCCGGCTCCGGATTGTCGCTCATGCCGGAACGCTACAGAGAGAACTCTCTCCACACGAGCGCGAACGTGATCTCCGAGGGAGGTTCGACCCCTGTCCGACCGGACAGGGGTCAACGAGACTGACCCGAGTCAGGCGCCCTTGGGAGAGGGTGATGACGAGGCCAGGACGGGATCGCCCCATCTCGTCCTGGCCGACTTCGCTCCGGCCGACGTCGTGCCGCCCTGCTCCACCCGTTCCGGACCCGTCCCGCTCGCTCCTGGAGAGCTCAACGACCGGGGTCCTGGCCCAGCTCCTTCAACGCCGAGGCGAGCGCCAGGCGCAGCCGACGGGCCCGGTCGGGGTCCAGGTGCGCGACGAACGGCACCCGATCGGATCCGACCTCCTCGACCAGCAGCTGGACCCGACCGTCGGCGTCCTCGTAGTCGTCGCAGATGGACACCGCCCAGTTGACCGGGACGGGCTCCTCGCCCGCGTCGATCAGGTCCTCGAGGTCGTCGGGCAGCAGCGCCGGCACCGGCACCTGGTCGTCGTCGATCGATCGTCGCACGCCGATCACCCTACGGGCCCACGTCGGAGCGGCCCCGCCCTCCCTGGATCCCTCGCTCCATTGGGGACCCCGCGAGCGGTCGTGGTTGACTCGCGGACGATGACGGGCACCCACGACGACTCGGCCTTCATCCGGACCTGCCGCGGGCTCCCCACGGATCGCACGCCGGTGTGGTTCATGCGCCAGGCCGGTCGGTCGCTGCCCGAGTACCGGGCGATCCGCGGGGCGGGGACGATCCTGCGGGCCATCGCCGATCCCGACCTGGCCACCGAGATCACCCTCCAGCCGGTCCGCCGGTACGGGGTGGACGCCGCGATCCTCTACTCCGACATCATGACGCCGGTCCACGCCATCGGCTTCGGCGTGGACATCGCTCCCGGCGTGGGGCCGGTGGTCGAGCACCCCTTCCGGGACCGCAGCGACCTCGACCGCCTCCGCCCCCTCGACGCCGAGGCGGACACGCCGTACGTCGTGCAGACGGTGCGGAACCTCGTCCGGGACCTCCCCGTGCCGCTGATCGCCTTCGCCGGCGCGCCGTTCACGGTGGCCAGCTACCTGCTCGAGGGGCGCCCATCACGCACCTACGTCCACACCAAGGCGCTGATGCACGGCGACGAGGCCCTGTGGCACGAGCTGATGGACCGACTGGCCGACCTGGCGATCGCCTCGCTGCGCTCCCAGGTCGACAACGGCGCGTCGGCCGTGCAGCTCTTCGACTCCTGGGCCGGCGCCCTGTCGCCGGGTGACTACGAGCGGTTCGTGCTGCCCGCCAGCACCAAGGTCCTCTCGGCCGCCGGCGAGCTGGGCGTCCCCCGTATCCACTTCGGCGTGTCGACCGGCGAGCTGCTGGGCCTGATGGCGTCCGCCGGGGCGGACGTGGTCGGCGTCGACTGGCGGACACCCCTCGACGCGGCCCGGACCCGCGTCCCGGCCGGGACGACCCTGCAGGGGAACCTCGACCCTGCCCTGCCGGCCGCCGGGTGGTCGGCCACCAAGGAGGCGGCGGACGACGTGCTGGTGCGGGGCGGCGGCTCGGCCCACGTCTTCAACCTCGGCCACGGAGTGCTCCCCGAGACCGACCCCGAGGTGCTGGAGCGCCTGGTCGGCCACGTCCACGGGTGGCGACCCGACGGCGAGGCGTCGCCCGATCCGGCGTCGGCAGCGACCGGGGGCGACGCGTGACGACCGGCGTGCTCGTCATGGCGTACGGAACGCCGGCGAGCCCCGACGACGTCGAGGCGTACTACACCCACATCCGCCGGGGACGGCCGCCGACCGAGGAGCAGCTGGCCGACCTGATCCGCCGCTACGACGCGCTCGGGGGGATCTCGCCGCTGGCCCAGCGCACCCGGGCGCAGGTGGCGGCGATCGATTCGGCGCTGGCCGAGCTGGCGCCGGGCGAGTACGTCACCGCCCTGGGCCAGAAGCACGCGGCCCCGTTCGTGGAGGACGGCGTCGCAGAGCTCGCGGCTGCCGGCGTCGACCGGGTCGTCGGCCTGGTGCTGGCGCCGCACTACTCGGCAGGCAGCGTGGCGCAGTACCACTCGCGGGCCGCGGAGGCCGCCGCCGAGCACGGGGTCGCCTTCATCGGCATCGACAGCTGGCACCTGGTGGACGAGCTGATCGCGTTCCAGGCGGCGGCGGTCGCCGAGGCCCTGGCAGAGCTGCCCGATCGCACCAAGGTGGTGTTCACCGCGCACTCGCTCCCCGAGCGGATCCTCGTCGACGACCCCTACCCGGACCAGCTCCGGGAGTCCGCCGAGGCCACCGCCCGGGCCGCGGGCCTGGCCCAGTGGGCCGGTTGGGGTCTGGGCTGGCAGTCCGCCGGCCGCACGCCCGAGCCCTGGCGCGGTCCCGACATCCTGGAGGTCGTGCGCGACCTGGCCGACACCGGCCGGGCCGACGGCATCCTCGTCGTGCCGCAGGGCTTCACGTCGGACCACCTCGAGGTGCTGTACGACCTCGACGTCGAGGCCGCGGCGGTCGCCGCCGAGGTCGGCCTCGCCTTCGCCCGGACACGTGTGGTCAACGACGACGCCGCCGTCATGGGTGCGGTCGCCCGGGTGGTGGCGGACGCAGCGGCGGGCACCGTCGACCGGACCGGCCCGCCCGACCGACGATGAGCGGGCCCGACCGGCAGCGCCGGATCGTCGTGCTCGGCGGCGGTATCACCGGTCTGTCCGCAGCCTGGGAGGCGAGCGCCGTCGACGGCGTGCAGGTGACGGTGGTCGAGGAGGAGACCCGCTTCGGCGGCAAGGTCCGCACCGGGATCGTCACCCTGCCCACCGGCCACATCACGATCGACGAGGGGGCCGACAACTTCCTGGCCCGGGTGCCCGACGCCGTCGAGCTGTGCATCGAGCTCGGCTTGGAGGACCAGCTCACCCAACCCGCCCTCGGCCGCGCTGCGGTGTGGGTCGGAGGCGAGGTCCGTCCGTATCCGCCCCGTCACGTGCTGGGCGTGCCGCTCGACGTCGACGAGCTCGCCGCCACCGGGATCGTCTCGCCGGAGGCGCTGGAGGTGGTCGCGGCCGAGTCCGCTCTGCCCGACGACGCGGCGGGCCCCGACGGCGACGTGTCGATCGGCGACTACCTCTCGGAGCGGCTCGGACGCGAGGTCGCCGACCACGTGGTCGGCCCCCTGGTCGGCGGCATCAACGCGGGCGACATCGACGAGCTGTCGCTGAGGGCCGTGACTCCGCAGCTGGCCGACGCCGCGACGCGCGGCGGCAGCCTGACCCGCACCCTGCAGGGTCGACTGGCCGCGGCCCCGCCGCCGGGACCGGTGTTCCGAGCGCTCCTCGGGGGCACCTCGTCGATGGTGTACGCGCTGATGATCCAGCTCATGGAACGCGGGGTGGAGCTGCGGGCCGGCTCCGCCGCCACCGCCGTGCTGCCTGCTGCCGGCTCCGACGATGAGTTCGATGACAGCGATGGCGACCGCCACGGCGGGTACGTGGTCCGGCTGGCCGACGGGACGTCGGTCGACGCCGACGCGGTGGTCGTCACGCTGCCCGCCCCCGCTGCGGCCACGGTCCTGGCCGACGTCAGCCCCGCTGCGGCGGCGGAGCTGCGGAGCATCCACCACGTGCCCGTCGCGTTCGTGACGTTCGCGTTCCGCCACGACCAGGTCGAGGTGCCGGCCGACCTGTCGGGCATCCTCATCCCACGCGACGCCGGGCTGCTCGCGACGGCGGTGTCGTTCGGCTCCAACAAGTGGCCGCACTGGGACGACGGGACCCACGCCATCCTGCGCGTGGCCGCGGGCCACCGACACGACGACCGGCCGTCGACCATGTCCGACGACGAGCTCGTCGACGCGCTGCGGGCGGACCTCGCCACCGTTCTCGGCATCACCGCCGAGCCCGTGGTCGCCCGCGTGACCCGGTGGTCGCCCGGGTTCGCCCAGTACGCGGTCGGTCACCTGGAGCTGGTCGAGCGCGTGCACGCGGCCCTGGCCGCGGATGCGCCCGGGGTCCTGGTCGCAGGCGGCGACCTGGGTGGTCTCGGCATCCCGGCGTGCATCGCCCAGGGCCGCACCGCCGCCCGGGCACTCCTCGCCTGACCCGCCACCCCTCGCACCGCCCGCTCTCGGGTCATCTGCGGGGCATGGACCCCCACACCCGACCCGAGAACCGGGCCTGCGGATCAGGAGCCGCTGGAGCCGATGCTGTTGAGGTAGGCGACGATCTGGTCGACCTGCTCGTCGGTCAGATCCCGCTTCGGCATGATCGGCTTGAAGCCCTCGACCACCTGCTTGCCCGGGTCGGTGATCGACGTGCGGAGGTACTCGTCGTCGGCCGTGACCTCATCGCCGCCCTCGAGCGTGACCTTCGACCCCGCGAGGCCCTTGAAGGTGGGACCGACGCCCTCGCTCCCATCGGTGGTGTGGCAGGTCTGACATCCGAGGTCGCGGATGACCTCCAGGCCCTTCGCCGCCTCGCCCGTCGGCGCCACCGTCGTGTCCGACGACTCGTCCGAACCGCTGCAGGCCGTCGCGACGCCGCCCACGAGGAGGAGAGCCACCACCGACGCGACGATCATCGGACGTGGACCTCGACGGGACGTGTGGAGCGCCATGGAGGCAGTCTGCCAGCGGGTGGGCCCCACCCGGCACCGGCCGACCGCCCGGCCGACCCGACTCGCCGACCGCGACGGTGCAGCTGCACCGTGGAAGGATGCTCCGCCGTGGGCGAGCGGGTCGTGGACGAGCCGGACGAGAGCGGGTCGGACGAGCCCGCCGACGCGCCCGGGAGGACCCGACGGTCGGCCCGGGACCGGGCGACCACCGCGGGGCTCGCCGTCGCCGCCGGGCTCTGCATCTGCTTCGCACTCCCGCCGTGGGGGTGGTGGCCGCTGGCCCCGATCGGCGTCGCCCTCTTCCTCGTCGCGCTCGGCGACCGCGGCGGTCCCGCCCGGTCCGCCCGCAGCCGGGCCTGCATCGGCTGGCTGGTCGGGGTCGCGTGGTTCGGCCCGTCCACGCTGTGGATGGCGCAGCTCACCCTGCCCGGCTACGTCGTCGGGGTCCTGGTGGTGTGGGGTGGTCTGGTCGCCGCCGTCGCCGCGCTGTGCCCGAGCGACCGACGCAGGCTGGTGGTCCTCCCCGCCCTGCTCGTCCTGTTCGAGTGGCTCCACATGCACGCCCCGTTCGGCGGGATCCCGCTGTCGCTCCTCGCCACCACGCAGGCCGACTCGCCCCTGCTGCCCGTGGCCCGGGTCGGAGGCGTCCTCCTCCTCGGCCTGACGGTCTCGGCGATCGGAGCGACGCTCTTCCTGCTCTCGGAGCGGAAGCTCCGCCACGCGGCGATCGCGGTCGCGGCCGTGCTGGTCGTCGCCGTCGTCGGGGCGGCATGGCCGCTCGGCGAGCCCGTGGCCCAGGTCCGGATCGCCGCGGTGCAGGGCGGCGGCCCCCAGGGCACGCGCTACACCGCCGGCGACGCTCCGATCGTGTTCCAGCGCCACCTCGAGGCGACGCGGTCCATCGATGAGCCCGTCGACCTCGTCGTGTGGCCGGAGAACGTGGTCAACATCGGTTCGTCGTTCGTGGGGAGCGCGGAGCTGGCCCAGATCGCGGCCCAGGCACGCCGCTTGAACGCGCCGATCGTGGTCGGTGTGGTCGAGAGCGTCGACGCGGACCACTTCACCAACTACGTGGTCGTGGTCCACCCCGACGGCACGACGTCGGACCGCTACGACAAGGTCCGGCGGGTCCCGTTCGGCGAGTACGTCCCCCTCCGGTGGCTGTTCGAGCCGGTCGCCGCCGGCACCCTCCCGCCCCGCGACCAGATCCCGGGCGAGGGCCCCGCTGTCATCCGGACCGGTCACGGGAAGATGGCGGTCGTCATCAGCTGGGAGGTCTTCTTCGGGCGTCGGGTGCGGGAGGGCGTGCGCGCCGGTGGCCAGGTCGTGTTGAACCCGACGAACGGGTCGAGCTACTGGCTCACCCAGGTCCAGACCCAGCAGGTCGCCATGTCGCAGCTGCGGGCGGTGGAGTCCGGACGATGGGTCACCCAGGTGGCGCCGACGGGCTTCAGCGCCTTCGTCGACCCCGACGGGGGCGTCCACCAGCGCACCGACGTGAGCGAGCAGGAGGTGATCGTGCGCACGATCGACCGGCTCGACGGCACCACCCCCGAGCAGGCCCTCGGCGACCTCCCGGCGATCCTGCTGGCGGTCGGGGCGCTGCTGTGGGCGTTCGTCCCGCGACGTCGCCGGGACGAGGTGGCGCCCGGCGCCGAGGTCACACCTCCAGCATCAGGGTGACCGGCCCGTCGTTGACCAGCTCGACCGCCATGTCGGTGCGGAAGCGACCGGTGGCGACCGTGGCCCCGAGCGACCGCAGCTCCTCGACCACCCGGTCGACCAGGCCCTCCGCCTGCTCGGGTTGTGCCGCGGCCACGAAGCTCGGCCGACGACCCTTCCGCGCGTCGCCGTAGAGGGTGAACTGGCTGACGATCAGCACCTCGTGGCCGAGGTCGGCGGCCGACAGGTTCATCGCCCCGTCGCCGTCCGAGAACACCCGCAGGTGCCAGATCTTGCTCGCCAGGGCGACCGCGTCCGCCTCGTCGTCGTCGTGGGTCACGCCGACGAGGACGCACAGTCCGGGGCCGATCGAGCCCACGACCTCCTGCCCGGGTCCGTCGGACGAGCCCTCGGGATGTCGCACCGTCACCGAAGCTGAGAGCACCCGTTGGATCAAACCACGCACGGTGTTCCTTTCTGTCACCCACAGTGACCACAGCTTGACCGCCGGGTCAACGCACGGCGAAGCTACTTCGCTATGCGAACCGGCCCCTCCAGCTCGTCCAACCGCCTGCGGACGACGGGCCGGACGATCCCGGGTCCCGACGATCCGCTGCGCATCGCGTTCCTCACCTACAGGGGCAAGCCGCACGTCGGCGGGCAGGGCGTCTACACCCGCCACCTCACCAAGGCGCTGGTCGACATGGGCCACCACGCCGAGGTGCTGTCGGGTCAGCCGTACCCGATCGTCGACGAGCGCGTCCCGCTGGTGGAGCTGCCCAGCCTGGACATCTACAACGACCACTTCCCCATGCGGATGCCCGGCATCTGGGAGCTCAAGGACCCGTGGGACTGGGCCGAGGTGACGGCGTTCTCCTCGGGCACGTTCCCCGAGCCCCTCGCCTTCTCGCTCCGGGCCTGGGACCACCTGCGTCGCCGTCAGGGCGAGTTCGACCTGGTCCAGGACAACCAGTGCCTGGGCTACGGACTGCTGCTGATGGAGCGCATGGGACTGCCCGTCCTGGGCACGGTCCACCACCCGATCACCGTCGACCGCCGGCTGGAGATGGAGCACGCCGAGACGGGTCGTCAGCGCTGGTCCAAGGCCCGCTGGTACGCCTTCACCAAGATGCAGACGAAGGTGGCCAAGCGCCTCCGTCGGGTGATCACGGTGTCGCGCAACTCCTACGAGGACATCTGCCGCGACCACCTGGTGTCGCCCGAGCGGCTGCACATCGTGCCGGTCGGCGTGGACCCCGAGCTGTTCGCCCCGATGCCCGGGATCCGGCGGAACCCCAGCCAGATCATCTCGACCGCGTCGTCGGACGTGGCGATGAAGGGCCAGCGCTACCTGCTCGAGGCCCTCGCCAAGCTCCGCACCGAGTTCCCCGACCTCAAGCTCGTGATGGTCGGTCGCCTCAAGGAGGGCTCCGCGGCGCAGCGGACCATCCAGACGCTCGGCCTCGACGGCGCCGTGGAGTTCGTCTCCGGCGTGACCGACGAGACCATCGTCGAGCTGTACAACTCGTCCGCGTGCGCGGTGGTCCCGTCGCTGTACGAGGGCTTCTCCCTCCCGGCGATCGAGGCGATGGCGACCGGCTGCCCGTTGGTGGCGACCACCGGCGGGGCGATCCCCGAGGTGTCCGGCCCCGACGGCGACACCTGCATCGCCGTGGCCCCGGGCGACGCCGAGGCCCTGGCCACCGGCATCCGTCGGGCGCTGACCGACCCCGAGGCCGCTGCGGCGATCGGCCTCCGCGGCCGCGACCGGGTCATCCACCGCTGGACCTGGCGCCAGACGGCGGAGAAGACCGTGGTCCACTACCGGGCCCTGCTCGCCGAGGCCGCAGGCCGACCCGGCGGAACGACGGCCGCAGGCCGACCCACCTCTCCCCCCACCCCCCACACGAGCCCGGTCGACGACACGTCGGCGGGCGACAGGAGCTGAACGCGGTGCTCACCGTCGACTACGAACTGCTCGGACTCCAGCCCGGCGACCTGGTGCTCGACATGGGCGCCGGAGCCGGTCGGCACTCGTTCGAGTGCTTCCGTCGAGGCGCCCAGGTGGTGTCGCTCGACTACGGCTTCGACGAGCTGCCGCCGGTGCGGAACCTGTTCTGGGCCATGAAGGAGTCGGGCGAGGCACCCCAGAGCTCGCTCGGCGCCTGCGTCAACGGCGACGCCCTGCGCCTGCCGTTCGCGGACGCCACCTTCGACCGGATCATCTGCTCCGAGGTGTTCGAGCACATCCCCGACGACCGGGGCGCCATGGCCGAGCTGCACCGGGTCCTCCGTCCGGGTGGTGTGCTGGCCGCGACGGTCCCGTCCTGGATGCCCGAGAAGGTCTGCTGGCAGCTGAGCGCCGAGTACCACGCTCCCCTGTCGGTCGGCGGCCACGTGCGCATCTACACCGAGGGCATGCTCAAGGACCGGCTGTCCGACGCCGGCTTCCGGCCCGAGGCGTCGCACCGAGCCCACGCGCTGCACTCGCCGTACTGGTGGCTCAAGTGCCTGGTCGGCCCGACCAACGACACGCACCCGCTGGTGCAGGCGTACCACAAGCTCCTCGTGTGGGACATCGCCAAGGCTCCGGCGTTGACCCGCACCACCGAGCGGATCCTCAACCCGGTGCTCGGCAAGAGCGTGGTGGTCTACTCCCGCCGGACGATCGGCGGCGGCGGTCCCGAGTCCGCCGCCAGCGAACCCGAGCCGCTCACCGACGCCCAGGTGGACTCCGCCCTGGAAGAGCTCCTGGAGGGCCCCGACCGTGTCGAGGTCTGAGGTCTTCCTCGCGGACGTCGACCTCTCGAACGGCGCCGGCGTCGTCACCGCTGCGCAGCTGACGGCCACGGTGGACGCCGTGGCCGAGTGGCAGCTCGACTCGGGCATGGTGCCGTGGTTCCCGGGCGGTCACGCCGACACGTGGAACCACACCGAGGCCCTCATGGCACTCATGCTGGGCGGACGGCGCACCGAGGCCGAGCTCGGCTTCCAGTGGCTCCGGTCGGTGCAGCGTCCCGACGGCGCGTGGCACCAGTACTACCTGGCCGACCGGGTGGAGCAGGACAAGCTCGACGCCAACTGCTGCGCCTACGTCGCGGCCGGCGTGTGGTTCCACTGGCTGCTGTACCGGGACCGGACGGTCCTGGAGGAGCTGTGGCCCATGGTCAGCCGGGCCATCGAGTTCGTGCTGGACCTGCAGACCCGCCGGGGCGAGATCCTGTGGGCCCGCCACGCCGACGGCACGCCGTGGAGCTTCGCCCTGCTGACGGGGTCGTCGTCGATCTGCCACAGCCTGCGCTGCGCGATCGCCATCGCCGAGACGCTGGGCCACGAGAAGCCCGACTGGGAGCTGTCCGCAGCCCGCCTGTCCCGAGTCATCCGCGACGACCCCGACGCCTTCGCCCCCAAGCACCGCTGGGCGATGGACTGGTACTACCCGGTGCTGTGCGGGGCGATCACCGGCGAGGCCGGCCGTGAGCGACTCGAGCACCGCTTCGACGCGTTCGTGACCGACGGCTGGGGCGTCCGCTGCGTGTCGGACCGCCCGTGGATCACCGCGGCGGAGACGTGCGAGTGCGCGATGGCGCACCTCGCCGTCGGCGAGCGCGACCGGGCCGTGGAGCTGTTCACCTGGGCGCAGAGGCTGCGGACCGAGGAGGACCGGTACTGGACCGGGATCGTGCTGCCCGACGAGGTGCACTTCCCGGGCGGCGAGCAGTCCACCTACACGGCCTCCGCCATCATCCTGGCCGCCGACGCGCTGGCCGGGTCGTCACCCGCCAGCCACCTCTTCACGCACCCCGATGAGCTTCCGGAGCTCCTCGAGGACCAGACTCGTACCGATGCCGTCGAACCGTCCTGATCCCGTCCGCCGCACGTCGTCCCGCCGGAGCGCCCGCGCCGCGCTCGCCGTGGTGGCGTCCGTGCTCGCACTGACCGTGCTCGTCGCGTCCGGCGCCACCGCCGGCGCCCAGGACGTCACCGACGCACCCGATGGCGCCCAGGCCACGACGACCGTCGTCGGCGACGTCGGACCGGTGTCGGACTGCTCGCCCGGCCACATCGTCCGCAAGCCGAACTGCGGCATCCCGCCGGAGTCGCCGACCGATCCGGGCGGGTGGCTGCAGCTGTCGCTCTTCTACCTGATCTGCGCCTCGGTCGTCGGCATCGTGGCCTTCGTGTGGTGGCGCTCCCGTGTGGCCCGCAACGAGCGACGCGCCGCCGGCCTGGATCCGTTGACCCTGGCCCGGGAGAGGGGCCAGGACGGCGGTCACGGCAGTCGGCGCAGCACCCTCAACGAACCGGTCGCCGCGACCTCCTCGAAGGACCCCGAGGCCAACGCCGGCAGGTAGATCCGCTCGTACGGCGGCCGCCCGCCGTCGGCGGGATCGGGGAAGACGTCGTGGATGGCCAGGAGGCCGCCCGGCGCCACGTGGGGCGTCCACAGCCGGTAGTCCTGGTCGGCCGGCTCCTCGCCGTGCCCTCCGTCGATGAACACGAGCGCGCACGGGGTCGTCCAGAACGACGCGACCGTCGGGGAGTCGCCCACGACGGCGACCACCGAGGACTCCAGACCCGCCTGGAAGACCGTGCGGCGGAAGATCGGCAGGGTGTCCATGCGCCCGACGGCCGGGTCCACCAGGTCCGGCTCGTGCCACTCCCAGCCCGGCTGGTTCTCCTCCGACCCGCGGTGGTGGTCGATGGCGAGCAGCACGGTGTTCGCCTGACGGGCCGCCGCCCCCAGGTACACCGACGACTTGCCGCAGTACGAGCCGACCTCCAGCAGCGGCGCACCCGGCACCGCGGCGGTCGCGTCGACGCCCGCCTCGTAGAGCGCCAGGCCCTCGTCCGGCGGCATGAAGCCCCGGGCGGCCTCGGCCGCAGCCCTGATCTCGGGATCCATCATCGTGCTCAGACCGGCAGGTCGCCGTGCAGCATCTCGAGGTCGTCCTCGCCCGGCTCCTCGCCGTGGTGGGTGACCTTGAACAGCCAGCGGTCAAGGATCACGTAGCGACCGACCCAGACGATCCCGAAGCCGAGCAGCTGGGCGAAGAACACGGCGATCGGCTCGATGATGCCCTCGTCGTGGACCTGCTGCTCCACCAGGTAGGTGAGCCCGGTGGCGACGCTCACCCCGAGCATGGCCGCCACCCAGAACACCAGGACCTGGGTGCGGAGCCGGTCCTTGGAGGTGTCCTTCCAGACCAGCATCTTGTTGGCGAAGAAGTTGGGGACCGTGAGGATCGCCGCGGCGACCACGGAGGCGGTGGTGTAGTTCCGGTCGAACACGAAGGCGCCCAGGAGCTGGATCAGCACCTGGCCGATCGGCACGAACACGACGGAGACCGCCGCGTAGCGCAGCTGCTTGCGGCCCTGCTCGGAGCGGGCGTGGTCCATGACCCCCGTGGGGCTGATCTTCACGGCTGACCACCGTACCGGAGGCCCTGGGCGCCGTACCCATCCGGAGCGGGCGAGAATGGGCCGATGGACCAGCCCGCCGTGGACGCCCTGATCACCCTGCTCGACCTGGAGCCGATCGAGGTGAACATCTTCCGGGGCCTGAGCCCCGACCGGGGCGACCAGCGGGTCTTCGGCGGCCAGGTCGCCGGCCAGGCGCTGGTGGCCGCGGCCCGCACCGTCGAGGCACCGCAGATGGTCCACTCGCTGCACGCCTACTTCCTGCGCCCGGGCGACCCGACGGTGCCGATCATCTACGAGGTCGACCGCACCCGCGACGGCCGGTCCTTCGCCACTCGGCGGGTCAAGGCCGTCCAGCACGGCAGGAGCATCTTCACCCTGTCGGCCAGCTTCCAGGCCCCGGAGGACGGCTTCGACCACCAGTTCGAGATGCCGACCGGGCTGCCGGGACCCGACGAGCTGCCGGACTTCAAGGAGCGGATGGCGCCCTACAAGGACCAGCTCGGCGGCTACTACGAGCGTCCCCGCCCCATCGACACCCGCTACTGCGAGGCCAACCCGTGGGAGCGGCCCGAGGACCTCCCCCCGTTCCAGAACGTCTGGCTCAAGGCCAACGGCGTGCTGCCCGACGACCCGGTGCTGCACATCTGCATCCTCACCTATGCGTCCGACATGACCCTGCTCGACACGTCGCTGCTCCCCCACGGCTCGTCGTTCACGATCGGCGAGGTGTTCATGGCGTCGCTGGACCACGCCATGTGGTTCCACCGGCCGTTCCGCGCGGATGAGTGGCTGCTCTACGCCCAGGACACCCCGAACGCGAGCGGCGGGCGCGGGCTGGGTAGGGGTCTGGTGTACGCCCACGACGGTCGCCTGGTGGCATCGGTCATGCAGGAGGGCGTGATCAGGAGGATGCGCTGATGCGCCAGGTCGCCCGGAGCCGGTTCGCCGCGATGGCGGTGGTGGCCACCGCATGCCTGCTGGCCGGATGCACCGACGACGAGCCGACGTCGGCGGGGACCACGACGACGCTCGGGACGGGCGGTTCCGGGGACTCCGGGTCCGGCGCGGACGACGACGTGACCGACGGCGCGCTCGGCGACGTCGCGGTCCAGCTGGTGGACCTGGAGCTCGGCGCCGACGGGCCGATCGACCTCGCGTTCCGCCCCGGGAGCACCTCGCTGCTGGTCGCCGAGCGCGGTGGAGCCGTCCGTGAGGCGGTGGCCGACGGCGGCTCGTTCCGACTGGCCGACGACCCGGTGATCGACCTGACCGACGAGGTCGGCAGCACCGACGGCGAGCGCGGGCTGCTCGGCATCGCGGTCGCCCCCGACGGCGGGCACCTGTACGTGAGCTACACGGAGTCCGAACGCGGCGACTCGAGGATCGACGAGTACGAGCTGACGGGTGACGACGGGTCGCTCCGTGCGGATCCCGACTCCCGACGCCAGCTCGTCGCCATCGAGCAGCCCTACTCCAACCACAACGGGGGCGCCCTGCGGTTCGGCACCGACGGGATGCTCTACGCCGGCTTCGGCGACGGCGGCGCCGGCGGCGACCCCGAGGGCAACGGCCAGGCCCGGGACACCCTCCTCGGCAAGGTCCTGCGCATCGACCCCGCCGCGTCCGACGGCGTCCCCGCCGACAACCCGTTCGCCGGCGGGTCGGCCGTCGACGGCGTCGAGCCGCTGATCTGGGCGACCGGGGTGCGCAACCCGTGGCGGATCGACGTCGATCCGGCCACCGGGGACCTGTGGGTGGCCGACGTCGGCCAGAACGAGTTCGAGGAGATCAGCCGCCTGGCGGCCGCCGACGGCGGCGGCAGGGGCGCCAACCTCGGCTGGGACCTCTTCGAGGGGACCGAGCGCTTCGAGGACCCCGACCCCGCCGACGGCGACGCCAGCGCGGGCCCGTTCGTCGAGCCCGTGCTCACGTACTCCCACGACGAGGGCTGCTCGATCTCCGGCGGCGTCGTCGTCCGCGACCCCCGCCTGCCGGCCCTCGACGGCGCCTACCTGTTCGGCGACTTCTGCCAGCCGTGGATCCGGGCGGTCAGGGTCGCGGCCGACGGCACCGTCAGCACCGCCGATCTGGGGCTCGAGGCCTCGTCGGTGGTGTCCTTCGCCCGAGGTCCCGACGACGAGGTCTACGTGGTCGGGCTCGACGGCGCGGTCTCCCGCCTCGACCCCGCCTGACCCGCGTCCACTCCACCCGTTCTGTTCTGCAGAAGCGGTCGGTTCCGGCCGCTTCTGCAGAACAGAACGGCTCAGTTGGAGAGGGTCGGGTCCTGCTCCATCAGGTCGAGCTGGTCGGCGATCAGCTCGCGCACCCGGTCCTTGAGGGCGTCGACGTCCTCCAGGGTCAGGCCCTCGGTGGGCACCGGATCCAGGACGTGCACCGCGGCGTTGGCGTGGCCGAAGCGCCAGTCGTGCTTGCGCAGGGCCTCCTTGGTGCCGTGGACCGCCATCGGCAGGATCGGCAGCTGCGTCTCGATGGCCAGGCGGAACGCCCCGTCCTTGAACTTGCCGAGCTCGCCGTCGGCGGCGCGGGTTCCCTCGGGGAAGATCATCACGCTGACCTTGCGGTCGAGGTACCACCGGCAGCGGTCCATGGCCTTCTTGGCCGAGTCCTTGTCGCCGCGCTCGAGCTTGATGTCGCCGGTCAGGTACATGAGCCACCCGGCGATCGGGATCTTGAACATCGACTGCTTCGACAGCCACTTCAGCTCGAACGGGAGCTGGCAGATCAGGAGGATGTCGGCGAACGACTCGTGGTTGGCGACGGCGACGTACGGGTGGCGGGGATCGCCGGGGACGTTGCCCGTCACGCCGAAGTGCCACATCGGCGTCAGCTTCTCGTGGAGCACCGGCATCTTCCGGTACATGTAGCCGGCCCAGTAGTGCGTCCGGTCGAACGGGAACGTCACGACGTAGACCGTGACGATGATCGGGATGAAGACGATCACGCTCAGCCCGAACGCGAACCAGGACCAGACCGACAGGATCGTGTCGGCCAGAGTCGGGCGTGGAGCGTTCTCTGAGGGGGCCATGTCGGAACACTAGGGCGCCCACGGATCACCCGGGCCCGCAACGCCACCCGCCCGCTCTGTTCGTCGATATCGACAGGGAACTGCCGGTCTCCGGGAACAGAGCGGCCGCAGGTGGGGCGAGCCGTCGGGACGCGGGCTCAGAGCGTGTAGCGGTACACGTTGGTCTCGCGGGGCTCGAAGCCGATGCGCCGGTAGAGGCGGTTCGCCGCCTCCCGGCTCGGGCGCGACGTGAGATCGACCGTCTTGGCGCCCAGCCCTCTGGCGATCTCCAGAGCGGCCCGGTTCAGCTCCTCGCCCACGCCGCGGCCCCGGGCGTCGCCGTCGACGACGACGTCCTCGATCCACGCCCGGATGCCGGTCGGGATGGGGAACACGACCAGGGTCATCGAGCCCAGGATCGTGGCGTCGTCGTCGCGGGCGAGCAGCAGGTGGCAGGCGTCGGAGTCGACGATCGCGGCCAGCGCCGCGGCGTCGGGAGCCGGCGAAGAGCTCGACAGCTGGGGGACGAGCCGGGCCATCGCGGCCACGAGATCGTCGTCGACGGCGGTGCAGGTCTCGATCCGCATGGGCGCCGAAGCTAGCGCCGTCGGAGGCCCGATCACGAGGTCTGGTCACTGGTCCGGCCGGCCCCGGAGAGGGGCCGATGGGCCCGGTGGAGGCACCGGGGCCCGCCGATATGGTGAACCCGATGGGGAACCTGGAGTGGGTCGGACGACCGCTCGGCCGGCGCCGGAGCGAGTCGAGCGGGAGCGCCGGACCGGTCCTGCTCGCGGCGTTCGAGGGCTGGAACGACGCCGGAGACGCAGCGACGGGTGCCGTCGAGCACCTGTGGGAGCGCTGGGACGCGACGACGATCGCCCAGATCGACCCCGAGGACTTCTACGACTTCACCTCGACGCGCCCGCAGGTCCGCCGGGACGACGACGGGCGCCGCACGATCGACTGGCCGGCCAACGAGTTCGGCTGGGCCGAGCCCGACGGCACCGACGGGGTGGTGCTCCTCCGCGGCGTCGAGCCGCAGCTCCGATGGAGGACGTTCTCCGACACGGTGCTCGAGGCGGCCCGGGAGCTGGGCTGCGCGTGGGTGCTGACCGTGGGCGCCCTCCTCGCGGATGTCCCGCACACCCGCCACACCCCGGTGTTCGGGACCGCCGAGGACGACGAGCTCGGAGAGCGCCTCGGCCTCGGTCCGTCGGACTACGAAGGACCGACCGGGATCCTCGGCGTCCTCCAGAGCGGGTGCGCCGCGCACGGGATCCCCTCCGCGTCGCTGTGGGCCGCCGTGCCGTCCTACGCGCCGTCCGCCCCGTCGCCCAAGGCCGCGGTGGCGCTCGCCACCCGGGTCGTCGGACTGCTCGGGACGACGGTGGACACCAGCGTCCTCGACCTCGCGTCGGTCAGCTACGAGCGCCAGCTCGACGAGCTGGTGGCGGACGACGAGGGCACCCTCGAGTACGTCCGACTCCTGGAGCGCCAGCACGACGCGGACGCCGAGATGCTCGGCAGCGCCGACGGCGTCACCCCCAACGCGGACCAGCTGCTCGAAGAGGTGGAGCGATTCCTCCGGGACCAGTGAGGCCCCCGCCGGATCACCCCTCGGTCGGTTCGGGGTCCCCGTCCCAGACGTTGTCGCGGGGCTGGTCGTAGAGCACCGGGACGTCCTCCCCGCGCAGCGCCGCGAAGGCGTGGGGACCCCAGTGGTCGACGCCGGCCGTGGGCGACGGCAGGTCGTCCGGGCTGAACCAGCCGACGTCGAGCGTCTCGAGAGGGTGGCCACGCAGCTCGCCGCCGACCGCCCGGCAGAGGAAGACCAGCGAGTAGAGCGGGATGCGGGTGAAGCCGAGGCGCAGGCCGTCGAAGACCCCGATGAGGCGCTCGACCACGACCTCGATCCCGGTCTCCTCCCGGACCTCCTTCACCGCCACCTCGCTGGCCGAGTAGCCGATGTCGGCCCATCCGGTCGGGTACAGCCAGATGCCGGAGTCCGAGCGCTGCAGCAGGAGGATCTCCCCGCGATCGTTGCCGACCACCGCACCGACGGCCACCTTGGGCGTGACGTAGCCGGGGACGCCGTCCTCGACGATCCGCAGCCACTCGTCGACGCTGGAGCGCACCGTCCCCTCGGGATGGGCCCGTCCGCCGGCGGCACGGATCTCGGCCGCCACGTGGAGCACCTCCTCGTAGCGCTCCCGCTCGTAGAGGTTGGCGGAGAACGCCAGGCCGGTCCGGGCGATGCCGGCCAGGGACTCGCTCCAACGGAGCAGGTCGGTCTCGGTGATGCCGGCGGGTGCTGGGTCGGGCGCGTCGTCCTCCACGTCGGAAACCTACCCGTGGCACCCGGCCGGGAGATCGGCGTCCGGGACGGAACCCCGACGGCGCGGGGCAGCTCGGAAGGTCAGGTGCCCGTCAGATCACGGGTTCGAGGGCGTGCAGCAGGGCCCGGCGGATCTCGTCCTGGTGGTCGGGATCCTCGATCTTCCGGCCGCCGCTGGACACCACGTAGAACGCGTCGACGACGTCGGCGCCCATCGTGTGGATCTTGGCCGTGCGCACGTCGACGTTGAGGTCGGTGAGCGCCCGGGTCAGCCGGTACAGCAGGCCCATGGAGTCGGCCCCGACGACCTCCAGCACGGTGGCGTCCGCGGTCGCCTCGTTGTCGAACCGCACGGCGTGTCCGAGCTGGTGGATGCCCGGGCGCCGACGGTCGCGATGCGTGCGGATCCGCTCGTCCAGACGGGCCTGGATCGCCAGGCGGCCCTCGAGCACCTTGACCACGTCCTCGCCGACCCGGTCCCACGGGATGATCCCGCTCGGTCCGGCGTCCACGCGGAACTCGTCGAGCGCCATGCCGTCCTCCGAGTAGATCGCGGCGCTGATGACGTCGAGGCCGTGGAGGGCGAGCACCCCGGCGACGCGGTGGAACACGCCCGGCCGGTCGGGGCAGACCACGGTGATCGAGTCCTCGTCGGTCTGGATCTGCACGCCGCCCTTCAGGAGCAGCTCGCGCTGCGCCTCGGTCGGGAACTGCTCGTCCACCACCTCGTCCACCGGGTCGCCGGTCAGCAGCTGCGACGTCCGGCTGGCCAGCTGGTCGACCAGCTGGGACTTCCAGCGGTTCCAGGCCAGCGGACCTGTCGCCAGGCCGTCGGCCTCCGACACCGCCCGCAGCAGGGCCAGCCGCTCCGGCGTCTGCACCGTGCGGGCCACGAACTCGATCGTGGCGGGGTCGTCGAGGTCCCGACGGGTGGCGACGTCGGGCAGGAGGAGGTGGTGGCGGACGGCGTGACCGATCATCGCCACGTCGCCGGCGTCGAAGCCCATGCGGGTGCAGATGGCGACGGCCAACTCCTCGCCGACCACGCTGTGGTCGCCGGAGTAGCCCTTGCCGATGTCGTGGAGCAGGGCCGCCATCTGCAGGAGGTCCCGACGGGTGCGGGCCCCGAGGCGGGACGCCTCCGACGCCGCTTCCAGCAGGTGACGGTCGACGGTGAAGCGGTGCAGGACGTTGCGCTGGATCTTGGAACGGGTCGGCTCCCACTCCGGGATCAGCCGGACCCACAGGCCCCACTGGTCGAGCGCCTCGACGACGGGGATCGCAGCCGATCCCGACTCCGTCAGCTCCACGAGCAGCTCGCGGGCCTCGTCGGGCCACGGATCGTCCAACGGAGGCGCGGCCTGGAGCGCCTCGAGGGTCCGCAGCGAGATGCGCGTGGGGACCCGGGCGGCGGCCACGGCCACCCGCAGAACGGCGACCGGGTCGGTCACGGGCTGGGTCTCGTCCGCGAGCGCGATCCGACCCTTCTGCAGGACGAGTCCGCCGTCGATCGGCCGGTCGCGCTTGAGCCGACCGAACCGGGACGCCTCGAGCGTCGTGCGGATCTCGTGCCAGCTCTCGTCGCTGGACCAGGCGATCGCACGCCCGGCGACGGCGACCCGCGTCATCAGCGCGTCCGAGTCCACGTCGTCCAGACGAGGGGCGATGGCGTCCTGGTCGGCGAGGGTCAGGACGTCGCTCGGACGGCCGCTCGCCCGGTGGAGCTCGACCCGGACGGCGAGCAGCTCGTCGTGGTGGCCGCGGAGCTCGGCGATGACGCGCTCGTCGACGTCGGCGCCGGCGGCGCGGGCCCAACCCAGCGCGTGGACGTCGCGGAGACCGCCGCGACCCTCCTTGAGGTCCGGCTCCAGGTCGAACGCGACCTCGCCGTGGGCCATGTGACGTTCCTCGACGGCTCTGCTCAGCACATCGAGCCACTTGCGACCCTTCCGCTGCCAGTTGAGCCGTGCCTTCTCGGCCAGCTCGGCGGTCAGGTCGGGGTCGCCGGCCAGGTGGCGGGCCGACAGGAGCGACGTCGCCGTCTCCAGGTCCTCGGCCGCGAGCGCCAGCGTGTCGCGAACGGACCGCACGGAGTGGCCGAGCTTCAGGCCCTCGTCCCAGATGGGGTACCAGAGGCCGTCCGCGACGGCGGACGCGTCCACGCCCTTGGCCGTCAGGAGGAGCAGGTCCAGGTCGGACTGGGGGCACAGCTCTCCGCGACCCTGTCCGCCGACGGCCACGAGGGCCATGCCCGCGCCGTTCCCGGGCGACGCGGCGACGGCGGCGTCCCAGAGGCTCCGGAGCCAGCCGTCCATCACGCGCCCGTACGCGTCGCAGAACGCCCGGCCCGTCAGGGACCGGTCGTCCAGCAGTTCACTTCGATGCAGCGGTGTTGCCATGGGATGGCGCGGCCCTGTGACGATCCCCGATGTCCCCCCGGCCAGGTCGGGGCTGCCCTGACCGGAGGGACGCCCCGTGGGTCGGGGATCTTGTCCGGGTCAGATCGCGGCGCCGCCGGTCTCCCCGGTACGGATGCGGACGAGCTCGTCGACGGTGGTGACCCACACCTTGCCGTCGCCGATCTTGTCGGTGGATGCCGAGGCGGTGATCGCCTCGACGACCGCCGGTGCGTCGCCGTCCTCGACGATCGCTTCGACCTTCACCTTGGGAAGGAAGTCGACCTGGTACTCCGTGCCGCGGTAGGTCTCGGTGTGACCGCCCTGACGGCCGAAGCCGCGGACCTCGGTCACGGTCATGCCGACCACGCCGATGCCCTTCAGAGCGTTCTTGACGTCATCGAGCTTGAACGGCTTGATGACGGCGGTGACCAGTTTCATGAGTGCTGTCCCTTCTCTGTCCGGTTCATACCGCGGCGCTCAGGCCCCGGCCCACGGTGACTTCACCGACGGTGCCCGACCCGTTGGCGCGTGTGCGCCCCGGTGTCGGAGGTTCCCTCGCTGACGGACCGTCGCTCCGATGCCGAGGGCATCGGAGGGCGCAGCCTGGCAGGAGGACGACATCGAGCACGCGGTCGGACCGACGCCACCGACGTCCCGGAGCGCCCCGTGCAGGGCGGACGTACGACAGGTGGACCCCGTCGTTCCTCCGTTCGGTTGGCGGATGTCGCCCGATCGCATCTCGTGCCCTGGCCCTTTCGAGGAGCTCCGCCCGATGGCGAGCGGCGTCTCCGGATGGATGTCGAGTGCCACGCCTCCGGACCGACGGGATGTGCTCCCGCCGTCCTTCGGTGACCCTCGGGCGGCGAACCTACGGATGTCGTGTTTCCGCAGTGTTACCTGCCGCGGGACGTTCCGTTACGTGGTCCGCGGGAGTGGCGCCCGTAGGATCGGACCCATGGCCGTTCGCATCGACTGCCGCCACTATTCCAGCCGCACCGTCGGTCAGGACGAACTGGTGCAACGCTGCCGCGTGGACTTCGCGGAGCAGGCCCCGTTCGCCTGCCCGGAGGGCTGCCTGTTCTTCGAGCCGCGGTCGATCACCGACGCGGGTTGGAGCCGGGACCCCGACGCCACCTGATCGGTCCGCAGGGGAGGCCATCGGTCACCTCGGCCGGTGGCGCTGCAGGTGCAGGTGCGCCTTGGCGGCCCCCCAGACCAGCCCGGGCTCGGCGAGGGCCGGGTCCACGTCCGCGAAGCCGGCCGGCGTGAGACCGTACGGATCGTCCGGGAAGGCCCTGCGGTCGAACCCGTCCCGCTCGACCGGAGCGACGCCGGCGTCGCGGAGCACGGCGGTCGGATAGCGCACCGCGTCGCGGAGGATCTGCAGAGGAGTGATGCGCTGCTCGTCGACGTCGAGGGTGAGCAGCTCCCGCATCTGCTCCACGACCTCGGCCCGGGCCGCCGCTGCCGCGGCCGTCGTCGCCCCCTCGAGGCGGTCGTCGACCGGACGGCCGCTGCGGGCGCAGGTGCCGAGGACCGATCGCCGCACCCAGTCCGCGACCGTGGCGTCGACGGCGTCGAGGAGCCGTCGGGAGTGGAGGGCGAACTGGGCCTCGTCG
>JAEYSR010000276.1 GCA_023434535.1 Actinomycetes bacterium
ACACCAAATCGGACCTCGACCGGGTCGCTGACCAACTCAACGGCCGTCCCCGCAAGACGCTCAAGTGGAAGACTCCCGCCGAAGCACTCAACGAGGCGCTTGTTGCAGCCACCGATTGAGACCGCCCCCGGATCTGCATCACAGACCGCCGGGTGAGGACCGGGTCGCGGTCCCCGTTCACACGGCGACGTCGACCGTCCACCGTGATGGTCATGTACGACGACATCGCGATGAAGCTCGCAGAGCATCGCCACGGCGTGGTGGCCACGTGGGAACTGGCGCAGCATGGCGTGAGCGAGCACCAGATCCGTCAGCTCATGAGATCACGGCACTGGGAGCAGGTGGCGCGATCGGTACTGCGACGACGGGGCGCTCCGAGCACCGACGACCAGGAGACGGCGAGCCGCGTACTCGACCGCGGACCCGGCGCGTTCGTGAGTCACATGTCCGGCTCCCACCTTCTCGGCATCAAAGGTGCACCACTTCGTCCCGTGACGGTCGTCGGCGAGATGGCCACCCGCACCAGCCGCCTCGATACGAACTTCCACCGTGTCAGACGCGTTCCCCGACGGTGGACGACCGAGGTCCGGGGCATCCCGGTGGTGGCACCCGAGCTCTGTGCGATGCAGCTGTACGCGTGCTGCAGCCCACAGTCGGCCGAGCGTCGCGTCGACGCACTGTGGTCAATGGGACGGCTGTCGGGCCGGTCGATCGCAGTGTTCCTGGGCGAAATGGGGGCGTCGGGTCGCAACGGGATCGCCGGCCTACGTCGCTATCTCGACGACCGCGGACCCGACTACCGGCCGCCCGACTCCGGAATGGAGAGCCGGGCGATCCAGGTGCTCCGATCCGCCGGGATCGAGATTCGCAGGCAGATCGACGTGGGCGCCGTCGAGGCATGGACCGGACGGGTCGATCTGATGGTGGTCGGGCTTCCGGTCGTCGTCGAGATCCAGAGCGATCTGCATCACCGATCCAAGATCAACCGGGAGAGGGACGAGGCGCGTCGACGTCAGCTCGAGCGTGATGGGTTCACGTGGTGCGAGCTCTGGGAGGAGGACGTCTGGGGGCATCCCTGGCTGCTCGCACCGACGGTCCAGGCCGCGATCGACACCGCACTCGCTCGACGGGCGTCGGCGCCCCCTCTGTGATGCAGGTCCTGCGGGAATGCACCGGAGGTGCATCACAAAGGCGGGGGCTGGGACGGTCAGGGGTCCGGGACGACGTCGTTCGGCGGGAGCATCGTGCCGGTCGGGGGCTGGTTCCACTCGATCCACCCCCCACCGGTCCGGCCGTCAGAGCCGGTGATCCGGGCCATCGCACGCGGGAACCGGGCCTGGCGGCCGTCGGGGTGGACCAGCAGCACCGGCGAGAACGCGAGCGGCTCGAACTCCAGGTCCAGGTCGACGATCCCGACGCCGGTCCGGGTCGGCATCCGCTCCCGACCCTCGGTGACGTCGAGCCGCACCGAGTCGCCCTCCACGAACTCCGAGGAGTCGGGGTCGAGCCGGTAGGCGACGCCCCAGTCGTGGCCGGGGAAGAAGCCGCCGGCGGAGTGGAAGCGCGTGCCGTCGTCCAGTCGGCCGGCGTTCCAGCACCACTGGTTGGTCCACCAGTCGCGGGCCGCCCCCCACGAGTGGTCGCGCTGGCCCCAGCCGTCGACCTCGATCCGCTCGCTGCCGATCTGCACGACGCCCTCGACCCGGCACGGGATCTCGTAGCGGGGCGTGACCGCCGGCCACAGGTAGGCGGCCCGGTCGGTGTGGAAGTCGAGCTCGAAGCCGAACGGCACGCGGGAGCCCCGGGGGTCCGGCAGGTAGGTCTCCGCCGGGTCGTCCAGCTGGAGTCCGAAGGCCTCGAGGTTGATCGACATGTGCTCGTTCGGCGTCTCCACCGTGTGGTCGGCCCACAGCCCGTCGGCCCGGACCTCCAGCGAGGACGGCGTGGAGGGCAGAGGGACGTCGTGCTCGATCACCGTCACCAGCGGCCGATCCGGACCGACCAGGCACGCCCAGTACCAGACCTTGCCGAGGTTCGGGTACAGGCCCATCCGCACGTAGCCGCCGATCGAGAGGTCCTCGGCGAACCAGTCCAGGTAGTACGACTCGTTCCACAGCGGTTCGTCGGGATCGGGGGTGTGACGGGCCTCGTCCTGCGGGTTGGGAGTGGTCATCCGCGCAGTCTGTCAGGCGCATCGATCCGACGACGGCCGGCCACGGGCGCCGACCCCGCCGCCGCCGGACCAGGGCCCGCCCGCGCTCCGGTACGTTGTCGGCCGTGGTCACCTACCTCAGCGACGAGTGGTTGGAACGGGCCGGCGACGCCCTGTCGACGAGCGCCGAGCTGGCGGAGCGGACGAAGGACCTGGACCTCGCCATCTCCTACGTGGTGGCCGGGGCGCCGGGAGGCAAGGTCTCCTACACGCTGACGTTCGACCACGGCACGGCCGGGGTGAGCGCCGGCGCCGGAGCACCGGTGAGCTTCGAGCTCGACTACGCCACTGCGGCGTCCATCGCACAGGGAGAGCTGTCGGCGCAGGCCGCGTTCATGCAGGGGAAGCTCAAGCTGGTCGGCGACGTGAACGTCCTGATCCGCGACGGCGCGGTGCTCGACGGGGTGAGCGACGCGCTCGGAGCCCTCCGCGCCGACACCGAGTTCTGACCGCGCCCGGTGCGGCCGACGGGCGACCCTCGTTAGGTTGGAGCCATGCCCGAGCTCCCCGAGGTGCAGGCCCACGTCGAGCGGCTGAGTCGACCGGTGGCCGATGGCGGCTTCGCCGGCGCACGTCTGAGCGGCTTCCGTCCGATCACCTTCACCGCGCTCAAGACGGCCCTCCCCTCGCCGTCCGACGCGATCGGCTCCGAGCTCGACCGGGTCGACCGTCGCGGCAAGTTCCTGCTGCTCCGCTTCGGCGGCCCCGACGACGCCTCGCCGGGTGACCCCGCCGCGATCACGTTCGTCGTCCACCTGATGCAGGGCGGTCGGCTGGTCCCCGACGAGAAGCAGTCGGCCAAGCCCCGCAACGGCGTCGCCCGCTGGACCTTCGACGACGGCACGGCGCTGCTCCTGACCGAGGCGGGCAAGGAGCGGAAGGCCGGCGTCTGGGTGGTGGCCGGCGATCCGCTCACCCAGCCGCCGCTGGACGACCTCGGCATCGACGCCGACGTCATCACCCGGGAGGAGCTGGCGACCGCCCTCGCCGCCAAGGGCACGCGGCTCCACACGTTCCTGCGGGACCAGCACGGCGTCGCCGGCGTCGGGCGGATGCTGGCCAACGAGATCTGCCACCGAGCGCGGCTGTCGCCGTTCGCGGCGACCAACAAGCTCGACGCCGAGCAGGTCGACCGCCTGTACGCCGCGATGGGCGAGTGCCTGGCCGACGCACTCGCCTTCGAGCGCGGCATGGAGCGCATGTCGAAATCAGCCGAGCGCCCCGGGAACGTGCACCACCACAAGGGCGACGCCTGCCCGGTGTGCGGCGACACGATCCGAGCCGTCGAGTACAACGCGTACGAGGTCGACTACTGCCCGACCTGCCAGACCGGCGGCAAGGTCCTGGCCGACAACACGACGTCGAAGTTCCTCAAGTAGCCCGCTCCGACGGCCGCAACTACGGATTTCCGCTGATCGACGTCCCCACGGGACGTGACAAACGGTCAGAATCCGGAAGGGGGTGCGTTCGGGCGGTGCGGGGAGAGCTCCGGGGTGGCGTCGGGGTCGAAGAGGCCGTGCTCGGTCTTCTCCCAGAACGACGGCTGGGTGACCAGCTGCACGACCGCCCGCAGCGCGGCGACCGACATCAGGATCCAGTAGAGCGGCACCAGCAGCGCCGACAGGAGGAACTCCGGCCGCCCCACGACCCTCAGGGTCAGCAATCCGATGTAGATCACCGAGAGGTTGCCGAAGGCCCACGCGGCCAGCGCCAGGTAGTACGTCCAACCCGGGAACAGGTCCCCCACGAACGTGGCGCGGGTCATGAGCCAGAACGTGGACAGCCCCCAGAACCACAGGTTGAGGACGGCCAGCACCGGTGTCCCACCGACGAAGAGGGCGACCCGCAGCGAATCCCGTCGACCCAGGTCGGCCACCACCCGACGCGGCGTCCGAACCATCTCGAGCGACGTCTGCAGGTAGCCCTTGTACCAACGGCTCCGCTGCTTGACCCAGTTCACGACGTCGACGTTGGGCTCCTCCATCGTGACCGAGTCGAGCACCCCGACACGGTGACCGGCGCGCTGGAGCCGGATGCCCAGCTCGGCGTCCTCGGTCACGTTCCACGGGTCCCAGCAACCGGCCTGGACGAGGACGTCGCGACGGAAGTGGTTGGACGTGCCGCCCAGTGGGATCGGCGCCTCCATCGACGACAGCCCCGGGAGGTACAGGCGGAACCACGTGAAGTAGTCGGTGGTGAACCAACGGGTCAGCAGGTTGCGCTGCCCGCCGTAGAAGCTCAGCCGGGCCTGGAGGCAGGCGTAGCGGGGACCGACCCGGCGGAAGGCGACGACGGCGCGCCGCAGCTGCAGCGGATCGGGATGGTCCTCGGCGTCGTAGATCGTGACCAGCTCGCCCTCGGCGAACTGCATGCCGTAGTTCAGCGCCCGGGGCTTGGTGCGAGGCTCCCCCGGCGGCACCAGCACGAGGTCGACCGGCAGGTCGGTCTCCACCGCCAGCGCCGCATCGATCGTGGGTGAGTCGTCGGCCTCCAGCAGCAGCTTCACGTCGAGGCGGTCCCTCGGGTACTCCAGGCGCTCGAGAGCGGCGACGAGTCCGGGGACGACGGACGGCTCGCCGTAGGCCGGCACGAGCACCGTGTAGACGGGGAGGTCCTCGTCGGGGACGGCACGGGCCTCGGCGTCGGGGACCGAGATGCTCGGATCGCCGCGCAACGACCGCCGCACCAGCGTGAGCCGGTTCACGATCGTCACCAGGTACACGACGGTGGCGAGCGTCGTCAGGACCATGACCGTGGTCACCGGGAAGAGCACGGTCACCACCAGCAGCGCCACGCCGACCGCCACCAGCCAGCCCCGACGGCGCACCCACCAGGGCGCCCCGTCGCGATCGCCGCCACCGGGACGGACGAGTGCGGCGTCGAGGTGGCGGACCGCCGACTCGGCGTCGACGAGACGCAGTCGGATCCCGCCGCTCGGCGGCAGCTCACCGGAGAACGGCGGCGGCGTCGCCTCCACCCCCGGAGCGGGCGCGGGCAGGTCCACGACGCCGGGACCGATGCCGGGCTCGGTGGCCAACGGACCGGACGCGGTCAGGTCGACCCCGGCAGGGCCGGCAGACGCCGGTGGGTGGATGTCAGCCGCCATCGGAGGACGCCTCCATCTCCTCGGAGCGATCGACGACCGTGTCGACGATGTCGAGCGCGTAGCCGGCCACGAACGCGTTGACGTCGTCGTCGGTGGCCCGGGCCGACCCCGAGCCGACGGCCGACGTCACGAGCATCCCGGCCCGGTCCCGCTCGTCCTCGGACAGGCCGAGCTGCTCGTGGACGCTCTCCGGCAGCTCCGGCACACGGACCTGGAGATTGCGATCGAGGTTGACGAGCACGACGACCCGCTCGTAGCGAGTGGCGTCCCCGTTGCGCACGGGCCAGATCCAGTAGAGCGAGACCCAGTCGATCCCCGTGTTGGCATCGGTCCAACGCAGGAGGTTTCCGGTGAGGCCGTGGCCCAGGTCCAGCGACGCGACGTCCGCTGTCCGGAACCCGTGGAACCGGTAGCACGCCTCGATGCCGAAGTCGCTGAAGCTCTGGAGGTTGTCGGTGTTGATGACGTCGACCAGCACCGGCACGTTGGTGCGCAGGCCCAGCGGGTCGGTGGTGCGCCCGTTCTCGTCGACGACGGCGTTGTAGCCCCAGCGGGTCCACGTCGAGTCCTCGCCGAAGAACCGCTTGCCGTGGTCGAAGCGGGTCATGACCCGGGCCCGGGCTCCGGGGATCTCGCGGCCGGCGAAGCTGAACGGCAGCAGCTTGGCCCCGCCCGCAGCCGAAGCGATCGGGTCGTAGCGGACCAGTCCGTGGTCGGCGACGCCGCCCACCACCGCGACGAGGAGCAGGCCGGCGACGGCGACCCGGGCACGGGGCACCGCCCTGCCGACGCTGCCGACACGGCTCCCGCGGCGGCGCTGGAGCCGGAGGCCGAACCGACGGACCACCGCCAGCATGACCACCGCCGCGACGTTGAAGCTCACCAGACCCACGTAGGGGTGGAGGATGTCGATGGCCGCCCGCTCCCCGAAGAACCGCCCGACGGCCAGGATGGCGACGATCCTCACCAGGTTGAGCAGCCACACGAGCGCGGCGCCCGTCGCCAACCACGCCAGCTTGCGGGCGCGGCTGCCCTGGAGCGCCAGCGTGAGCGCACCACCCACGAGCACGAAGCCGACGAGGCCGTTGGCGCCCGAGCACGCCGACGCGATCGTCACCAGGAAGCCCTCGCCGTGGGGGACCTCGAAGGTGATGCCGTCGCCGTTGGCGGGCTGGGCCAGGGGCACGATCGACATCAGACGGCCGACGCCCTGGGCCGTCAGCTCGGCCGTGGGCTCCAGCATCCGGGTCACCACCGCCCGCAGCGGCACCGGCCACGCCACCAGGAGGAACAGCACGGCAGCCCGCACGCGCCAGAGCATCCGCACTCCGAAGGCGACGGCGACGGCTCCACCGACGAACAGCGGCAGCGTGAGCAGGTCGATCCGGTAGAGCCAGTACACGGTCCCCATGCGGGGTGGGAGCACCACCAGCGCGATCAGCGCCACTGTCACCATGGGGACGCCGACGATCATGTCGAGGTGGCGGTCATGGATGTCGAGCTCGCCGTCGCGGGGCCGTGACAGGAACCAGCCGAGGGCTGCGGCGACGAACGGCACCAGACCGATGTACGCGAGCGGCGTGTCCACGGTCAGTCCGCGGACGAGCGTCCACAGGGACGTGTGGTAGCAGACCAGGATCGCTGCGGCGACGGCGGCGAGCCGCAGCTGGAGCCGACGACGCATGGTGTCCCGGTCGGGCACCGGAGCGACGACCGGCGCGCCGTCGGCCGGCCCGGGCAGGACCAGGGCGGTCACCGTGCCGCCCCGCCGGCCCGGCGACGACGGAACGACACCCCGACCCAGGCCAGTCCGACCACGGCGATGCCGCTCACCGGCAGCAGGATGCTCAGGGGAGACTCGGACACCACCGGGCTCGGATCGACCGGCAGCGTGGTCGTGGTGGTGGTCCCCGGCAGCGTGGTCGTGGCCCCGGCGACCGTGGTCGTCGTGGCGCCGGCCACGGTCGTGGTCGTGGCCTCGCCGATCGCGTCGGTTCCCGGGGCGGTCTCGGACACGCCGGCGACCGAAGCCGGAGCCGAGGAGCCGTACGACACGTCGTTGGGCACCCGCACGAGGTTCCCGGAGTCGTCGGTCACCGTCCGACCGCCGCTGTCGAACCCGCCGTCGGCACCCGGCGCCATCGTCGTCTGGGGGACGTCCGCTGCCTGCTCCGACCCCTGGGCCGGCGCCGCTGTCGTGGTCGTCGAGGTGGCCGAGGTCCTGACCACCTCGTCGGCGGCCGAGCGGTTGACCAGGAACGCCGTGCAGGCCAGGGCGACGGGGACCAGGACCAGCAGCAGCGTCTTGTCGGCCCAGAGGGCCCGGAACAGGCGGCTCATCCGGTCAGCTCCTCGGTGGGTCGGGGCCTGGGATCGCCCTTGGGCTCCTTGATCCGGAGCAGGCGGTAGTGGGTGCGCGGCTCGTCCTCGTCCCCCCACTCCTTCACCACCTCGGCGATGGGCGCACCTTCGGCGTCCCAGATGCCGGGGAAGTTCGCCACGATGGCGTCCGCTCCGGTGGAGCCGGGATCGCCGAGGAGTATGTAGCGGACTCCGAAGCGGCCCGGGTTGGCGGCGATGGGCTGGAAGTCGCGGTCGGAGGGGATCACGTACGCCTCGGGCCGGGGAGCGTTGGCCAGGACCGGGAAGCAGACCGACGCGTCGCAGATCACGGCGCCCGCCTCGACATCCGGCATGGCGTCGATGTCGGCCGCGATGCGAGCGGCTCGGCCCAGCCAGGCCTCGTTGCGATCGGCGTCGCCGGCCACGACGGCCTCGAGCTGGCGGACGGCGTCGACGTCGTCCACGGTGCCGAGGTCGCCGGAGCGCATCACCGTGGTCGACACGAGGACGCCGGGGACGAGGGCGGCGACCGCCAGCCAGCGCAGCCAGGCCGCAGCCGGACCGAGCACCAGGACGAGGAGTCCCGACAGCACCACAGCGCTGATCGAGTAGCGGAACCACGGGAAGGTGGAGCCCTGGTAGGAGAACATGGTCTGCACCGCGATCGGCGTGCCGAACACGGCGAGCGCAGCGACCACCCGGCGGTTCGACGCCTTGGCCACCGCGAACGCCACGACCGCGAGCACGGCCGCGGCGGGGGCGGAGGTGAGGACCTGCACCAGGTAGAACCAGGCCCGGCCGAGGCTGGTCGTGTCGGGCACGATGTTGCCCATGTCGCCGGCCCGCTCCACGATCGCGGAGTTGCCGTACTCCGACGTGAACTGGGCGAACGGCTCGCCGATGATCACCCACGATGCGAACGCCCACCCGGCCACCGCTGCCACTGCGGGCAGGGCGAAGATCGTCACGTCGAGAGCGGTGCGTCGGGCCCGGTCACGGTCGTGGTCCCAACCCGGCGTGCCGAAGCTCGGATCGTCGACGACGGGGTGCCACCGCAGCCAGGTCGTGACGCCGACCACCACGGTGACGGCGACGACGACCGCGAGCGACTCGTAGCGGACCAGGTAGGCCGCACCGGCCGCGGCCCCGGCGTAGGCCAGGTGCCGCACGTCGTCGGTCTCGGACCACAGGGCGAGGCGTCGCGCCACCACCATCAGGAAGAAGAGCCAGCAGGCCTCGCTCATCCCGTTGGCTCCGTAGACCCAGATCAGTGGGTGGGCGACGACGGCGACCGCGACCGCGATGCGCATGAGAGACCGGGCCCCGCTCTCCTCGCCCCAACGAATCAGCTGGTTGACGACACCGGCCATGAACAGCGCCGAGACCACGACCGCGGCCACGGCGTCGCCGGTCATGGCCGGCCACCAGGCCCGCAGCCAGGCGAAGGGCACCTCGAACAGCGTCGGGAACGGGCCCCAGATGAAGCCGATCGACTCGAGGTGGGGGTCACGGCCGTACCAGACCGCCTGGGCCGCCTGGACGCGCGACACGGCGTCGCCCGGAAGGGTGCCGCCCAGCCGGGTGAGCACCAGGCCGATGCCGAGGAACCCGCAGAACGAAAGGAGGAAGGCGAGCTGGCGCTGGGTCCGACCCGACTCCGTGCCCGGCGATGCCGGCGCGGCGGACCGACGGGCGGCCCGGTCGGCCTCGCGGACCAGTCGCTCGGCGTCGAGCACCGCCGGGTGGTCCGCGAGTGCGTCGCCGGCCAACCGGTCCGCCCTCGCCGACGATCGTCGTGCGTTCGGCTCCGACACGCGGGACGACGCATCCGGATCGAGGCGTCGGGCGACGGAGCTCACGTCGGCGCACAGCCCGCCGAGCCGGACCGACGCCTGCTGCTCCGCAGCGCCGAGCCGGTCAGCAGCCCGGTCCAGGGACGCCGCGTGGTCCTCCAGCGCGTCGATCAGTGCTGCCGCCCGCGATCGGGCGTCGACCGTCATCGCTCAGTCCTCGGGGCTGGGCCCCGACGCGGGTTCCCCGTCCATGGCCGCCCGGATGGCCTCGATGGCGGCACGGGTCTCGGAGCGGATGACCCGCTGCAGGCGTGTGAGCTCGGCCATCGTGTCGACCAGCTCCCGCCGGTGGTGTTCGACCAGGGCGGCCAGCTCCGCTGCGGCCACGGCGAGCTCGTCGGGCCCGAAGGTCGCGACGACGGCCACGTCGGACCCGTCGGACTCGTCGGCAGGGAAGAAGCCCGGGCCCTCCAGCCGTGGATCGGGTCCTCCGGTTCGCACCTGCTCCATGCGGTCCGACCGTACGGGAGCCACCTGACGTGTCGATGGCCCGCACGTGTCATCGAAGTGAACAGACGTGCATGAGGGTGGGTGAACTCGCCCATCGAACGCAGAAGAGGGGCGGCCGGAGCCGCCCCTCTTCACGTTGCATGTCGGACCCGGTTCGCCGTGCGGATCCGATGAATCTCCCTACGGGATCACGGAGCGGCGATCACCGCACAGACGCCGTTCGTGCGCTGGGCCGACGGCACCTGGAGGAAGCCGGTCGCGGTGTACGCCTTGCCCAGCTCGACCGAGTTGCTCAGACCGGAGAACTCGTTCAGGCCGTGGCGTGCCGGGTTCTTGCACAGGAACTCGGTGAACTCGCGGACGGCACCGGACTTGCCGCTCGTGCCACCCGTGAGCTCATCGGTCGAGCCGACCGGCGCCGCGTCCGCGGTGCGGGTCACGTGGTAGATGAACCGGGTGATCGGGTACTGGCCGCTGGCCACCTGGGCCGGGACGATCGGGGACCGGGTGTTCACCGTGTTGATCTGGGCGTCCTGCCGCTTGAAGAGGTAGGACTTCCAGACCGCGGCGCTCATCCACCAGATGACGTTGCCCTTGTTGGCGCTGAGGAACGCGTTCTCGTTCAGCTGCTTGACGTCGTTCTCGAACGGGTACGTGGTCTTGGCCCCGTTGAGACCGACGACGCACGAGCCGTTGTTCGGGGCGAAGCCCAGGAACGACTGGAAGGTGGCGTAGGTGCCCGAGTCGGGGTTCATGCCGATCGGGACGATCGGGCCGGACCCGAGCGTTCCACCTGCCACCTGGCTCCAGTCGGTCTTGGTGCAGCTGTAGATGTCCTTGATCTCCTGGTCGGTCAGGTTGCCGGCGGCACGACCCGGGAAGTTGACGATGGCGACGGCGTCCTTGGCGACGCCCCAGAACGTCGTCCCGGACTCACCCGAGGTCTTCGGGCCCCGCGAGGAGCGGGCGTAGTCGTACAGCCCGGTGCCCGCCGCCGTCAGCTCCGCGACGCCGGCGCTGGAGCCGGTCGGGTAGGCGCTGACGGTGACGTCGTGGTCCCAGTTGCCGGTGAAGTCGGTCTGGTCCTGGGCGGCACCGGTCTGGCAGTTGCCCTTCTGGGGGCTGCTCGACGTGGTGATCACCCGGCACCCGCCGGCCTGGTTGTACAGCTTCTCGACGAGCTGGTGCCAGGCGTAGGTGGTGTCGGAACCACCGCCGACGATGCGGTCGGGCGTGTCGTTCCAGCCGGTGCCGGAGGTGCCCGGGTTGGTGCCGTCGGCGCCGGCCACGCCGGTCATGACGGTTCCGCCGAGCGCTGCAGCGGCGAGCGCTGCGGCGACGATCTTCTTGAGCTTCATGATCGTGTTCTCTCTCTCGTTCTCGTGCCGGTCAGGCCAGGGCCCGACGGCGGTTGATCAGCAGGTAGCCACCGACGAGCACGGCGGCGAGCAGGACCGGCATCACCACGACGGGGACCTCGGGGATGTCGCCGCCACCGGGGACGGTGAAGCTGAAGGGGACGTTGGCGGCGTCGGTGTTGTTGAACACGTCGCCCTGGGTGACCCGGATGTAGCACTGCGACACGGCGGTGAAGCCGGAGCTCGGAGTGAAGCCCTGCGGGTAGCAGCCCCACTGGTTGGTGAGGTCGGGACCGAAGATGCGTGAGCTGTAGGAGTCACCGACGGCGATCTCGAGCTGGTAGGAGCCGGAGCCGTTGGAGCTGCCGTTGGCGGCGTTGGCGACGCCCGAGTCGCAGTCGAGCGTGTAGTCGAACGTCGGGTCCGACGACAGCTTCCGGCAGACGTCGAAGAACACCGCGGTGTTCGCCGCGCCGAAGTTGTAGTCGACCGTCACGGTCGCGAACTCCTGCCCGGTGGACACCGGGATGGGGTTCGGCGTCACCGTCGCCGTCCCCGCCGCGCCGCTGGGCGCTGCGACCGCGATGCCCAGAAGGGTCATGACCCCCAGCAACGCGGCCAGCTTGCTGACCAACCTTCTCATCACATGCTCCCTTTGATTGCATCACCGGTGCGGGTCGTCCCGCACCTGAGGCGATCATCAGGGTCGCGAGCTCCGGCATTCAAGGGTTCAGAGGCACTGTTAGGTGAGTGTTCAGTCCCTCTTCACCCTGACATCGGGGCGCGCTGATTCCACCCAAATCAGGCGCCGTTCCGTGGTTCGATCATCACCGTTCGGCACCGTTCGCACACTCGTCGATACCGAGCACGACGGCGTCAGTACGTCACCGGCAGCACCGCGTCGATCGAGAACAGGACGAGCACGAGGCCCAGTGCGATCGCCGGCGCGGCCACCACCACGACGGTGGAGGTCGGATGGCGCCGTCGCAGCTCCGGCACCGCGGCGACCCCGAGGGCGGTGACCGCCAGTCCGGCGAGCAGCATGATGATCGTGGCGGGAGCCCGCACGTCGAACGACGACGGCCACGTCCCCGGGTCGCGATCGACCTCCTCGACGGTCGCGGCATCGGCCCCCGCCTCGTCGGCCTCGGCGGCCGCGTCCGCCACCGTCGTGGTCGTCGACGCCGCCGCGTCCCCGTCCTCCGCGGAGGGCGCCGCCACGACCGCCCCTCCGCTCCGACCGGTGAGCTCGGCCCGGACCACCTTCCGACGGCTGTCGAGCGGACCGCCCTCGCTGGTGACGAGGGTCAGGGTGGACGGTGCGTCGTCGGCCGGCTTCTTCTCGCCGATCACGTCGTCGATGTCGTCGCCATCGACCACATCGACGTCGGTCACCTCGAAGCGGGCCACCTGTCCGGCGCGCTCTCGCACCGTGATGACGGTCTTCTCGCCGACGTCGGACAGGAAGGCGAACGGCCCGCCGAACCGGTTCGAACGTCCGAGGATGACGGCGTTCCCCGGCTCGCCGGGCAGCGGGCTGCCGCTCATGAGCCCCGGTCCGCCCCTCAGGATGTCCGCCGAGGACCCCTCGGCGACCACGACGCTGACGTCGAGGTCCTCGACCTGCAGCACCATGCTCGGTGCTCCCCTGTCGGGCCGCTCCACGGTGGGGTCGTTGTACGCACCGGCCCAGTGGTCCTGGCGGGTGGTGAACGCCAGACGCCCGACGAGGATGTCCATCACGACGAGCGCGACCAGCGTCGCGACGACGAGGACGGCCACCAGCCGACCCACGTGGCGGCCCGACGTCCGACGGGACGGCTCCTCCGGTGGCGCGGACGGCCCCGGCGTGACGGGCGACCAGCCGACGGTCGTTCCGGGCGCAGGAGCGCCGGGTGCAGGTGTGTCCGGCAGCGTTCCGGGCGGCGTCGGGTCCAGTGCGGTCACGACGACAGGCCGATCAGCCGCTGGAGGGATCCGGCCCGCCAGATCGCCCGGGCGGCGAAGAACAGGGCGGCACCCAGGGCGACGGTCGCGATCCGGTCCATCCCTCTGGAGCCCTTGCCCGGGAGCTCGAGCGGCATCTCGGCGGCGATCTCCTCAACCGAGTCGTCCACGTCCTTCTCGGCCGCGGGACCGTCGGCTCCGCCGGCCGCGCCACCGGTGCCGCCACCGCCGCCTGCGGCGTCGTACGACTCTCCGAGCGGCGTGTAGCCGCTCGAGTCGTAGGGGTACGAGCCGTAGTCGCCGTACCCGGCCGTGAGATCGCTCGGGGACACGCCGACCGGCAGCGGAGTCGTGTCGGCGGCCGGCGGCGGCGTGGCCGCCGTCGCCTGGCACCACGGAACCGTGCCGAGCGCCTCCATCACGGGACCGAGCGTGGCCGGCGTGAACGGACCCGCACCCTTCTCCTTGACGACGACGCCCTTGGCCGCAGCGCAGTTGGACTCGACCACCTTGTTGGCGGCAGCGAGCCCTTCGAGGACCATGGCCCGGGTCAGCTGGCCGTCGTAGATCCCCGCCGCCACGACCTGGCCCGCGGTCATCTGGAGGCGCAGCATCAGGGCCGCGGCGTTCGTCTGGTCGACCGAGAGACCGCGCTCGGGCAGGTAGATCCGATCCACCCACGAGAACGGCCACGCACCCGGCACCGGCGTCGTCGCCGCGAAGAACGGCGTCTCGCCGCCCGCCGCGACGGCCTTCGTGATGGCCTGGGGGGTGCCGGAGCGGACCTCTCCGTCGGACACGAAGTCGGCGATCCACAGGTCGGTGACCGGCTTGGGCGGCACCTCCAGCGCGTCCTTCTCCTCCGCAGCGATGGCGTTCACGGCCTTGAGGGGGTGCACGAAGGCGATGGAGCCGCCCTTGGGGATCTCCGAGGACTGGAAGTTGGTCCAGGTCTGCACCGCGTTGGCCAGCCCCGAGTCCGGGGACCGCGACGCCTGCGCGCTGCGGGGCCACCTCGGGGTGATCACGTAGCCGTCGCGCTGGTCGTCCGGCAGGTCGGCCAGCACGCGGCTGCGGAAGGCGACGGGGTCCTCGTCCTTGAGGTACTGCTGGAGGAACTTGTTGATCGCGGCGCTGTCGGTGCGGACGCCGCTGACGGGTCCGGGCACGCCCGGCGCCTCGATGCGCTGCACGCACTCGCCGGCGTCGTCGGTCCGACAGCCAGCGGGATCGGCCTGGGAGCGGAAGCTCGGCTCGAACCACAGGTCCGACGGGGTGGACTGCGAGAACAGCTGGACGATGTTCTCCGGGTAGAGCCGCAGCGAGTCGCCGGCCGTCCCGCGGCGCACCGCACTCAGCGAGGTCACCGGCTGGGGGCACACGGTGTCGAAGGTCTCGGGGTCGAGCACCGAACCGGGGTCGCAGATGCGAAGGCCGGTGCCGTACGGACCCGACATGAACGGCACGGCACCCGTGGCCTGGAAGGGAGCGGAGATCACCCCGCCACCCTTCTTCAACTCATCGGTGGCGCCCGGCTGGACCTCGTCGAGCGGCAGGGCTCCGACGTAGAAGTCGGTGCGGCCCTCGACGAAGGCCCGGAGCCCCTCCGCCTCGTTCGAGCCGATGTAGTCGAAGCGGGGTGCCGCCTCGGAGGTGGACGCGGAGCTGTCGAGCGTCCGCAGGACGATCTCGGCGTAGTCGGTGCCCTCGCCGCTGAGCGAGATGGGCGTGTCGGGGGCCTGGACGGTGGCCGCATCGACCGCTCCGGGGAGGCTGGCCCACAGAGCGGTCAGCAGGATCGCCGCGGCGACCGAGCCCCGTGCACTGCGCCACCCGCGGGCCGGTGCCGTTCTCCGGCCGGATCTCATCGTCGCTGCCACGTCGTCCTCACCCCGCTCGCCATGAACGTGCCGGCACCGACCAGCAGGAACCCCAGGAGGAGGTAGGTGACCACCTCGCCCAGAGGAGGGCCCGTGCCCGACTTCTTGCGGGCCGTCGCACCGACCTTGTCGGCCAGGTCCGCGACCTCGTCCTCGGACAGCTGCAGGTCGTAGCCCTGGTCCGTCACCGCGGCGGCGTCACCCGCGGCAGCCGCTGCCGGGTCGACCGCAGCGGCGTCGGTCCCGGCACCTCCCGCTCCGCCTGCCCCAGCAGCGGCACCTCCCCCCTTCGCTCCGCCGCCGCCGGGAAGAGCGGACGCGGCCGGGCCACCCAGGACCTGCGGCGGCGGCGGCGCCCCGGCCAGGTCGGTCGGTCGGGGGCCGGCGCCGGGGATCTGGGAGATCTTGTCCAGCGCCAGGTTCACCAGCACCGACGACAGCCGCGAGTACAGCAGGGGCTCGGCCCGCTCCTGGCCCTTGGTCACGGCGTAGTAGAGGAACGTGGCGAGCACGGCGCCCTTGGCGGGGTCGAAGCCCGCGGTCTGGGCGATCGTGTACGAGTACGTCGACGGGAAGTACGCCCGGGGGTCGGGACCGTCGTAGCGCAGCAGGAACGTGCCGTTGGGCTGCGGGATGGCGTAGCCGAGCGCGACGGTCGAGTTGGCCGGCAGCGGAGGGGCGAACACGCCGGCACCGTTGCGGACCTTGGCGACGGGCAGCCCCAGCTTCACCGAGTAGCCGGCCTCCAGGTACGAGATCGTGGAGCGGCCGGCGGTCGGCGAGGAAACGACCGACGCGACGCCGTCCGAGGCGAAGCCCGACTTGAGACCGCCGAGCTTGGGCCACGACGACGTGGGCCGGCCGGCCATGAACTCGTCGTCGGCCGAGGTGGCCGTGGCCTGGACGCGACCGATGAAGGCCCGCCAGACGTTCGGCGCCGTGGCGATGCAGTACTCGGACAGCACGTAGCTCGTGCCGGAGCTGTCCTCCCGGATGACCGGGCCGACCTTCTCGGCCGGAAGAGGGATGCCGGGGTTGGTGGCCACGACCTGCGGGTCGTTCCAGAACATGTCCGGCTCGGTGAACATGCGGCACACCGTCTCCTGCGTGAGCTTGAGGTCGGTGATGCGCTGACCGTTGCTGCCGATCAGGTTGAACATGAACCCGACCGCACCGGCGGACACGGGCACGTACACGAAGCTCTTGCGGGGGGTGGCGTTGAGCGCGGGGATCTCGTACGGCGGGAAGGGGATGTCGCTCTGGCCGAAGTCCACGAGACCGAGCCGGAACTGGTCCCGGCCGTAGGTGGACCCGGCGGCGTTGTAGTCGATCGACAGGTTGTACGGCGGTCGTGCGATGTCGGCGCGCCACTGGTTGATCTCGAGCGCCGGGAACGACGCGCCGGCGCCGCGCACGGTCGGACGGGCCTGCGCCCGTGGCGCGGGTGCGGCGTCGGCGTGGTCCGACGACCCGGCGTAACCGGTGACCGCCACCGCGGCGACGAGCGCCGCTGCGACAGCGAGGCGGACCCGACCCGGCACGCCGGAGCGGCTCGAGGTCACCCGAACCGCCCGGAGACGTAGTCGAGGGTCCGCGGATCCGACGGGTTGCTGAACATCCGGCCCGTGGGACCGTGCTCGACGATCCGTCCCGGCTGGTTCAGCTCCTCGACCAGGAAGAAGGCGCACTGGTCGCTCACCCGCTGCGCCTGCTGCATGTTGTGGGTCACGATCACGATCGTGATGTCGTGGCACAGCTCGCGGATGGTCTCCTCGATCACGCCGGTGGAGATCGGGTCCAGAGCGGAGCAGGGCTCGTCCATCAGGAGCACGTCGGGGTGCACGGCGAGGGAGCGGGCGATGCACAGGCGCTGCTGCTGGCCCCCCGACAGGGACATGCCACCTTCATCGAGGCGGTCCTTGACCTCGGCCCACAGACCGCCTCGGCGCAGGCAGGTCTCGACGAGCTCGTCGTGGTCGTGGTGCTGGGTCCCCGAGAGCTTCAGCCCGGCGAGCACGTTCTCCCGGATGGACATGGCCGGGAACGGGTTCGGCTTCTGGAAGACCATCCCGACGCGCAGTCGCACCTCGGTGGGGCTCATCTCCTCGGAGTAGATGTCGACGCCGTCCAGCATGATCTGCCCTGCGATCGCCGCTCCCGGGACCAGCTCGTGCATCCGGTTCAGCGCACGGAGGAACGTGGACTTGCCGCAGCCGGACGGACCGATCAGAGCGGTCACCTCGCCGGGCTCCATGCTCAGCGTGCAGCCCTCGAGGACCTTGCGCTTGCCGAACCAGCTCGTGACCGAGATCGCGTCCATCCGCGACGCTGCGCCGGGAGCCTGTGCGGTCGCAGGGGCCGGAGCGGTCGGGGCCTGCGGCGTCGGAGCCTGTGGCATCGGAGCCTGTGGCGTCGGGGCCTCCTGGGCCACGGGGCCGGGCACTGCCGACGGCGGCAGGGACGGGGCGACGGACGGGGCGACGGTCAGGTCGATGGTCGGGGTCGGCACCGGTTCGACGGGCGGTGCCGGGGCCGGTGCCGATGCGGGAGCGGCGTCGGGGGTCGGCGCCGGCGGGACGGGTCCCGAGTACGGCGGGGGCACCATCGGGTGGGCGGTCGCGCCGAACGGGCCGGCGGTCAGGTCGGTCATCGTCGGATCCCTCGCTTGCGGTCGCCGCGTCCGCCGATCCAGCGGGCGGCGGTGAACAGTCCGAGCACCATCATCAGGAGCACCACGGCACCCGACCACGCCCGTCCCAGCTGGGCCTCGTTGCCCTGGCTCTTGGTGAGCAGCTGGTAGACGAAGAGCGGGAGGTCGGCCTGGACGCCGGAGAACGGGTTGAGGTTGGTGATGTTGGAGCCCTGGGCGGTGAGCAGCACCGGAGCCGTCTCGCCGATCGCCCGCGCGATTCCCAGGATCGATGCCGTGATCAGACCGGCCCGGGCGGTGGGGAGCACGATGCGAACGACCGTCCTCCACTGCGGTGCCCCCAGAGCGAGCGCGGACTCGCGGAGGCCGTCGTCGACGGTGCGCAGCATCTCCTCCGCGGTTCGGGTGATGATCGGGATCATGAGCACGGCGAGAGCCATGCCGGCCGCGAACCCCGAGTAGCCCCAGCCGAGGGAGAACCCCTCGGGCATGACGATGATCGTGTAGATGAGGAGACCGGCCACGATCGACGGCAGGCCGCTCATGGCGTCGACGACGAAGCGGATGACCGGCGACATGCGTCCCTTGACCTCGTTGAGGTACACCGCGGTCATCAGGCCGATCGGGATCGAGATCACGGAGGCGATCGCGATCTGCTGGATCGTCCCGATGATCGCGTGGAGCGCTCCTCCTCCGGGGTCCAGAGGTCCGACGTCGGACATGTCGTTGGTGAAGAACTCCGGGCCCAGGCCGGGGATGCCCTTGATCGCGACGAACGCCACCATCCACGCCAGGAGCGCGACCGCTCCCACACCCGCGAGCCAGACCAGGGTGGTGACCAGGCGGTCCGTGGCCACGACCGGGCTCGACGTGTCCCGGGCCATCAGCCACGTGCAGAGCAGGAACCAGAGGATCGCCCAGATCGCGAACGTCAGCGGATGGCGCCAGTCCATGACGAGGCACAGCAGGCCCGCCGCCGAGCAGCCGGCCGCCGCGCTCACCAGGAGCTGGTTGCGGTCCCGGCGGGACATGCGCGCCGGGTTGGTCGGCTGCTGCTCGACCTCGCCACCGAACGGGACGGGAGGGTCGAAGCGCGTGTCGAAGCCGGCCGGTCCGGTCGGAGGAATGAGGTCGCCCCCGACGTGGCCGAGGTCCGGGTCGTCGTAGCCCGAGCGGTCGAACCCGGAGCGGTCGAACCCGGCCGCGGTGTCCAGGCCCGGGCTCTCGTCGAGCGTCGTCATCCGACCACCCGGGAACGAGCGACGATCCGTCGAGCGGCCAGGTTGACGACCAGCGTCAGCAGGAACAGCGCGAAACCGGCGGCGATCAGACCGGAGATCTCCAGCCCGTCGGCCTCGGCGAACTTCACGGCGATGAGGCCTGCGATCGAGCCGCCGCCCTCCTCCAGGACGAAGGGGTTCGGCTCGTAGACGAGGGCGATGATCAGGGCGACCGCGATCGTCTCGCCGAGAGCCCGACCGAAGCCGAGCAGCACCGAGCCCACGATCCCGCCCTTGCCGAACGGGATGATGACGTCGCGGATCATCCCCCACCGACTCCCGCCGAGAGCGAACGCTCCCTCGCAGAGACCTCGGGGGCACTGCGCCATCACGTCGCGCGACACCGAGGTGATGATCGGCACGATCATGATCGCCACGACCATCCCGACGATGAAGCTGGACCTCGACAGGGAGGCACCCTCTTCGGACAGGCGGAAGAACGGAAGGGCGTCGAGGTGCTGGTTCAGCCACTTCGCGACGCCGACCAGCGGGCCCTGCAGCGCGAAGAAGCCCCACATGCCGAAGATCAGGCTGGGCATGGCGGCCAGGAGGTCGACCGAGCCGACCAGGACCTTGCGAGCCCGGTGCGGCGCGTACTCGTTGATGAACAGGGCCAGGCCGATCGCGGCGGGCACCGCGACGACGAGGGCGATGACGGCGATGATCACGGTGCCGACGAGCAGGCCGAACACCCCGTAGTGGTCGTCGGCCGGTGACCACTCGCTCGTGGTGAAGAAGTCCTTGATGCCGGTGCTCGACACGGCGGGGACGGACTTGGCGAACAGGAACACCGTCGTGCTGACGATGATGACCAGGCTGACCGCGGCTGCCGCGGTGCAGATCCCCCGGAACGTGCGGTCCCCCCTCGTGAACGTCGGCGTCAGGACGCGCGGGCGATCAGCGTCGGATGGTCCACCGGACGGGACCGGCTGACCCGTGGGGAAGGACCCACCTCCCGGGAAGGACGCTGGGTCCTGGACGACGGCCACGGCGCCACGTTGGCGGAGCCAGTTGAACCGCGAACGTGGGGACGCTGAACCGCGGGTGAACGGCGGGCAATATCTTCGGTGCTCGCCTCAGGTCACCACCAGAACGCGCAACTGGCGGTCACGTCCCCGGCCAGGGCCGGGAACGTGACCGCCAGTTCGGTCGGAGCGTCAGGACGTCAGATCAGGCCGAGCTCGGCGACGGCGTCGCGCTCCTCCTGGAGCTCGGCGGCCGAGGCGTCGATCTTGGCCCGGGAGAAGTCGTCGATCTCGAGCCCCTGGACGATCGAGTACTCGCCGTCCGAGCAGGTGCACGGGAAGCTCGAGATGATCCCCTCGGGCACGCCGTACGAGCCGTCCGACGGGATGCCCATCGACACCCAGTCGCCCTCGGGCGTGCCGAGGTGCCAGCTGCGGACGTGGTCGATCGCCGCGTTGGCCGCCGAGGCGGCCGAGCTGGCGCCGCGGGCGTCGATGATCGCCGCCCCGCGCTTGGCCACCGTCGGGATGAAGTCGTCCTCGATCCACGCCTGGTCGCCGACGGCCTCGGCCGCGTTGCGGCCGCCGACCTCGCAGTGGAAGAGGTCGGGGTACTGGGTGGTCGAGTGGTTGCCCCAGATCGTCATCTTCGTGACGTCGGCCACCGGGGCGTCGAGCTTGCCGGCGATCTGCGCCATGGCCCGGTTGTGGTCCAGGCGGGTCATCGCCGTGAAGCGACCCGGATCGAGGTCGGCCGCGTTGCTCATGGCGATGAGCGCGTTGGTGTTCGCCGGGTTGCCGACGACGAGGACCTTCACGTCCTTCTTCGCGGAGCGGCTCAGCGCCTCGCCCTGCGGCTTGAAGATCCCGCCGTTGGCGGACAGCAGGTCCGAGCGCTCCATGCCGGCCTTGCGGGGCATCGCTCCGACGAGCAGCGCCACGCCGGCGTCGCCGAAGGCCACGTCCGGGTCGTCGGTCTCGACCATGTCGACCAGCAGCGGGAAGGCGCAGTCCTCGAGCTCCATGGCCACTCCGTGCAGGGCACCGAGGGCGGGCGTGATCTCGAGCATCTGGAGGATCACGGGCTGGTCCGGGCCCAGCATGGCGCCGCTGGCGATGCGGAAGAGCAGCGAATAGCCGATCTGGCCAGCTGCTCCGGTGACGGCGACGCGGATGGGCTCGTTGGCCACAGGGATCCTCCCGGTTGTTGGGTTCTCACCGGCCGTGCCGGCGACGCCCGGATCTCACGCGTCCGGGTCTGAGGGGTACGTCCGCACGTTAGGACCGCCTTCCGGGCAGGTCGAAACGCGCCGGACCGATCAGACGTGGAGGCGCTTGTGCGTCGCGAGCTCGTAGGCGCTGCAGAAGGCGACGAACAGCCAGCACCCGAGACCGATCCACACCCAGGCGGATGCATCGCCGTTGGCGAGGTCCACGACGTTCACCACGGTCAGGCCCACGGCCATCACGAGCACCACGATGTTCAGACGGCGGCGGGTCGAGTCGCTCATGGTTCGACGGTACCCACGGCCGGCCGAAAAGCGGTCGGGCACGATCGGCGACCGCCGATCGAGGTGAGGTCGGGAGTCGTCAGCGGGTGCGTGTGGGACCGATGCCGCCCGGACGGCTGCGGACGAGGAGCACGACACCGCAGGCCAGCAGGATCGTCCCCAGGAGCAGCGGCAGGGCGATCGGAGCTCCGGTCAGTGCGAGCGGTGCCGGGCTCGGGGCACGTCCGACTCCGCCGGCGCCGGTCGCTGCCGTCCCGGCTGACGCGTTCGCCGGACCCGCAGCGGCCGCGGGCGTTGCGGTCGCCGGCGCGGCCGAGGTCGGTGGCGACGCGACCACCGGACTCGGGCACGGGGCGTCGGCCCCGGCGCCAGGACCTGGTCCCATGCAGGCGTCGATCCCGGAGATCGTCTCGTCGGTGACCGTGAGGAGCGTCACCTCGTCCGGGTCCGGGAACTGCACGTCGCCGTCGTCGTCGAACACCACCGGCAGGTTGCGGTACCACTCCGGCTGGGCCCGCGAGAAGTCCGGCTCGGTGTCGCAGCCCCCTCCGGGGACCACCTGCGGCATGTAGAACGCGACCAGGTAGACGCCGGCCGGGACGTCGAGCTGATAGGCACCGTCGGCACCGGTGACGGCCTGCACCGCGTCCTGGTCGTCGTCGGTCCGGAGCGCGATCGCGCACGCGCCTTCGAGCGGCGCTCGGGTCGGCTCCCAGCTCACGGTGCCCGAGATCGACTGCTGAACCGTCGTCGCGCCGGCCTCGATCGCTCCTGCGTCGCACGCCGCCGTGCCGTCGCCGTCGCCGTCCGTGGGCCGGACGCCGCCGATCTGGTCGGTGGCCGGCGTGCCGCAGCCCCCGTCGGTGACGAAGTCGATCGCCGGGTTGCCCTCGAGCGGTTCCACGTAGGTCCGGTCGTCGACGACGACGTCGCCCTGCAGCCTGTCAGCCACGTCGGGCATCCGGGAGGGATCGGTGAGGTCGGTGCCGGTCGGCTGGCAGCTCCCGTCGTCGGAGACGTTGAAGTCGCCCACCGTGATCGTGCCGGGACCGCCGCTGCACGACTGGCCGCCGTTGTCCGCCAGGAGCGACCGCTGCAGCACCACCGATCCGGGAGCCTGCGCCGACACACCGGAGCTGTTCTCCGCCACCGTCACGTGGCGCAGCGTGGTGGTCCCGCCCGTCGCTCGCAGGGCGCCTCCGGCGCCCGACGCGGCGTTGGCGGCGAAGGTGGTGTTCACCGCGCCGAGCCGGCCTCCGGAGACCAGCGCGCCGCCGCCGTCGACGGCCGACCCCTCGATCAGGGAGCTCGGGCCGCGGAGCGTGACGTCGCCGGCCGACACCTCGAGGTTGCCGCCGTCGCCCGTCGCCGAGTTCCCCATCAACGCAACGGCGAGGTCGACGGTCCCGCCGCTCACCGAAAGGCCTCCTCCGCTCGACGCTGTCGATGATCGGATTCCGACGGCGCCGGCGGCCCCGGTCGTGAAGGTCCCTCCGGTCACGTCGATGCCGCCACCACGTCCGGACGCGGCGACGGCGTCGATCTGCAACGAGCCGTCGACGGTGAAGGTGCCGCCTGCCTGCGCGAGCCCGCCACCGTCCACCGCCTCTACGGTGCGGGACGCGTCGATCGACGACGCACCTCCCGTCACGACCGCTGTCGCGCTCTCACCGATGACGACGTCGCCGAGGTTCAGGATCTGCCCTCCGGATCCTGCGGACCAGCTGCGGCCGAACTGCGCGGCGTTGCAACCGTCCTTGATCGTGACGGCTCCGGAGGCGGCGTTGTACAGGCCTCCGCCAGCACCCGCCGCCCCGCCGTCGACGGACCCGCCGATCAGCGTGAACTGCGACTCGTTGTGCACGTCGCCGCCGATCGGGGCGGAGGAGAACCGCACGGCGGAGCGGCAGCCCAGCACGAAGGTCCCGGACCTGTTCGCCACACCGCCGCCGGCCACGCCGGCCGAGCTCGTGTCGACGTAGACGTCGTGAGACGGCAGGCCCATCGCGGAGGTCCCGACGATCTCCACGTAGCCGTCGTTGACGATGGCGCCGCCGCTTCCCACCGCCGTGTTGCCCTGGAGGTCGACACGGCTCCCGGAGGTGGGGGCGTTCGAGGAGTTCTTCACCACGAGCGAGCCGCCGGAGCGGACCGCGACCGCGCCGCCGTCGCCGTCGGCCTCGCTGGAGCCGATCGCGACGAGCTGGTCGTCGAAGTCCGCCGTGGAGGAGTTGGTGATCGAGACGCTGCCTGAGGTAAGGATCGATCCGCCGTCGCCCGAGCTGTGGCCGTCGTAGAGCGACACGTCGACCAGGTCCAGCTGGGCGCCGGAGCGGACCTCGAAGTGACGGTCCCCGAGCGCGTTCGCCCCGATGGTCGTGAACTGGTTGGGGTTCACCTGGTTGCCGACGAGAGCGATGGTGGTCCCGGCCAGCACATCGAGATCTCCGACGTCGTCGCGACCGTCGTCGTCGGACCCTCCCGCCAGCGTGAGCATGGGCTTGGTCACCGACGCGTCGAACGTGATCGTGGTGCTCCCCGTCGACGCGTTCGCCTCCTGCACCGCGGCTCTGAGTGTGCACCGCCCGATGGAATCGGCGCAGACCCCGTCACCCGGGACGGCGTCCACCGCGTCGTCCTCGGTGTCGACCACGTACGAGCCGGCGGCCGAGGCGTTCGACGTCGGCAGCACGATCCCCGCAGCGATCACCGCTGTGGCGGCGAGCGCCCGCAGCGCACCGCGCGCGATCGTCCGCCTGCTTCCCTCCAGGTTCTCCATGGTGAACCATCGGTCACCCACCCCGATTGATGAGGAACCGAGCGATCCGACCCGGGCCTGGGCACACGGGCGTCGGCGGTGGTGTCCGGTGTCAGGCGGCGCGGGTGTTGCCGATCCAGCTCTCGTAGAGGCGGCCGTAGACCCCGCCCTCGGCGACCAGCTCGGCGTGTGGCCCCATCTGGACGATCTCGCCGGCGTCGAACACCACGACGATGTCGGCCGCCTCTGCGGTGGAGAGGCGATGGGCGATCGACACCGTCGTGCGCCCGGCCGCGAGCTTGGCCAGCGCTTCGGCCAGCGCCCGCTCGGTCTCCGGATCCACCGCGGAGGTGGCCTCGTCCAGGATCAGCAGACCCGGGTCCGCGAGCTGGGCCCGGGCGAGGGCCACGAGCTGGCGCTCCCCCACCGACAGGGCCTCGCCGCGCTCGCGCACCGGCGTGACCAGGCCCTCGGGCAACGTGTCGACCCACCAACCGAGGCCCAGGGCCTCGAACGCGTCGGCGATCTCGTCGTCGGTGGCATCGGGGCGGCCCATGCGGACGTTCTCCGCGACCGTCGTGTCGAACAGGAACCCGTCCTGGGGGACCAACCGCACGGCGTGGGAGCGGGACTCCTTGGCCACGTCGCGCAGGTCGACCCCGCCCAGGAGCACGCGACCGGCGGTCGGGTCGGCCAGGCGGGTCAGGAGCTTGGCCATGGTCGTCTTGCCCGATCCCGTCTCGCCGACGATCGCCGCGTTGATGCCGGCGGGGAGCGCCAGCGACACGCCGTGCAGCACCGGGTGGCCCGGCTCGTACTCGAACTCGACGTCCTCGACCGTCACGTCGAGTGCGCCCGTCGGCAGGTTCACCGCGGCGGTGCCGACCGGCTCCACGACCTCGATCGGCTCGTCCATCAGGCGCAGCACCTTGCGCCACCCCGCGAGTGCGGTCTGGGTCTGGTCGAGCACCTCGCCCAGCTCCGCGACCGGCTGGACGATCAGATTGGTCAGGAACAGGCAGGCCACGAGCGTGCCGGCCTGCAGCCCCCAGCCCGGACCCCACCACACACCGACGCCGACGACGGCGGCGAGTGCCAGGCCGCTGAACAGGTCGGAGACCGGGAACATGATGGCGAAGAAGAACCGGGCGCGGACCTGCGCCCGGTACTGCTTGTCGATGCGACCCATGAGCCGCCGACGGGCGGCGCCGACGTCGCCGTAGGCACGGATGACCCGGATGCCGCCGACCGTCTCGGAGATCTCCGACAGGGTGTCGCCCACGCTGGTCCGGAGGTTGTCGTAGGCGGTGAGCTGGCGGCTCTGTACCAGTCGCATGATGGGCAGGACGGGAGTGAGGACGGCGATGATGACCAGAGCGAGCTGCCAGCTGTAGATGGCCGTCATCGCCAGCGCGACCACGATCATCGTGGTGTTCACCGCCCAGCTCACCGCGCCCCACGACGCGAACTGGGCGAGCGTCTCGATGTCGGAGGTGACGCGGGAGACGAGCACTCCCTTCTTGGCCTCGTTGTGGTGGCTGATGGACAGCCGGTGCACGTGGGCGAAGGCACGGGTGCGCAGGCCGTAGAGGACGTTCTCCGCGGTCGTCATGAGGCGGAAGTAGGTGATGCGGTTCAGGACGGCCAGACCGACGATCGCCGCCGCCGCAGCCGCGCACGTCCAGACGACGAACGGCCAGTCGGGGCTGCCGTCGGAGATCCCCTTGTCCAGGATCTGCTGGATGGCGATCGGCACGACCAGGCGGCCGAGGGCGATGACCATCGCGAAGCTGAGCGACGCGGCGAAGCCCTTCTTGAGCTCCGGCGTGGTGCGCACGCCGTCGCGGAGGACCTCCATGGCCTTGATCGGCTGGGCGTCGTCCTCGTCGTCGGGAGAGTTGGGTCGGATCGGCATCAGTCCGTCCCCTCGTCGTCACCCGAGGCCACCGACGGGCCGGCGCGGTCCTCGAGGTCCTGCTCGACGGGGTCGAGCTCCGCCTCGTCCTCGTACGCGGTCACCAGCGCCGAGTACTCGGGGTCGGCCAGCAGGTCGCGGTGGGTGCCGACGTTGCGGACCCGACCCTGGTCGAGGTGCACGACCTTGTCGGCCAGCAGGATCGTGGACAGCCGGTGCGCCACCACGACCATGGTCGTGTCGCCCTGCCGCAGTCCGCCGAGGATCTCCGCCTCGATGACCGGGTCGACCGCCGAGGTCGCGTCGTCAAGCACGAGCACCCGGGGAGCGCCCGCCAGCGCTCGGGCGAGAGCGACGCGCTGGCGCTGTCCGCCCGACAGCGTGACGCCGCGCTCGCCGACGATCGTCTCCGCACCCTCGGGCAGTCGACCGACGAACCGGGCGGCCCGGGCGCGGTCGAGCGCATCGGACGTGGTGTCGTCGTCCACTCCCCGACCGAGCGTGACGTTCTCCCTGACGGGAGCCGCGAACAGGTACGACTCCTGGAAGGCCAGCGACACCGCGCTGCGCAGCTCGCCCGGGTCCAGCGCTTCGACCGGGACCCCGCCCACGAGGATGCGACCGCCGGTCGGCTCGTCGAGGCGCACGAGCAGCTGCGCCAGAGTGGACTTCCCTGCGCCGGTCGATCCGACCAGGGCCACCACCTCGCCCGGCTCGACCCGGAACGTGACGTCGTCGAGGACCGTCGCGTCGCCGTACTCGAACGACACGTCGTCGAGCTCCAGGCCCAGCGGGCCCTCGGGGAGGTGAGCTGCGGGTTGGACGTCGTCGGGCTGCTCGACCGAGGGATCGACGGGCTCCGCCGTGAGGTCGTCGACCCGCTCGATCGACACGACCGCCCGCGGGATGGACTCGAACATGAACCCGACGATGCGCATGGGGAAGGCCAGCCAGCCGAACAGCGCGACGGCCTGGACCAGGTCGCCGGGGGTGGCGGCGCCGTGGTCGATGCGCCACGCGCCGGCGAGCAGGAGCACGACCGTGCCGAGGTTCGGGAGCATGTCGAGGAGCGGCTCGAAGGACGCCGTCAGCCGGGCGACGACCAGACGCTGGCTGCGCAGACGGTCGGCGGCGGCGTCGAAGCGGGCCTGCTCCTCCGCCTCCCGGCCGAGCGTCTTCACGACCAGCACGCCGTCGAAGCTCTCGTGCGCGATCGAGCTGACGTCGCCCAGTCGGGCCTGCACCAGCGCGGCGGGCTCGTGCACCCGGTTGGTGTACCAACGGCTGAGCCAGGTCAGGGTCGGGAAGAGCAGGAGCGCCACGATCCCGAAGGCCGGATCGGCCAGGAACAGGCTGACCAGGGAGATGGCGATGAGCGCCACCACGCCGAGCGAGAACGGCAGCGGCATCAGGACGTTCGACGAGGTCGTGACGTCGACGTCCGCGTTGGCCAGCAGCTCGCCCGTCGGGCGCTTGCGGTAGCTGGCCAACGGCATCGTCAGGAGCCGCTCGACCACTCCGATCCGCAGGGAGCGCTGGGTCCGGGCCTCGGTGAGCGAGCCGAACCAGCGGCGGATGCCGACCGAGATGCCGCGGGCCAGGCCGACGAGGAACAGAGCGCCGACCGCCCACCACACCGTCGACGCCGGGATGCCCTCGTCGGTGAAGGCCGGGGTGATGACCTCGTCGGTGACGCGCCCGAGCACGTAGCTGGCCGCCACGACGATGATCGCCCAGCCGACGCCGCCGACGAGCGACATGGCGAACGGTCCCGGGTGCAGGCGGATGAACCGACCGAGCACCGACAGGCCCTTGCGGGTGATCGACGGACCGGACCCGGCGTCTACGGCCGGGTCGAGGGGCGCCTCGTCGCCGGGCGCAGCGTCTGGTTCTGGAGCGAGAAGGGTCACCGGGACCTGCAACGTCAGGAGGGCGGGCGGCCTTCCAACCTACTTCGCCCCTCGAAGGAGCTCCCACCGGATTGCCGGAGATCTCCCCACCGAACTTGGGCACCACAGACCACTCGTTGGTCGCTCACGCCCGAGGTCGCGGTCGGGCAGCCCCGCCGACGACGGTCAGGCCGCGGAGACCGAGCGTCGGCGACGGGTCCAGACCAGGGCGCCTGCACCGATCACCGATGCGCCGACCGGCAGCAGCACGGCCAGCGGGGCCTCGGGCACCACCGGTGTGGGCTGCTCGGGTTCCGGCTCGGGCTCCACGCAGTTCGAGGGCTCGGACCAGAACCAGCCGAACAGCCACGCGACCTGGTCGTTCCACTCGCCGCCGTTGCGGACGAACGCGTCCCGCTGGGCCTCCCGGATCGACGGCGGGCAGACCGGAGGCGGCGGGGCGCACGCCGCGGCCACGGTCGCCAGGGCGAACGGGAGGAGGACGGCGACCAGCACGGGGCGGAAGGGGCGTCGGTGCCGGGAACGGCTGGGAAGAGTCCCCGATGCCGACGCCCACTCCCGTCCCATGGAGCCATTCCACCGGACCCAGCTGAACTCCGATGGAGGTTCAGGTGAACGTCGCGGGAACGGTGGGTGGACGGACGCGACGGTGCCCGGGCGCTCGGCCCGGGCACCGTCGTCAGGATCTGAGGGTCCAGACCGCGAATCCTTGTGCGGCGCGACCCCTATATCGCTGAGCGGGTCAGCGGATCAGACGGGGAGCTGGATCGACTTGGTCTCGAGGAACTCCTCGAGACCCCAGCGACCGCGCTCGCGGGTGTTGCCCGACTGCTTGTAGCCGCCGAACGGCGCCTCGGTGTTGAACGGCGCGCCGTTGACGTCGACCTGACCGGTGCGCAGACGGCGGGCGATGCCCTTGGCCCGCTCGACGTCGGCCGACTGGACCGCACCGGCGAGGCCGTACACGGTCCCGTTGGCGATCTCGACCGCATCGTCCTCATCGGTGTAGGTGAGGATCGACAGCACCGGGCCGAAGATCTCCTCCTGGGCGATCGTCATGTCGGGCGTGACGTCGGTGAACACCGTGGGCTTCACGTAGTAGCCCTTCTCGAAGCCGTCCGGCTGCTCCGGTCCACCGAGAGCGAGCGTGGCGCCCTCGTCGATGCCCTTCTGGATGAAGGTGCGCACACGCTCCTGGTGCGCCTTCGACGAGAGCGGGCCGAGGTTGTGGAACAGGTCGGGCTCGTCGGCCTTGGGGTCGACCAGGCCGACCTTGGAGGCCTCCTCGACGACGGCGTCGATGTACTCCTGGGCCCGGGACTCGGGGACCAGCAGGCGGGTGAGCGCCGAGCAGGTCTGGCCGGAGTTGATGTAGCAACCGAACACGGCGCCGAGAGCGACGGCCGACGGATCGGCGTCGTCGAGCACGATGTTGGCGGACTTGCCGCCCAGCTCGAGGCCCACCCGCTTGGCGGTCGGCGCAGCGGCCTTGGTGACCTCGGCGCCGGCCCGACCCGAGCCGGTGAACGAGACCATGTCCACGTCGTCGTGGCCGGAGATGGCCGCGCCGACCTCGGGGCCCGTGCCGACGACCATGTTGAACACGCCCTTGGGCAGGCCGACCTCGTCCAGCACCTCCGTGAGGATGTAGGCGTTGAGCGGGGTGACCTCGGACGGCTTGAGGACCACGGTGCAGCCGGCGGCCAGGGCCGGGACCACCTTGCAGATGATCAGGTACAGCGGGTAGTTCCACGGCGTGATGGCGCCGACGACGCCGATGGGCTCGCGGACGACGAGGCTGTTGCCGACCTGCTCCTCCCAGGCGTAGTCCTCGACCAGCTTGGCGAAGGACTCCCACTCGCCGAGGGAGAGGCCGGCCTGGACCATCTGGGCGAAGGTCTTCGGCGAGCCGACCTCGGAGGAGATCGTGTCCACGATGTCGTCGAAGCGCAGGGCGAGCGCGCCGCCGATGTCGCGGAGGTACTTGGCCCGTACGTCGACCGGGGTCTGGGACCAGCTGTCGAACGCGGCCTTGGCGGCGGCGACGGCAGCGTCGACGTCCGCCGCGGTGCCCTGGGGCACGCGGCCGATGACCTCTTCGGTGGCGGAGTCGGTGACGTCGATGGTCTCGGTGCCGCTGGAGGGCACCCACTCGCCGTTGATGTAGAAGTTCTCGTAGACCTTCACTGGTCCCCCTGGGATGTGGTGCTCGGCTCGGACCGAACTTGACCGAACCGTCAAGTTCTCTCCGGAGCGTACTCCCGCCGCGTCGCTCCGTGTCCCGCGGCCCGGGCGGGCTCCGGACGACCGAGCGGGCCCGAACGACGAAAGGGGACCCGAACGGCGAGGGCGGCCTCCTGGCAGCGGCGAGCGGCCGCTCGCTCCCCGGCGTGCCCCGCAGCTCGGCGGCCGGAGGGCGCACCTCGGCACCGGTACGTTGTCGGGCAGTGATGTCGCCTCGGCGCACCACGGGCCGGCAGATCCTCCGCTCCGCCGCGCTCGTGATCGCCGTCGGCGTGTTCGGAGTGCTGCCGACGGCGTGCGGCGGCGACGACACCGGCGAGCTCGGGTCCTCGGCACCACGCCCGGACGACTGGCCCGCGGCTCCCGCCGAGGAGTGGACCGTGCCGCTCGGCTCCCCTCCCGTCGTCACGTCGGGATCCGGACCGTTCCGCTTCGTGGCGACGCAGGCCGACGGCACCTCACCGGTGGCGTGGGACCCGTGCCGGCCGATCCACTACGTGGTCAACCCGAAGGACGGGCCGGCCGACGGGAACGAGCTCGTCGAGGACGCCGTCGCCCGGACCGCTGCGGCCACCGGGCTCACCTTCAGCTACGACGGCACCACCGACGAGCACTGGACACGGACCCGGGACCGGTTCCAGCCGGACCGCTACGGCGACCGCTGGGCGCCCGTGCTCATCACCTGGGCCCACGAGTCGGCCGCCCCGGTGCTGGCGGGATCGGTCGCCGGCCAGGGCGGGTCGAGCGCCGTGCGGCCGCCGGGCTCGGAGGACTTCGTGTTCGTGAGCGGGTCCATCGTGCTCGACGCGTCGCTGGCGGAGACCGCGCTCACAGAGCCGGGACGGACGGCGGTCCGGGCGCTGATCCAGCACGAGCTCGGACACGTCGTGGGGCTCGACCACGTGGACGACCCGACGCAGCTGATGCACACCGAGTCGCTCCCCGAGCAGAACACCGACTGGGGTCCGGGCGACCTCGAGGGCCTGTCCCTCCTGGGCGGCGGCGACTGCTTCCCCGACGTCTGAGCCCGCCCTCACCACGGATACAGGGGTCGCGCCGCACAGAGTTTCGCGGTTTCCACCCGAAGAACGCTGGCGCCCGATCGGTCGGTACCCTCGACGGCGTGGGAGCAGGGTCGGACGACGACGACTTCGACGACGCCCTGCGCCGGTTCATGGAGCAGATGGACGAGATGTCCGCGTCCGAGGCGCCTCGGGAGCCCAGCTACGCCGAGCGCCAGCGCGCCGCACGTCAGGCCGACCTCCAGCGCCGGATCACCGAGGAGCAGGCTCACGCCCGGTACCTCGCCGAGCGCGATCGACGGCTCGAGCAGAAGCGGACGCGGAGCTCCCGCCATGCCCGGTGGCTCGCCCCCCTCGTCGTGGTGATGTTCGTGGCCGCCGCGGTGTACTTCTCGGTCGGTCGAGGTCAGGAGTCCGTGGCCGGATCGCCCGAGGTGCGGCGTCCGTCGGACTGGCCGTCGGTGCCTGCGGACGTGTCCGAGACGCCGCTCGCGACGCCGTCGACACCGACCGCCGAGTCGAGCTCCTACAAGTTCGGCTCGACGCAGAGCGACGGGTCGCCCGTCACGTGGGACCCGTGCCGACCGATCCACTACGTGGTCAACCCGGCCGGCCAGCCGCCCGACGGCGACGTCCTCGTCCAGGACGCGATCGCCCGCACCTCCGCCGCAACCGGCCTGCAGTTCGTCGACGACGGCCTCACCGACGAGACGTGGAGCGAGGATCGGGCGCCGTTCCAGCCCGACCGCTACGGCGACCGCTGGGCGCCGGTGCTGATCACGTGGTCGACACCCGAGGCGGTGCCGGCCTTGGCCGGGGCGACGGCGGGTCAGGGCGGCCCGTTGTCGCTCGGCTACTCGGAGGACGAGATGACCAGCGTGACCGGCTCCGTCGTCCTCGACGCACCGCAGCTGTCGATCGGCCTGGAGTCCCCCGAGGTCCGGACCCAGGTCCGAGCGGTCATCCAGCACGAGCTCGGACACGTCGTCGGCCTGGTCCACGTCGAGGACCCGAGCCAGCTCATGAACCCCGAGGCCACCCTCGGCACCACCGAGTGGGGGCCGGGCGACCTCCAGGGCCTGTACGCCCTCGGCACCGGCCCCTGCCGCCCCGAGCTCTGACCAGGACCGCCGACCGGTTGGCCACGCCCCCGATATAGGGGTCGCGCCGCGCAAGGATTCGTGGTCTCGACCCGAAGATCGCCGGCAGGCGCCGCCGGCGGCTCAGGCGAGAGCGGCCTCGAGCGCCGGGACCGTCGCAGCACCGGGCTCCGGACGGACCCATGCCGCCGCACCCTCGGCCACGCCCAGGCGGAGGAACTGCGGCCGGGTCTGGGTGACGATGACGGTGCCGTCGGGCGTCGACACGTCGAGGCGCACCTCGAAGCCGACGCGGGTGATCCGCTCGACCGTGCCCCCGGGAGCGCCGTCGCCGGGATCGGTCAGGTGCAGCTCGACGTCGTGGGGCCGGATCAAGTGGCCGCCGATCCGGGTCACCGGACCGAGGAAGGACATGACGAACGTGCTGGCCGGCTCGTCGTAGAGCTGGTCCGGGGTGCCGATCTGCTCGATGCGCCCCTCGTTGATCACGACGATCTCATCCGCGACCTCGAGCGCCTCCTCCTGGTCGTGGGTGACGAAGACCGTCGTCACGTGCACGTCGTCGTGGAGCTTGCGGAGCCAGTCGCGCAGCTCCTTGCGGACCTTGGCGTCGAGGGCGCCGAACGGCTCGTCGAGCAGGAGCACCTTGGGCTCCACGGCAAGCGCCCGGGCCAACGCCATCCGCTGGCGCTGGCCGCCCGACAGCTGTGCCGGGAGGCGGTCGGCGAACTGGTCCAGGTGCACCAGCTCCAGCAGCTCGGTCACCCGGGCCCTGATCTCGTCCTTCGGCCGCTTGCGGATCTCCAGGCCGAAGGCGACGTTGCGGTACACCGACAGGTGCTTGAAGGCCGCGTAGTGCTGGAAGACGAAACCGACGTCACGCTGCTGGGGCGACAGGTAGGTGGCGTCGGTGCCCTCGATGTCGACGGTCCCGCCGTCGGGGACCTCGAGCCCGGCGATGATCCGCAGCAGCGTCGACTTGCCCCCGCCGCTCGGCCCGAGAAGCGCGGTCAGCTGGCCGCTGGGGATGGTGACCGACACGTCGTCGAGCGCCACGAAGTCGCCGAAGCGCTTGTCGATGTGGGAGACCTTGATGCTCATCGGGCGACTCCTCGTGCGGGGCTCGGGCGATGGTTCGCCGTGCGGCTCGTCCTGCGGTCCATGTGCGTCACGACGCGTCCTTGTCGTCGGAGGTGTCGGGTCGGATGATCGCCACGACGACGATGCAGGCGACCGACACGAGCGCCAGCAGGAACGCGGTGGCGTAGGCCCCGCCCTTGTCGAAGTTGAGGTACTTCTCCTCCACCACGAGCGTGGCGGTGCGGGTCTTGCCGAGCAGGTTGCCCGACACGACCTTCACGGCGCCGAACTCGCCGAGCGATCGGGCCAGGCTGAGGACGACGCCGTAGACGACCGCCCAGCGGATGGCCGGGAAGGTGATCCGCCAGAACGTCTGCCAGGCGTTGGCGCCGAGGGTGTGGGCAGCGCGCTCGGCGTCGGTGCCGATCTCCTCCAGCACCGGGACCACCTCGCGGATCACCAGGGGCAGCGCCACGAAGACGGTCGCCATGATGATGCCCGGCGTGGCGTAGATGACCTGGAAGCCGGCCGACTCCAGAGCCGGGCCGAACCAGCCCTGCCGGCCCCCGTAGACCAGGACGAGCGAGAGGCCGACGACGATCGGCGACACGGCGAGAGGCAGGTCGACCAGGGCGCTCAGCAGTCGCTTGCCCCGGAACTCGTAGCGGACCAGGAGGATCGACATGGCCACGCCGAACACCGTGTTGATGACGACCGCGGCGATCGCGACGACGACCGTCAGCCGCAGAGCGGACGTGACCTCGGGATCGCTCAGCACGTCACGCAGGTTGTCGAGCCCGCCGTCGAACGTGCGCTGGGCCACGAGCGACACCGGCCACGCCACCAGGAAGAACAGGTAGACCACGACGAACATGCGCAGCGCATATGTGCCGATGCCCTTGCGCTGACGGGACCGGGCTCCGGTGCGGGCCCGCCGACCTCGGGCCGAGCGGCTGTCGGGCGACGGCTCGTCGATCCGCTCGTCGTCGTCGGGACCGCGGTGCGGGACGTCGATCAGGGAGATGTCAGCCACGGCGGACCAACCTCCGCTGCAGCAGGTCGATCGCCACGATGACCAGGAGCGACACCAGGAGGAGGACCGTGGCCACCGCTGCGGCGCCGGCCCGGTTGTCGTTCTCCAGGCTGGACAGGATGCGGACCGAGGTGACCTCGGTCGAGAACGGGCGGTTGCCCGACAGCAGGACGAGCGAGCCGTACTCGCTCACACCCCGGGCGAAGCTGAGAGCTGCGCCGGCAGCGATCGCTGGGGTGATGGCCGGGAGGATGATGCGCCGGAACGTGGTGAAGCGGCTGGCGCCGAGCGACGCAGCGGCCTCCTCGACGTCGCGGTCCAGCTCCTGCAGGACCGGCTGCACGGTCCGCACGATGAACGGAAGCGTGACGAACAGGAAGGCCAGGCCGACGGCGATGCGGGTGTTGGACACGTCGACGCCCAACGGGCTCGTCGGGCCGTACAGCGACAGCAGGACCAGGCCGGCGACGATCGTCGGCAGGGCGAACGGGATGTCGATGAGCACGTCGAAGAACGACTTGCCCCAGAACTTGTCGCGGACCAGGACCCAGGCGATCGCGGTGCCGGTGAACACGTTGAGGACGGTCACGATCACCGCCGTTCCGAGCGTCAGCCGGATGGCGGAGAAGGTCTGCTCGTTGGTGATCGTCGCCCAGAACTCGCTCCACCCGCCGGAGGCGGCAACACCCACGACCGCCGCGAGCGGGATGAGCACCAGGATGCTGAACCACAGCAGCGTGACGCCGAGCCCGATGCCCGAGACCAGCCCCAACCGGCCGTCGGCCGCCGGCCGGCGCCACCGCGCCGGCCGGCCGGCCCTGGTCGAGCTCGGCTCCGCGACCGGCGGGTCGGCGACCGCAGAGGTCATTGCGCCTTCCCGGACTCCGCGATGACCTTGGTGATGATCCCGGTGTTCTCCTCGAAGAACTTCTTGGACAGGTCACCCCAGCTGCCGAAGTCCTCCTGCACCGTGAGCAGGTTCTTGACGGGCGGGAACGGGTCCGACGGGTCGTTGGCGCCCTCGACCTCGTCGACCTCGACGCCCGCCGACTCGAGCGGACGGAAGCCCTTGAGCGCGAACTGGGTCTGCCCGTCCTTGCTCAGCACGTAGTCGAGCCACTCGGTCGCCTTGGGAGTCGCGTCCTCGAGCACCGCGCCCGGGTTCTCGATGAGCAGAGTGGTCTCCGGGATGACGTAGTCGAAGTCCTCGCCGTTCTGGCGGGCGAGGATGGCCTCGTTCTCGTAGGTGAGGAAGACGTTGCCGGTGCCGCTGGTGAACGCTGTGGTGGCGTCGCGGCCGCTGTTCGGGAGCGACACGACGTTGCCGTAGAGCTTGGTCACGTACTCGAGCGCGTCGGCCTCGGTGCCGCCGTTGGCGATGACCTGACCCCAGGCCGCCAGGGCGTTCCAACGGGCGGCGCCCGACGACGCCGGGTTGGGCGTCACGATCTCCACGCCGGGCTTGATGAGGTCGTCCCAGTCCTGGATGTCGTCCGGGTTGCCCTTGGGCACGCCGAACACGACGAGCGACGTGGACACGGTCCCCTTGTTCTCGCCGGCGTTCCAGTCCTCGGCGACCAGGCCGGCGTCGACCAGGCGGGTGACGTCGCTCGGCACCGAGAAGTGGACGTAGTCGGCCTTCAGCCCGTCGGCGACGGCGCGACTCTGGTCGCCCGACGCGCCGTAGGAGGTGACGAACTCGACGTTCTCGCCCTCGGGGGTCTTGGCCCACTCCGCGGCGATCGCCTTGTTGGCCGCCTCGGGCACGGCGAAGCCGACCAGGTTGATCGTGGACGGCTCCGAGCTCGAACCGGAGCCGCCGTCCGCGCTGTCGTCGCTGCCACCGCACGCAGCGGCGACCAGCATCAGTGCGGCTGCTCCGAGGGCGAGGATGCCCCTGCGTCGGTTCGTCATCGTGCGGTCCTTCCGGTCCCAGGTGCCGCCGTCGTCGGCGGCACGGCGGGACACCGTACGAATACCCGACCATTCCCGTCAACTATTCCGGAGACATGGGGCTGATGGGAAAGATCAGCCCCACGAGCACTTGTCTGCAACATGTATGCTTTCGGGCGTTCGATCCGCACGATCCCGAGCACAGAGGAACGCAGACATGGCGAAGATCAAGGTCCAGAACCCGGTCGTCGAGCTCGACGGCGACGAGATGACCCGCATCATCTGGGAGTTCATCAAGGACAAGCTGATCCTCCCCTACCTCGACGTCGACCTGAAGTACTACGACCTCGGCATCGAGGCCCGGGACGCCACCGACGACCAGATCACCATCGACGCGGCCAACGCCATCAAGGAGTACGGCGTCGGCGTGAAGTGCGCCACGATCACCCCCGATGAGGCCCGCGTCGAGGAGTTCGGCCTGAAGAAGATGTGGCGCTCCCCCAACGGGACCATCCGCAACATCCTCGGCGGCGTGGTCTTCCGCGAGCCGATCATCTGCTCGAACATCCCCAAGCTCGTCCCCGGGTGGACCAAGCCGATCGTCATCGGCCGCCACGCCCACGGCGACCAGTACCGGGCGACCGACTTCAAGGCGCCCGTCGCCGGCAAGGTCACCATCACCTACACGCCGACCGACGGCTCCGAGCCGATGGAGTTCGACGTCGTGGACATCCCCGAGGGCGGCGGCGTCGTCATGGGCATGTACAACTTCGACGAGTCGATCCGTGACTTCGCCCGGGCCTCGTTCCGCTACGGCCTGCAGCGCAACTACCCGGTGTACCTGTCGACCAAGAACACGATCCTCAAGGCCTACGACGGCCAGTTCAAGGACCTGTTCCAGGAGGTCTTCGACGCCGAGTTCGCCGAGGCCTTCAACGCCGCCGGTCTGACCTACGAGCACCGCCTGATCGACGACATGGTCGCCGCGGCGCTCAAGTGGGAGGGCGGCTACGTCTGGGCGTGCAAGAACTACGACGGCGACGTGCAGTCCGACATCGTCGCCCAGGGCTTCGGCTCGCTCGGCCTCATGACCTCGGTGCT
>JAEYSR010000284.1 GCA_023434535.1 Actinomycetes bacterium
CCGTCGCGCCGGACGTCGACGTCCGGGTCCACGAGGCTCCGACGGATCCGGGCGTCGAGGCGGACGTCCTCCGAGTCGCCGCCGATCACGTCGACGCTGCCGTCGTCGGCGCGGATGACCACCGAGGTGATGCCGTCGGCCGGGACGGACCGCTGCAGCTGCGACGAGTCGAGCGACAGCACGCCGACGACCTGGATGCCGGTCAGTGCGAGGAAGAGGACGGCGAAGCCGGCGCCGAGCACCCGCCACGTGCGGCGGAAGGGGCTCCCGGCAGCGGGCTCGGCGGGGGGCGACACGCTCTGATCGCTCATGACTCGATCCACCTCAGGACGGCCAGCACCCGACGGTGGTCACCCGGTGCAGGTGGGAGGTCGAGCTTGGAGAAGATGCTGCTGACGTGCTTCTCGATCGCCCCGTCGCTCACGACGAGCGTGCCGGCGATCGCCGCGTTCGTGCGGCCCTCGGCCATCAGCGCCAGCACCTCCCGCTCCCGCGGCGACAGGGTCGCGAGCGGGTCGCGCCGGTGCGACCGGGCCAGGAGCTGCGCCACGACCTCGGGGTCGAACACGGCGCCGCCGTCTCCGACGCGTCCGACGGCGTCCATGAAGTCGCCCACGTCCGCGATGCGGTCCTTCAGCAGGTAGCCGACCCCGCCGATCCCGCCGTCGTTCCCGTGCGAGTCGGCGAGCAGCTCCGAGGCGTAGCTCTCCTCGACGTACTGCGACAGGACCAGGATCGCGACGCGGGGCCACCTCTCCCTCACCTGGAGGGCGGCGCGGAGCCCGTCGTCGGTGTGCGTCGGGGGCATGCGGACGTCGACGACGGCCAGGTCCGGCTCGAGACGCTCCACGGCGTCGATCAGGGACTCGGCGTCGCCGACCGCGCCCACGACGTCGTGGCCCCCGTCGCTCAGCAGTCGGGTCAGACCTGCCCGGAGCAGGACGCTGTCCTCCGCGATCACGATGCGCACGGGACCTCCACCATCACCGTCGTGGGCCCGCCCACCGGGCTGACCACCTGGATCCATCCGTCGAGCGCGGCGACCCGCTCCCGGAGCCCTCGGAGTCCGGTCCCCGGGCCGTCGGCCGTCGCTCCGCCGACGCCGTCGTCGGAGACCACGATCGTCAGGCGGTCCCGGCGCCGCACGATCTCCACGCTCACCCGGGAGGCGTCTGCGTGGCGAGCCACGTTGGTCAGCGCCTCCGACACGATGAAGTAGGCGGCGCTCTCCACCGACGGCGACGGGCGCGGCGACACCTCGACCCGGAGCTCCACCGGGACGCCCGCACGGGCCACCACGGCCGACAGGGCGGCGTCGAGCCCGCGATCCTCCAGGATCACGGGGTGGATGCCCCGGACCAGGTCGCGGAGCTCCTTGAGAGCGGCCTTGACCTCGTCGTGGGCCTCGCTGACGAGCTCACGGGCCCGGTCCGGATCGGTGTCCATGGCCTGGCGGGCCACGCCGAGGTCCATGGCGACGGCGATCAGCCGCTGCTGGGCACCGTCGTGCAGGTCCCGCTCGATCCGGCGGCGCTCCGCCTCGGCGCTGTCGACGGCGGCCGCCCGGCTGGTCTGGAGCTCGCTGACGCGCTCCTCGAACTCGATCCGCTCGGAGCGACCCAGCAGCAGGCGACCGACGGCCCGGTCCAGCTCGGCCAGCCACGTGGTGGCCCAGGGGGCGACGACCGCGAGGACGACCAGGCCGAGGAGCGAGAGGGCGACCACGCCGGGCCCGGGACCGACCTCGACGAGCCACAGCTGGGCGTGACCCGAGGCGAAGCGGCCCACCAGCAGGGGCAGCACCAGCAGGACCGCTCCCGCGGCCCAGAGCGTGGCCGCCGTCGTCGTGGTGATCACCGCCAGCGGCAGGTGGAGGACCGCGTAGCCGACCTCCTTCCACCGGCTGGCGGTGCGGAACCGCCACACGAAGCGCTGCCACCAGTTCCGGCCCTCGGCCCTGGGTGCGGGGTCGTGCAGCGTGGTGCCGAGCAGCGCGGCGAACCGGCTCCGCTCGGCGACCGCGTAGGCGTGGGTGCCGAGCATGCCGAGCCACGCGACGACGATCGCGAGCGGGAACAGCACGATCAGGCTGCCGGCCGTCGACGCCATGGTCACGACGAACGTGAAGCCGATCGTGGCGATCAGGAGGTCGAGGCAGAGGTGGCACAGCGACCACCAGGTCTGGGTGGTGCGCCAGGGGCGGAAGACGGTGCCGAGCACGTGGCCCACGCTACGGATCGCGGTCGACGGGGACCATGACGGGTCCCGGTGTCGCGGACCGGGGGACAACCCCACCCCTGAAGCGGCGCCGGCTCAGCTCCAGAGCTCGTCGACGGCACCCTGGTCGGCCTCGTGCAGCCAGCACTCGGCCAGCCGACCGGCCGCGACGCGGTAGCGCAGGACCCGCTCCAGGTCGACGGAGCGACCGTCGCGGGTGAGCCGCTCCCGGACCACGAGCGCTCCGGCCGAGTCCGACACGAGCACGTCGTCGACCGACAGCAGCTCGCGCGGTGCGATCCCCGAGACCTCTGCCATCACGGTCAGGGCCGCATCGCGGCCGACGTGGGTCCCGGCGAAGCGGCTGGCTCCTCCGTAGTGGAGGGTGAAGTCCTCGGCGTAGCAGTCGACGAGCGCCTCCAGGTCGCCCTCCGCCCAGGCGGCGGCGTAGCGGGCCAGGACCGTCCCGGCGTGGTCCTCGGAGGCGTCCCGGCTGCGCCGCGCGGCACGGTGCGCGGCCACGTCCACCGTCGAGCGGACGGGGTCGGTGGACGGCGGAGCGGACGCCAGGAGGGCTGCCGGTCGGACCGGGCGGGCGACGAGCTCGCCGCTGCAGTTGGGGCAGACACCGCCGAGGGCCTCGGTCGTGCAGGCGGCGCAGAAGGTGCACTCGAAGGTGCAGATCCGGGCGTCGAGCGCATCGGGAGGGAGGGGGCGTCCGCAGTTCTCGCAGGACGGTCGGAGCTCCAGCACGTCCTCACCTTCGGGCCGCACGCCGCCGGCGTCAACGACAAGATCCTGACGGATCCTGCCATCGGTCGGTCCCGGAGGGCGCCGAGCCGGACCGGTCGGCCGGACGTCGGGATGTTCGGGTTCCGCAGGACCTCGCGGCTACGGTCTGGGTCCGTGTCCGCCGCGCCCGGCCGACGCTCCTCCCTCCCATGATCTCCTCCTTCCCGCACCCTTCCAAGATCGCCCATGACTGACGCACCCACCCCTGACGAGTCGCCCGACGTCGTCATCATCGGCGCCGGCCCTGCCGGGCTCACCGCCGCCTACCAGCTCTCCAAGGACGACATCGCCGCCACGATCCTCGAGGCCGACGACATCGTCGGTGGGATCAGCCGCACGGCCGAGCGCGACGGCTGGCGCTTCGACATCGGCGGCCACCGCTTCTTCACCAAGGTGGCGCCGGTCGAGGCCGTCTGGCACGAGATCCTCGACGACGACGAGTTCCTGAAGCGCCCTCGTCTGAGCCGGATCTACTACCAGGGCAAGTACTACGACTACCCGATCAAACCGCTGAACGCGCTGCGCAACCTCGGGTTCATCGAGGCGGTCCGCTGCACCTTGTCCTACCTCTGGGCGAAGGTCCGTCCGCCGAAGGACCAGTCCACGCTGGAGGGCTACGTGGTCGCCGACTACGGCCGGCGGCTCTACGAGCACTTCTTCCGCACGTACAACATCAAGCTCTGGAACGTCGATCCCAAGTACCTGTCGAGCGACTTCGGCGCCCAGCGGATCAAGGGCATGTCGCTGTGGAGCGCCGTCTGGGAGCCGATCCGGGCCCGTCTGTTCGGCAACCGCGCCGACAAGTCCAAGCAGGTCACGAGCCTCATCGAGGAGTTCCAGTACCCCAAGTACGGACCCGGGATGATGTGGGAGCGCTGCACCGAGATCGTCACCGATCGCGGCGCCGAGCTCCACATGAACACCCGGGTGACCACGATCCGGCGCGACCCCGAGACCCACCGGGCCACGGGCGTGGTCGCCGTGACGGCGTCCGGCGAGACGGTCGAGCACTCCGCCGACGAGATCATCTCGACGATGCCGTTCTCCTACATGCTCAAGGCCATGGATCCGCCGCCGCCGGCCGAGGTCGTCGCCGCGGCGGACCAGCTGCGGTTCCGCGACTTCCTGACCATCGCCCTGGTCGTCCCGGTCGAGTACGGATTCCCCGACAACTGGATCTACATCCACGCGCCGGAGGTGCAGGTCGGCCGGATCCAGAACTTCGGCCAGTGGTCCCCGTACCTGGTCAAGGACGGGCGCACCTGCCTCGGCCTGGAGTACTTCGTGTTCGAGGGCGAGGGCCTGTGGTCCAAGCCCGACGAGGAGCTGATCGCTCTCGGCACCCACGAGCTGTCGGTGCTCGGCCTGGTCGACCCGTCCAAGGTCGAGGCGGGCTACGTGGTCCGGATGCCGAAGGCGTACCCGGTCTACGACGAGGACTACAAGGCCAACGTCGCGGTCCTGCGCAAGTGGCTCGAGGCCAACGTGACGAACGTGCACCCGGTCGGGCGGAACGGCATGCACAAGTACAACAACCAGGACCACTCGATGCTGACCGCCATGCTCTCGGTGGAGAACATCCTCGGTCGCGGCGACCACGACATCTGGGCCGTGAACGTCGAGGAGGAGTACCACGAGGAGGGCACCGGCACCGACGCCCCCGCGTCCGCCACCGGCTCGACCGGGACCGGCCGCGACGCGCCGATCGTGCCGAGCTCCGCGCCGAGGGCGCACTGACGTCCAGCACGGTCGGCCCCGCCGGTCCCGCTCCGACACCGTGACCGACGACGCAGCGACCTCCGACGCCGCTCCCTCAGGGACCGCGTCCTCCGGAACCGCGTCGGACGGCGTTCGTGGCGCACTCGAGCGCCACGAACGGCTCCTGCAGTGGGCGATCGTCCTCGTCGCCGCCGCCCCGGCGCTGTTCGCGGCGGTGTCGGTGATCCGCTCGGGCTGGGTCCCCAACGACGACCAGGCGATCGAGGTGATGCGCATCTCGGACGTCGGAGGTCCCCACACGCCGCTTCTCGGCGCGTGGTCGAGGTGGTTCTGGAACCACCCGGGGCCCTCGCTGTTCTGGCTCGCGGCGCCCCTCTACCGGCTGCTCGGCAACGCCGGGGTCCTGGTCACCTGCGCGCTGCTCGCCGCGGCGTCCAGCGCCGGGATCGCGCTGGTGGCCCTCCGACGCGGCGGCGTGGCGCTCGGCGGGCTCGCTGCGCTGCTGGTGGTCGTCATCACCGGATCGTTCGGTCTCGACATGCTCGTCGACCCCTGGAACCCGTTCGTCGCGCTGCTGCCGTTCCTGCTCTTCCTCCTCCTGGTGTGGGCCGTCCTGTGCGACGACCTGGTCCTGCTGCCGGTGGCCGCGGCGGTCGGCACGTTCTGCATGCAGGCCCACGTCGGCTACATCCCGCTCGTGGGCGGGCTCGGCCTCCTCGCCGTGGTCGGTGTGGCGGCCCGCCACCTGGCCGCTCGCCGCCGAGGACCTGCCGACGCCGTCGTCACGTCCGCCGTCACCGACGACACCGCCGCCCCGGCACCCTCCAGGTGGGCCCGGGCGACGGCCGCCGCACACGAGCACCGCCTCCTGTCGTCGGTCCTGGCGACGGTCGTCGTGCTCGGCGTCCTGTGGGCGCCGGCGGTCGTCGACCAGATCGCAGGCTCGGGCAACCTGACCGCCCTGCTCGAGTTCTCGACGAGCCCCTCGGAGCCCGTCGGCGGCTGGCGCAACGCGATCGGCATCATGAGCGCCCAGCTGGGCCTCCCGGCGCCGTGGATGGACGCGAACGACACGCTCCTCATCGCCCTGCCCCGGACGGCCCACGCAGCCATCGGGGCCGTGGCGCTCGCCGTGCTGGGTGCGGTCACCGTCGTGACGTTCCTCCGCCGCCGGTCCGACGCCGGACTCCTCGGAGTGGTGGCGCTCGCCGCGGTGGCGCTCGGCGTGGTGTCGACGGCACGGATGAGCGGAGTGCCCTACCCGTACCTGCTCCGGTGGTGGTGGTGCATCGCCGCCGTGGCGTTCCTGGCGGTGGTCTGGGGCCTGCTGTCCCTGTCGCCGTGGCGCGACCGGCGCTGGATCGGTGCGACCGCCGCAGCGGTCGCACTGGCCTTCTCGGTGGGCGTCGTGGTGCGCGACGCCCCGGTCGACGGCCCGAACCCGACGTCGTCGGCGTCCCTGTCGCACCTCATCGGCGCGACGGCCGAGGTCCTCGACCCCGACGGCCGCTACGTCGTGCGCACCGTCGACGAGCTGAACCTCGGCGGCGCCGGCCGGGGCCTGGCCCTCGGGCTCGAGCAGGACGGCTTCCACGTGTACGTCGAGCCCGACGACCTCTCGGACTACCAGGTCGGCAGCTGGCGGACCCTTCCCGCATCGGAGTCCGACGGGATCCTCAACATCGTCGGCCTCGACTCGATCGACGCCGGCTGGGAGGCCCCTCCGGGTGCGGAGCTGATCGCGGTCCACGACCCGCTCGACGCCGCCGAGCGGCGGGAGTTCGCCGAGCTGCAGCGCCGGATCCGGCCCTTCCTCGGCGACCTCGTCGGCGTCGGCGTCGTGCCGATCAGCTCTCCGTACCTCGCCGAGCGAGCCGTCCTCGCGGGCGCCTCCCGTGCCGACGTGGACCGCATGGCCGACCTGCAGCGCCGGGGCTCGGGCTTCGCCGTCTACCTCGAACCTCCGCCGTCGGCCTGAGCCTCGGTCGCGGGACGGCGGCCGGGTTCGTCAGCTGCGGCCGATCCGATCGACCTCGGGCGCCAGCCACGAGCCGAGCGTCGGGAGGAACGGGTCGTCGAAGTGGACCCCGTCGGAGCGCACCGCCGGGTCGAGCTCGCCGCCGGGCCGCGCTGCCAGCCACTCGGCGAGCTCCACGACGACGGCGTGCTCGGGCCGGAGGGCGACGGCCTCGCGGAACAGGGCGTTCAGACGGTCGACCCGGGCCGGGTCGGACTCCGGGAGACCGGTGAACCCCTCGGTGCGGCCGGCCTCGAAGTGCGGTGACGTGGCGATCGCCACCACCGCCCCGTTGGCCGAGAACGTGTCGATGGCGGCGACGATCTCGCGCAGGACGTAGGCGTCGGCCTCGGGCTGACCCACGTGGCGCCACCGCTCCTCGCCCGGGAACCGCCGGTCCGCCACCTCCCAGACCCCCGTGCTGAGGAGCACGACGTCGGGGCGCTCCTTGGCCAGGAACGTGTCGGCCCCGGGCGCCCAGTCGCACTCGGCGGCGAACGGAGCGACGTCCTGCAGGTACCGCCGATCGCCGCCCCGGGCGATCGGGCACCCGAGCTTGGTCCGGGCGCTCACGACGAGCGGCGGGCCCTTCCGGTCGCCCGTGAGGGCGGTGAGCTGGTTGAACGCCACCGAGTCGCCGACGACGGCCACGCGGACGGCCCGCCCCGGAGGTGTGGGCGTCCTCGGAGGCCGCGCCGGCGCAGGAGGGATGCTCAGGTCGCTCATCGAGCCGCTGGGCGGCGGGGCGACCGGAGCGCTGGCCTGCGACAGCAGGCCCCACACCGCGCCGGCGAGCCAGTCGCCGAGCGCTCCGGCACCCTCGGGCGTCAGGCCGATCCCGCCGGCCCGCCGTGCCGGGTCCAGCTCTCCGCCGGGCCACGCCCGCATCTGGGACGCCACGTCGAGGACCGGGACCTGCCGCGGGCCCGCCGACTCCGCCAGCAGCTCGTTGAACCGGGCGATCCGCGTCGGGTCCAGCTCCGGCGGGCCGGCGGGCGGGGCGTCCTTGGCGATCGCCGCGTCCTGCAGATCCATGGCGTCGCGCTCGTCCTGGGCCGGCGGGCGGTGGGGGACGACCGGGGCGGGGGCGGCGAGCGCCGTGCCCACGGCCGGCACGTTCAGGACGCCGACACGAGCCCCCTGCTCGCCGGCCATCTCCACGAGGGCGCCCAGCTCGGTGCGGAGGAACTCGTCACCACCGGCCGTGCCGGGACGCACCCAGCCGCCCTCGTAGGAGAGCCGGCGGTCCGACAGGTCACGCAGGCCGCCCCAGATGAGCACGACGTCGGGTCGCCGCTCCGCGATCAGCTGGCGACGCTGGGCGATCACGTCGCCGCAGCGGTCCCGGTCCCGCTCGACCCGTCCGTCGGACAGCTGGACCCATCCGCCGACCGCGAGGCCGCAGCCGGGGATCGCCGCGACCTCCACGTGGAGCTCGACCTCGTCGGAGCGCACGACGCTCCAGCCCGCCGCACCCGCCGCGAGCTCGTCGCCGAGGACCAGCACGTTGACCGTCGGGGGCGGGGTGGTCGGTGCGCTCACCTCTCCGTTCGAGAACCTCTGCAGGGTCGACTCCGCGCTGACCTGCTCGCCGAGGTGCGTGGACCCCACCACCAGGACGCCGGCGACGAGGACCGCCAGCACGGGCACCGCGACCCGGGACAGGGCGACGCGCCCACCAGCGGGGCGCCAGGCCATCCCGGGCCGCTCGACCAGGCGGTGCAGCACCTCCGCAGCGAGGACCGTGACCGCCATCCGGAGGGCGAACAGGGGCCACGGCGGGAGGTCGACCCGGACCGGCGTGAGCCACAGGAAGATCGGCCAGTGCAGCAGGTAGACGGCGTAGGAGCGGTGGCCGAACCAGACGAGGGGGCTCCACGACAGCGCCTGGGCCATCGCCCCGCCCTGGAGGATCGAGGTGATGACCACGGCGCTGCACACCGCCACGGTCAAGAAGCCCCAGGGGTACATCCACCGGTCGGTGGTGAGCGCGACGGCGGACACCGCCAGGATCCCCGCCGCGCCCGCCCATCCGGCGACCTTAGCCACGCGACGGCCGACGCGGTCGCTGATCCGGACTCCGCCCAGGAGGAGGCAGGCCAGCACCGACCCGACGAGGATCTCCGCAGCGCGGGTGAACGTGGAGAAGTACGCCCGGTCGAGGTTCTGGCCGCCCCACCACCAGCTCCACGCCACCGACGCGGTCGTCAGCAGGGCGAACCCGCCGACGAGGACACGACGGTCCAGGAAGCGGTGGCCGCCACCGCCCTCGGCGGGCCTCGTCCGGGTGCCGAGTCGCAGCATCGCCAGGAGGACCAGCGGGATCACGAGGTACAGCTGCTCCTCCACCGCGAGCGACCAGAAGTGCTCGATCGGCGACGGTGCCTCGAACGCCGCTCCGTAGGTGCGACCCTGCACGACGAAGGTCCAGTTGAGGACCTCGGCCAGGGCCGACGGGACCTGGACCGTGAGGCCGCGCATCTGCTCGTCGTTCCAGACGCCGACCATCCCCATGCCCACGACCAGGGCCAGCACCGTCCACGCCGCCGGCAGGAGGCGCCGGCAGCGCCTCCACCAGAACGACCTCAGTCCGAGCGCACGCCCCGGCTCCCAACGCCGCACGAGCAGCGTCGTGATGAGGAACCCCGAGAGGGTGAAGAACGTGGTCAACCAGACGAACCCGCCCGACGCCCACGTGAACCGGGCGTGGTAGAGCAGGACGCCCGTCAGCGCGACGGCGCGGAGCCCGTCCAGGGCCTCGTGGCGACGACCCGCCTCCACCGCGGACGCGCTCACTGCGACGTCCCTGCGATCTGGACGAGCTGGGGCAGGAGCCAGGCGGCGTGCTCGCGCAGGGCGCTGCCTGACAGGTGCAGGCCGTCGGGTCGGTCCGCGTCACGGTCCCGCGCGTCGATCCACGCCCCGGCGTCGATCACCGACGCGCCCGTGCGGAGAGCAGCCTGCTCGATCGACGACTTCCACGCCGCGGTCCACTCGGCGTCGCAGGTGGTCTCCCGGTCGGGCCCGTTGCAGTAGTAGAGCCCGGTGGGCCGGGCCGGGATCGTGAAGACCACCTTGGCCCCGGTGGACCCCGCGATCGTCGCGGCGTCGGTCATCGCGGCGACGCGCTGCTCGTTCGCCTCCGCGGACAGGAACGGGGCGTCGCTGACGCCCTCGAGGTCGATGATCACCGTGGTGTTGATCAGGACGACCTGCGGCTTCACGGCCTGGACGTCGGCCGCCCACGTCGTGCGCCAGTCGGGGCAGTCCTCGGGGCCGAAGGAGCACCCGAGCGTGCTGCGGTCGAACACCTGCAGCCGGGGATCCGCCAGGCTGGCGAGGCCGTTGGAGACGCCCCGGGCGGTGGAGTCGCCGACCACGAGCAGCCGGACCTGGCCCGAGCAGCCCGCCGTCGGATCCGCCACGCCGTTGAAGGTCGAGCGGTCGAGCGTGCTGTCGTCGCCGAACACCGGCGTCGGGACGGTCGTGGGGACGCACGTCGTGGTCGTGCTGGCCGGCGCCTCGCCGGCGCCGCCGCCGACGTCGACCGGGTCGGCGACGCGGTCGAGGGTCTGTCCGACCTGCTCCTCCGGGGTCGGCTCGCTCGGGGCCGCCCACGCCAGGGAGCCGGCGGTGAACCCGAGCACCAGGACGCCCGCGATCGCGAGCCGCGCGGGCGACCAGGCCCGGGCGATCAGCGGCAGCTCCAGGCGGCGGTGCAGGACGGCCGCCAGCGCCACCGACACGGCGATGACCACGCCGTCGCGCACCAGGGTGGGCATCTCGGGGCCGAGCCCGACGATCAGGGGCCAGTGGATCAGGTAGATCGCGTACGAGCGCTCCCCCACCCAGACCAGGACGGGGAGCGCGAGCAGACGACGGACGGCCGGCACCGTGACCCCGAGCGCCACCACGCCGCATGCCGCGACGGCGATCGCGGTGAAGCCACCACGGTGCAGCCACTCGTCCTCGGGAGACGCGGTGAGGGCGACCCAGACCAGGAACAGCGCACCGACCGCTCCCCAGGCGCCGATGGTGCGACGAGGTCCGGACCCGACCGGGCCGACCAGGGGATGGGCCCGCCACGCGGTGGCCAGCGCGGCGCCGACCAGGAGCCCGATCATCCTGGTGTCGGTGCGCAGGTAGGCGGCCTCCGGCGTGGCGACGAAGGCCGCGACGATCGAGAACGCCGCCAGAGCGGCCAGCGCGGCCCAGATGACCCAGCGCCCCCGGCGGGCCGCCAGCACCAGCAGGCCGGCCATCACGAGGGGCCACAGCAGGTAGAACTGCTCTTCCACCGCGAGCGACCAGAAGTGGCGCAGCGGGGACGGAGCGACGAACTGCTCGGCGTATCCGCCGTTGTTGAGCTGCCACCAGTTGGCGACGTTGAGCACGCTCGCCGCGGTCTGGCCGGGCAGCCGGCGCTGCTGGTCCGCGTCCCACACGCCGAAGAGGCCGGCGACGGCCACGCCCAGCAGCAGCACCCACGCCAGCGGCCACAGCCGCCGGACGCGTCGGCCCCAGAAGCTCCGGACCGAGATGCCGTCCGTCCTGTCCCGCTCCCGCAGCAGGAGAGTCGTGATCAGGTAGCCGGACAGCACGAAGAACACGTCCACGCCGACGAACCCGCCCTGCAGCGCGTCCAGGTGGTAGGCCACGACCGCAGCGACCGCGAGGGCCCGCAGCCCGTCCAGGGCGGGGCGCCGGTGGTGGCGCACCACGCGCGCGACAGGGACCGGCTGGTCCAGACCGACGTTCGACATCGCCTAGGAGTCCTGGCGCGGCGGTTCGTCCAGGGGGTCGTCGACGCCGTGCAGGAGCGCGAGCTCCTCGGTCAGCCGCTCGACCCGATCCTCCAGCCGGGTGATGTGCATCGACAGGTAGATGATCAGCATGATCAGGACCAGGATCCCGAAGAAGAACACCACCGACGTGCCGGCCTCCGCGCCCACCAGCTCGGCGAAGTGGTCCACGAGCGGCCGGGCGACGATCAGCACCATGCCGCCGACGGCGACCGCGGACCAGAGGAGGGCGAACGACTCCGACAGCCGCCGCCGCCGGACGAACTCGATGACGATGATCAGGTTGGCCAGACCCACCGTGATCACGAAGATCTCAAGCCTCATCGCTGACACCTCTCGGCTTCTCCGGCCGACGGATCGGATGCAACAGGAGTACCAGCCACAGGCGGGCGAGTCGGGTCGCGGCCCGGAACGGTCCCGCCGAGGCCGTGCCGCCCAACCGGGGGTGCATCCGGACCGCCGTCTCCTGCACCCGCAGGCCCGTGTCGGCCGCCATCAGCAGTGCTTCCACGGTGTCGGAAAGGTACATGGTGGGGTACGACCGGGAGAAGAGCTCGATCGCCGACGGACCGAAGGCGCGGAATCCGCTCGTGGTGTCGGTGACGGTCGTGCCGATCCGACGTGAGACCCACCGGCTGAGCAGGCGCATCATGGCCGATCGGGTGCGGGACGCCTCGTAGCCGTGCTCGAACCGGGAACCGACCACGACGTCGGCCTCGCCGGACCCGACCACGTCGAGCAGCCGTGCGGCGTCGTTCGCGTCGTGCTGGCCGTCGGCGTCGAGCTGGACGACGTAGGTCTTGCCGAGCCTCTGGGCCACCCTCATGCCGGTGCGGATGGCGCCGCCCACCCCGATGTTGATCGGATGGCGGATCACCATGGCGCCCGCACGCCGTGACCGGATGCTCGTGTTGTCGCTGGAGCCGTCGTCGACGACGAGCACGTCGCAGCCGAGGAGCTGCTTGGCCGAGCGCACGACGTCCGCGACCGTGTCCTCCTCGTCGAGGGCCGGGATCAGGACGAGCGTGTCGGCTGTGGGAGGACGGCCCATGGTCGGATCGAGCCTAGTTGCGCGGCCCTCCGGGCCCGTGTGACCGGGCGGCGCCGGGTGCGGCCGCCTCAGGCCGGGGACGCGCCGACGCCGACCGGCTCGCCGGCCGTCGTCGCATCGGGTTCGTCAGCCGTGGCTGCGTCGGGTTCGTCGGTGTCGGGGCGCGGCTCTCCCCCTGTGGCTCCGGGAGCAGGACCGGCGGCGCGGTCGCCGAAGAGCCAGCGGCCGATGAACACGAGCGCCACGGCGGCACCGAGCACGATCGTGACCTCCGCGCCGGCCCGGTACCGGGTGATCCCGCTGTTCAGGACCGCTGCGAGCGTGGCCGTCGCCGGTTGGACGAGGAGCGGGAAGATCGGCGCGATGCGGCGGCGCCGGAGGATGACCAGCCCGCCGATCGCGAGGACGCCGAGCACCCAGTACGACCACAGGGCCTCGCGGGTGATCGTGAAGTCGGTCGAGGCCGTCCCGCCCGCACGGCCCTCCACCCAGCCGTCGTTCACGATGCTCTGGCCGGGGCGGTAGACGCCCCAGATGCGCCCGATGCGCGCCGCCACCACCTTGGGGAGCTCGGAGCGGTGCTCGCGGACGTACTGCGAGGCGACCTCGCCGAGCTTGGCGTCGCGGACCGACCCGTCCAGCTCGTCGTAGGGCATGTAGGCGTCGATGCCGCCGACGAGGTCGAAGATGCAGGACATCTTGTAGTAGCCGAGGAACTCGCCGTCGTAGGTCTGGTCGCAGTTCGCGTTCGCGAGCGTCTGGCCGTAGCCGGTGCTCAGGTACACGGGGTTCTCGAAGCGGCCCAGGTTGAAGGCGATCCACGGCGCGAACGCGAGGATCGGGAAGATCGCCGCCACGCCGACCGTCGCGATGCGCTTGCCCCAGCCGCCGGCGTTGCGTCGGGTGAGGAGGAACGGGGCGACGAACAGCGGGAACAGGATCCCCGCCTCGGGCCGGACCGACAGCGCCACGGTGAGGCTGACGGACAGACCGACCACGTCCCACCAGGAGAACCGGTCGATCAGTCGGTAGGTGAACAGCAGGGCGAGCGCCACGGCGAGGATGAACGGCGTCTCCACCATCAGCATCCCGTCGTTGATCCAGATGTTCGGGTAGATCGCCGCCAGTGCCGCCGCGGTCAGCCCGATCGTCCGACCGCCCAGACGGCGGCCCACGGCGCCGATGACCGGGAGCGACAGGGTGCCCACGAAGCACATCACGATCCGCATCCAGTTGGGATCGAGGATCCCGACCTTGCGCAGCCCGAGCAGCATCACGATGAAACCCGGGGGATGGTCCGCGGCCTCCCGGACGAGGCCCTGGTCGTAGTACAGGTACGGGTTGATGAAGCCCTTGCCCTGGTCGATCAGGCGGGCCGACATGGCGTAGAAGCCGGCGTCGCCGTTGAGCTCCATGTCCCACTGCTTGGTGGCGACGAAGGTGATGCGGATCGCCAGTCCGACCAGCATCACCACGGCCATCAGGGCCCAGTACCGCTGGCCCGAGCTGAGGGAGGACCAGCGCTGCCGCAGACCGCTCGCCGGTGGCGGGACGGCGACCGCTCCCGCTGACAGACCCTCGCCGTGCACCGGCGGGACACTACCCGGCGTCCGGCACCGGGTCGCGGCGCCACCCACCTATGCTCCGGGCCGTGGCGAGCACGGAGAACACGATCGCGCGCCCCGACCGCGCCCCGATCGGCATCCCGTCGTCGTCGGACCTGCGCTTCGCCGGCCTCGACGGCGCCCGTGCGGTCGCCGCAATGGGCGTGTTCCTCGCCCACGCGGCGTTCATCTCCGGCTACGTGTTCCGCAGCTCGCTCGGACCCGTGCTGGCCCGGGCCGACATCGGCGTCGAGATCTTCTTCCTGCTCTCCGGCTTCCTGCTGTACCGGCCCTTCGTCGCCCGGCGCCTGGCGGGCCAGGACGCCCGCGACCTCGCGTCGTACGCCCGACGCCGCTTCCTGCGGATCTTCCCGGCCTACTGGGTCGCCCTGACCGTGATCGCGTTCGTCCTGAGGGCGCCGCCGTTCAGCGACGAGCACAGCATCGTCTCGCACTACCTGCTGCTCCACGTCCTCGACATCCGCCAGGTCTCGCACGGCCCGATCCAGCAGGCGTGGACGCTGTCCGCCGAGCTGGCGTTCTACGTGTTCCTCCCGTGCTGGGCCTGGCTCATGGCCCGGCGTCCCCGCACGCCGGAGAAGCAGCTGAGGGTGGAGATCGCCGGCCTGGTCGCGCTGTGGCTCGGCTCGATGGCCCTCAAGCTCGCGGTCATCGGCATGGACCTGTCGATCGAGCGGATCGGCTGGCTCGCCACGTGGTTCCCGTTCCGGGTCGACCAGTTCGCCCTCGGCATGGCGCTCGCGGTGACCAGCGTGTGGATCCAGCACCGCGGCATCCGGCTGCCGGCCTGGTTCCGGGGCGCCCCCGGCGTCCTCGGCTGCTGGGCGCTCGCGCTCGGGGCGTTCCTGGTTCTCAGCTTCGGGTTCCACCTGCCTCTCGACCTCGAGTTCACCCCGAAGCAGTTCTGGTTCACCCGGACGGTCTTCTCCTTCATCGCCCTGGCCTTCCTCGCCCCGATCGTGCTGGGCCGCCAGGACGGCGGCGTGATGCGCCGGGTGGTCGCCAACCGCCCCGTCGTCTGGCTCGGGCTCATCTCCTACGGGATCTACCTCTGGCACGAGGCGTGGATGTTCAAGTACCTCGAGTGGACCGACAAGCCCGCGCTCGCGGCCCCGTTCCTCCCGCTCGTCGCCGTGACCCTCGTGCTCACGCTCGTGACGGGAGCTGCCAGCTGGTACCTGATCGAGCGGCCGGCGATGGGATGGACGTTCCGCACCGTGGCCGGCGAACGTCGCCGACCGGGGCGACCTCTCGGGGACGGCGCGCCCGACGGCGGCGCCCCCGCTGGCGACGGCCCCGGCGACGCGTCCCGCACCGACGACACGACCCGCGTGGTCCCGGAGAGCGACCCTGCGCCCTCCGCGGAGCGGTAGGCGCGACCCGCAGGTGACCGCTCCAGACATGCCGACCTCCCGCGTGCGTCGGGTGAACCCGGGAGTCGTCCTCCTGGTCCTCGTCGCGTACGTCCCGCTGCTGCTGACCCGTCCGGGCAAGGTCGGCGCCGACACGAAGTCGTACCTGTACCTGGACCCGGGCCGACTCCTGTCCCGCGCCGCCTCCATGTGGGACCCGAACATCGGGCTCGGCACGGTGACCCACCAGAACATCGGCTACCTCTGGCCGATGGGTCCCTACTACTGGGTGATGGACGCCATCGGCCTCCCCGACTGGGTGGCCCAGCGCCTCTGGCTCGGCACGATCATCCTCGCCGCCGGCCTGGGCGTGCGGTGGATGCTGCGGGAGCTCCACTGGGACGGCGTGGGCGTGACGGTCGCGTCGTTCGCCTACGCGCTGAGCCCCTACTTGCTCGACTACGAGGCGCGGATCTCCGTCATCCTGCTGCCGTTCGCCGGCCTGCCGTGGCTGATCGGCCTGGCGTCGCGGAGCGTGCGCACCGGCGGATGGCGTGCGCCGGCCGTCTTCGCCCTCGTCACGGTGACCGTCGGCGGCGTCAACGCGACGTCGCTCGCGCTCGTGATGATCGCCCCGGTCCTGTGGCTGGTGCACGCCACGTTCGTCGCCCGGGAGGCCACGTTCCGCCAGGCGCTCGCCGCCGGCCTACGGATCTCGTTCCTCACCCTCGTGACGTCGTTCTGGTGGATGGCCGGACTGCTCACCCAGGGCCGGTACGGCATCCCGATCCTTCGCTACACCGAGACCTACGTCGTGGTGGCGAACGCGGCGCTGGCCCCGGAGCTCCTCCGCGGGCTCGGGTACTGGTTCTTCTACGGGCGCGACGGCCTCGGGGCGTGGATCCAGCCCGCGGTGACGATGGTGCAGAGCATCCCGGCCCTGGCGCTGTCGTACCTCCTGCCGCTGCTGGCCTTCGCCGGCGGCCTCCTCACCCGGTTCCGCAACCGCGGGTTCTTCGCCGCCATCGCCGTGATCGGGCTCGTCGTCGGCGTCGGCGCCCACCCGTGGGACCGCTCCAGCCCCTACGGCGGGCTGTTCAAGGCGTGGACGACCACCGACTCGGGACTGGCGTTCCGTTCCACACCCCGGGCCGTCCCGCTGATCGCCCTGGCGCTGGCCGTCTTCCTCGGCGCCGGGTGCGCTGCGCTGAGCCGCTGGCGCCCCGGACTGCACCTCCCCGTGGCGGGTGCACTGATCGTCCTGATCTGCCTCAACCAGTCGGGCCTCTTCATGGGTCGGATGGTCGACCGGAACCTGCTGCGCGACGAGGAGATCCCCTCGTACTGGTACGACGTGGCGAACTTCCTGAGCCGTGGCGACACCGACACCCGGGCCTACGAGATGCCGGGCTCGGACTTCGCGTCCTACCGATGGGGAGCGACGGTCGACCCGATCACCCCCGGCCTGACCGACCGTGACTACGTCGCCCGGGAGCTCATCCCCTACGGGACGCCGGCGTCGTCGAACCTCCTGAACGAGTGGGACGTCCCCCTGCAGGAGGGTCGCTTCGACCCGGACACGATCGCCCCGATCGCCCGGCTGCTCGGCGTGGGCGACATCGTCCACCGGGCCGACCTCCAGTACGAGCGCTACCGCACCCCGCGACCGCGCACGCTCCAGCAGACGCTGCTCGACGCCGCCGGGCTCGGCGCGCCCACCGAGTTCGGCGAGCCGACCCCCAACACGCCCGACGCGGACCTCCCGCTCGACGACGAGGCCGAGTACGCGACCCCCAACGACCTCCCCGACCCGGCTCCCGTCTCGGTGTTCCCGGTACTCGATCCCCGGGCCATGATCCGCGCCGTGCAGGCCGACTCCCCGGTCGTGGTGGCCGGGGACGGCGCCGGCATCGTCGGCCTGGCATCGGCCGGTCGCCTCCAGGTCGACCGACCGCTCTTCGAGTCGGCGAGCTTCGTCGACGACCCCGAGGGCCTCGACGCGATCGTGGCCGAGCCCGACAGCGAGCTCGTGGTGACCGACACCAACCGTCGAGCCGCCCGCCGCTGGGGCTCGGTGCGGGAGAACGACGGGTTCACCGAGCGCGCCGGCCAGCAGCTGGCGGTGAAGGACCCTGCCGACAACCGGCTGGACGTGTTCCCCGGATCCGGCGACGACGAGCGGTCGGTGACGATCCAGCAGCCCGAGGGCTACACCGTCGACGCGTCGGGCTACGGCAACCCCGTGAGCTACACGGCCGGTGACCGGGCGTTCTTCGCGTTCGACGGCGACGACGCCACCGCGTGGAAGGTCGGCGCGTTCGACGAGGTGGTCGGCGAGTACATCCAGCTGAGCTCCGACGAGCCGATCACGACCGACCACATCGGTCTGCTCCAGACCCAGAAGCTGGCCAACCGCTGGATCACACAGGTCGAGCTCGGCTTCGACTGCGACGGCGACGACTGCGCCGACACGCAGGTCGTGGACCTGACCGACGCCTCGCGGCAGCCTCCCGGCGAGGAGGTGCGCTTCGACCAGCGCACGTTCAGCTCGGTGCGCGTGACCATCACGGCGACGAACCTGGGGCGCCTGGCCCGCTACACGGGTGTGTCCGACGTGGGCTTCGCCGAGATCACGGTGCCCGGCGTTCCGGCGCTGACCGAGGTGGTCCGCCCGCCGGTGGACCTGCTCGCACGGGTCGGCGAGGACTCGATCGACCACCCCGTGAGCTGGATCTTCCAGCGTCGCAGCGCGTCGCCCACCGACGTCCTCGTCGCGGACCCCGAGCCCACGCTCGACCGGGTCGTCGAGACGCCGGTCGCTCGCGCCGCCGTCGCCTACGGCAAGGCCCGGATGTCCACGGACCTGCCCGACGACGCCGTCGACCGCCTGATCGGGCTCCCCGACGCATCGCAGGGTTCGCTCACCGCGACCAGCGACCGCCACCTGCCGGGTGACCTCCGCTCCCGGGCCGCCGCCGCCGTCGACGGGGACCTGGGCACCGCGTGGCAGACCCCGGTGAACGGGTCGGTCGGCGCCACGGTCCAGGTCGACTACGACTCCCCTGTCACCTTCGACAGCCTCCCGATCTCGATCATCTCCGACGGACGCCACTCGGTCCCGACCCGGATGAGCCTCCAGGTCGACGGCGGAGAGGTCATCCCGCTGGACCTGTCGGGGGCGGAGATCGGATCCTCCGACGCGGCGCGGGGCGCGACCCAGACGATCGTGGTGCCCACCGGCCCGGTCACCGGCACCTCGTTCCGCTTCACGGTCGACGAGATCTCCGAGCGCCCGTCGCTGGACTGGTTCTCGGGCTCCCGGACCGTCACGCCGCTGGGCATCGCCGAGCTCGGTCTGCCCCGCACCCGACCGCAGCAGCCGGCCGGCACATCGGTCCCCGACGCCTGCCGCGACGACCTCGTCTCCGTGGACGGCACCCCGGTGGCCCTGCGGGTCGTCGGGACCGTCGACGCCGCTCTGGCCGCTGACCTCCTCCGCCTCGAGGCGTGCGGGGACCCGGTGGACCTCCCCGCGGGATCGTCCCAGCTGCACTCGACACCCGGCGCCACCACCGGATGGAACGTGGACCTGATGGCGCTGAGCTCCGCCGTCGGCGGCGGGCCGGGCGTCGACTCGCTCGCCGTCCCGCTGGGCGACGGCCCGACGCCGCCCGAGGTCACGACCACCCGACCGGGTCGCCTCTCCTACGACGCGAAGGTCGCGGACGCCGACCAGCCGTACTGGTTGGTCCTCGGCCAGAGCCTGTCCGACGGCTGGACCGCCACGGTGGACGGCCGGGACCTCGGCGCTCCGACTCTGATCAACGGCTACGCCAACGGGTGGCGGATCGACCCGGCCGAGGTCGGCGCCGACGCCACGATCGAGCTGCGCTGGACTCCCCAGCGCACGGTCTGGATCGCCATCCTGGCGTCGCTGCTCGGCGCCCTGCTGTGCGTCGGACTGGTCATCCGCCCGGTCCGCTTCCTGGCCCGTCGTCCCGTGGGTGCGGCCGCCGACGGCGCCGACGACCCCGACGTCGCGTCGGGGGTCGCACCGGGAGTGGCGAGCGGCCCGATCCCGGCTCCGGTGATGCGCCCGGAGGTCATCTCACCGGTCGCCTCCGACGGCCCGACGCTGCCGTTGCGCTCCGCTCTCCTCGCCACCGCGGCGACGGGGCTGGTGGCGTTCGTCGCCATGGGGCCGTTCGTGGCCCTGGCCGTGGCGGCGGTGACGGCGGTGGCGCTCCTGGCCCGCCGGGGGCAGGTCGTCCTGCGGGTCGTCTGCCTCGGGGCGTTCGGCGCCGCGGCGCTGTTCATCGTCGCCAAGCAGTTCCGCGGCGGCTACGTGGTCGACTTCGACTGGATGAACAAGTTCGAGATCACCCACGCCTGGGGCCTGCTCGCGGCGGCCCTCCTGGCGGTGGATCCGCTCGTCGAGCTCCTCCGCCGCCGTCGGGAGCGCTGACACCGTCCCCGATCGCACGTGGCGGCCCAGCTCTCTCCGCACCGACCCCCACGGCTTTTCGCAGATGTATCGGTCGTCCCACGACCGCTACGTCTGCCAAAAAGAAGCGGAGACGTCGGTCCGGGACCGTGCGGGGACCGGACGTGTCGGCCGGCTCGGTCGATCGAGTCAGTCGATCGGGGCAGTCAGTCGATCGGGGCTGTCAGTCGATCGGGTCGGAGCAGACCGCGAACAGGACGAGGGTGGAGTCGTCGATGTCGTCGGTCAGGAAGAACTCGTCGTCGGTGATGCCCGACGCGCCGCCGACCTGCTCGGTGTTGGTGAAGCGGTAGGCCAGACGACGGCCGGTGGCGTGCAGCCACACGAAGGCCTCCCGGGGCAGCTTGTGGCGCAGACCGAGCGGATCCAGGCGGAGGAGCTTGTTGGCCATCTCCCGGCGCTTCTCGAAGTCGGCCTTGACCCGCGGCGTCGCGTCGAGCCCGTACAGCTCCACCTTCCGGAAGTGCCGCCCCAGCATGGAGCTGAGGTCCTCGGGGTCGAACAGGTACACGTGGTACGGGTTCTCGAAGTCGGCGGGCTCGTTGGGGGTGATGAAGAACGCGGTGCCCCCGGGCGACAGCACCCGGGCCACCTCCTCGACGTGGAACTCGGGCTCGGTGAAGTGCTCGATGAGGTGCGAGGAGCAGACGTTGTCGAACGTGTCGCCCTTGAGGGCGAGCAGGGAGCCGTCCGAGCAGATCGCGCTCATGCCCCGGGCTCCGTGGATCCGGACGGCGGACGCCGCCGTCTCGGCGTCGTAGTCCACCCCGAGCAGCTCCCGGTCCTCACCGGCGAACCCGACGGACTCGTCGCCGAGGCCGCAGCCGACGTCGAGGAAGCGACCGGCTCCCATGCGGGCGCGCACCTCCCGGTAGCCCGCCGTGTGCAGCGCGAGCAGCGAGTCGGGGGTCTGTCCCTGCATGGGGCGCTCACCGGTGAGCTTCACGGACGCTTCTCCTGGGATGGGTTCCCGATGCCCGGGAACGGTCTGCGTAGCATACGGGTCCCCATGCAGCGCCCCGGAGACACCCACCCCGATCCGCCCGAGCACGACGCCGAGCCGGCCGACGCGGGACCCGTCTCCCGGCCGACCTCCGGGGCCGACGCCATCGCCGAGATGGCCGAGCAGGCCGGCATCAGGCGGATCCACGTGTTCGCGTGGCGGGACCTCGACGACGACGAGGCCGGCGGCTCCGAGGTCCACGCCGACAACATCGAGACGATCTGGGCGGCCGCGGGGCTCCAGGTCACCCACAGGACCTCTGCGTCCGTCGGTCGCAGCGCCGAGGATCTGCGGAACGGTTACCGGGTCAGCCGGCGAGGCAACCGCTACCTGTCGTTCGCCAGGTCGGCCGCCGCCCAGCTCGGCGGCTCCCTCGGCAGCACCGACGCGGTCGTCGAGATCTGGAACGGCGTGCCGTTCATGTCGCCGCTGTGGTGGTCCGGCCCGACCGCGGTCTGGTTGCACCACGTCCACGGACCCATGTGGCAGCAGAGCCTCCCCGGTCCGGTCGCCCCGCTCGGCAACCTGCTGGAGGAGCGGCTCGCGCCGCCGTTCTACCGACGGGTCCCGGTCGTCACCCTCTCGCCCTCGTCCAAGGAGGAGCTGGTGGACGAGCTCGGCTTCGACGCCGGGCACGTCACGGTGATCCCTCCCGGGATCGACCCGTTCTTCTCCCCTCTCGACGCCTCGGATCCGGGCGCCTCGCGCTCGGCCGCGCCCCTGGCCGTCGCCGTCGGGCGCCTGACCCCGGTCAAGGACTTCTCGCGGCTGGTGCGCATCATGGCTGCGGCCCGGCAGCAGGTCCCCGACCTGGAGCTGGTGATCGTCGGCGAGGGCTACCTGCGGTCCGAGATCGAGCAGCAGATCGCCGAGGTCGGGGGCCAGGACTGGGTCCGCCTCCCGGGTCGTCTCAGCGACGAGGAGCTGCGGGACCTGTACCGCCGGGCCTGGATCGCCACCTCCGCGTCGACCCGCGAGGGCTGGGGGATGACCCTCACCGAGGCCGCGGCGTGCGGCACCCCGGCCGTCGCGACCGACATCGCCGGCCACGCGGACGCCGTCGACCGGGGTCGCAGCGGGCTCCTCGGCACCACCGACGAGGAGCTGGCGGCCCTGGTGGCCGACGTCATGGGCGACCCGGAGCTGCGGTCACGCCTCCAGCGGGGAGCGCTCGCCCGGGCGGCGGAGCTCACCTGGGAGGCGTGCGCGGTCGCCAACTTCCGCGTCCTGGCCGACGACGCCGTCGCGCTGCGCGCCGCCGGCTCCCGTCGGCGGATGCCGAAGCACCCGAGGGGCCAGGCCGCCGGCGCCCCTCGTCGCGTCGGATCCGACGCCCGGCGAACGCCGTGACCGACGGGATCGGCGACTTCGTCCTCGGAGTCGACCTCGACGGGGTCTGCGCGGACTACACGGCCGCGTTCGCCGACGTGGTCGCCGCCGACCGCGGCATCGATCCGGCGACGATGACGACCGAGGTCAGCTGGGACTTCGCCGAGTGGGGTCTGGACCGGGAGGAGTTCCTCCGGCTGCACCGCTGGGGCGTCCAGGAGCGCCACATGTTCGCCACCATGGACGCCATGGCCGGCGTCGCCGACGCGCTGTGGCGGCTGTCGGACGCCGGGGTCTGGATCCGGATCATCACCCACCGGCTGGTGACCAACTGGGGCCACGCGGTGATCGTGTCCGACACCGTCGACTGGTTGGACGCCAACCGCATCCCGTACCGGGACCTGTGCTTCCTCGGCGCCAAGCCCGAGGCCCAGGCCGACGCCTACATCGAGGACGCGCCCCACAACGTCGAGGCGCTCAGGGCCGGCGGCAACACGGTGGTGGTGTTCGACCAGCCCTACAACCGCCACATGGACGGCCCGCGCGTCGCGGACTGGGCGGAGGCCGAGACCGAGATCGCCCGGCTGGTCGCCGACCACAGCGGCGCGTTCGCCCCGCAGCTGCCGGGCGTGGAGTCCGGGGCCGACCGCCTGGACCGCCACCAGGGCCGCTGAGCTCTCGGCTGGGCCTGCCCTGAGCAGCTCAGCTGTGGGAGGGGCTCCGGTCCGCGCCGTCGACCAGGAACGCGATCTCGTCGACGTAGCACCACACCCAGTCCTCCGTGGGCTCGAACGACTGGATCAGCGGGTGCCCGACCTGGTGGAAGTGACCGGTGGCGTGCTTGCCGACGCTGTTGTCGCAGCAGCCGACGTGGCCGCACTCCAGGCACCGGCGCAGGTGCACCCATCGCATCCCGAGCTCCAGGCACTCGACGCAGCCGTCGCCCGACGGCGACGCGCCGAGCACGTGGTCGACCACCTCGATCCCGCTCAGGTGGGTGCAGTCCGTGCCGGCGGTCTCGTCGCTCATGGCCCCATCCTGCCGCGCTCCAGGCCCCGTCGGCGGGTTCGCGGGACACCCGGGTCATGGAGTGGACCCCGGCCGGGTAGGGGGTGTTCACATGAACACGCCACGACTCACTCCGACCGTCCCGGTCCGAGTCGCGCCCGCCACCTCGAACGAGCTGGTGCTGCACGGCCTGCGGAACGCCTTCGACCCGTTCTCGACCTTCGTGGACCTCCTCCCCCCGGAGGCGGCACGGGCCGCGGACGTGATCGTGCTGGACACCACTGGACTGCCCGACGACGGGGTGCCGGCCGCCACCGAGGCCCAGGGCATCCTGGAGCGGCCGATCCTGGTGGTGGCGGAGCACGGCGACGAACGTGCTCTGCTGCGGTTCCTCCGGGCCGGGGTCCAGGGCTACGTGGCCCGGCCGAGGGAGGCCCGCCAGCTCGTCGACGACGTGGTCGCGGTGGCCGGCGGCGACATGGTGATCGACCCGGAGGTGGCGGTGAAGGCCGCCGTCCTGGCCTCCCGACTGCTCGACCTGGACCAGTCCCCCGCGACGCTCCTCGGGCTGAGCGACCGGGAGGTCGAGGTCCTCGAGCAGCTCGAGAACGGCACCACGGCCCGTGAGATCGGCGCCGCCCTGTACGTGTCGCACGAGACGGTCCGCTCCCACCTGAAGCGGATCTACCGCAAGCTCGGCGTCCACGACCGGTCTGCGGCGCTCGAGCGGGCCCGCGAGGAGGGCATCCTCCCTCCGGCCGAGTCCTGATCCCGAGCGCTCTGTGTGCGCTCCGGGTCCCCTGACGACGTGCAGCGCACGGAGAGTCCCGTCAGCTGAGCTCTGTGTGCGCTCCGCGTCGCCCCACGACGCGCAGCGCACACAGAGTCCGGGCCGAGCCGGCTGAGTCTCAGGACGGAGGTGGGCCGAACCGTCGGAGCCAGAAGTCCCGCAGCCCCCGGAGCCGGGCCCCGGCGTCGAAGACCGGGGGCCTGCTGGCCGGCTGCACGATGCCCCTGACGACCTGCCACACGGTGATGCAGGAGCGGATCCAGGCGTGGTACCACCCGCTCATCTCCTGGACGAGCAGCAGGGTGTTGCGCGTCTGCAGGTGGTCGACGCGGGCCACCGACGAGCCCAGGTGCAGGTTCTGCACCCGGGCGCCCCGCACCAGACCGACCTTCCAGCCCGCACGCGTGGCCCGGAGCGCCAGCTCCGCCTCCTCGCAGTAGGAGAAGTACCGCTCGTCGAAGATCCCCACCTCGTCGAGGGTCGCCCGACGCAGGAACATGAGCGTGCCGTGCGGGTAGTCGACGTCCTCCCAGCGGGGCAGCTCGTCGCTGTCCTCGGGCGGCACGTCGACCGGGACGGCCATCCCCCCGAAGTAGGGGTCGATCACCGGGACCATGCCGTCGCCCACATCGGCGCAGGCGAGGCCCGCCAGCGGCTCCCGGGCGACGGCGTCGAGGACCGCGGCCAGGCACCCGGGCCGGGGATCGACGTCATGTGGGGCGAGGGCGACCCACTCGCCGTCGTCGGGTCGGGCGAGGAACCGGCGCATACCGACGTTCGCTCCGGGACCGAAGCCGGAGTTCTCCGGGTGCTCCACCAGCTCGATGCCGTCGGGACCGGTGGCCCAGTCGCCCCGCAGCTCGTCGAGTCCCTTGCGCAGCTCGGCGAGCCGGACCGGATCCGACGCGTTGTCCACGACGGTGATGCGCACCGGGACCTCCCGATCGCCGAAGCGCTCGACGGTCAGGATGCAGTCCTCGGGCTGGTTCCAGTGGACGATGACCACGCGCAGCGGCGTGGCGTGCTCGGGCACCTGGCCGCTCAGACCGTCCACCCGCTCCCGGCCGCTCAGACCGTCCACCCGCTCCCGGCCGCTCAGACCAGGGGACGGTCGGTCGGGCGCACCGGCGCCGGCAGGTCCGTCTCCCCCATCAGATGGGAGTCGACCGCAGCGGCGCACGAGCGGCCCTCGGCGATGGCCCACACGATGAGGCTCTGACCACGTCCGGCGTCGCCGCAGACGAACACGCCGTCCTCGGTGGTGGCCCAGCCGTCGTCGCGGACCACGTTGCCGCGTGCGTCCAGCTCCACGCCGAGGCCGTCGAGCAATCCGCCGCGCTCCGGACCGAGGAAGCCCATGGCCAGGAACACCAGGTCGGCCGCCAGCTCGCGCTCGGAGCCCTCGACCGGCACGAACGACGGGCGACCGTCCACGACCTGCTGCTCGACGTCGACCACCTTGAGGGCCCGGACGTTGCCGTTCCCGTCGTCGAGGAACTCGACCGTGTTGATCGAGTAGACGCGCTCGCCGCCTTCCTCGTGGGCCGAGCTGGTGCGGTAGATGAACGGCCAGGTCGGCCACGGGTTGGAGTCGGGCCGCGCCTCCGGCGGACGGGGCATGATCTCGAACTGGTGGACGCTCGTCGCTCCCTGGCGGTGCGAGGTGCCCAGGCAGTCGGCACCGGTGTCACCACCTCCGATGATCACGACCGCCTTCCCGCCGGCGTGGATCGGCACCTCGTCGACGCCGATGTCGCCCTCCTGGGCCCGGTTCGCCCAGGGCAGGAACTCCATGGCCTGGTGGATCCCGTTGAGCTCACGCCCGGGGATCGGCAGGTCGCGGGCCGCGGTCGCACCGGTGGCGAGGACGACGGCGTCATGGTCGGCCCGCAGCTTCTCGACCGTGATGTCCCGGCCGACGTCGACCTTGGTCCGGAACTCCGTGCCCTCGGCGCGCATCTGGGCCAGGCGCTGGTCCAGGTGGCGCTTCTCCATCTTGAACTCGGGGATCCCGTAGCGGAGGAGGCCGCCGATGCGGTCGGCGCGCTCGTAGACGATGACCTGGTGGCCAGCCCGGGTGAGCTGCTGGGCGGCGGCCAGACCGGCGGGGCCGGAGCCGATGACGGCGACCTTCTTGCCGGTGAAGCGGCTCGGGCGCACCGGGCGGACCCAGTTCTCGGCCCAGGCCCGGTCGATGATCGACACCTCGACCTGCTTGATCGTCACCGGGTCCTGGTTGATGCCGAGAACGCAGGCGGACTCGCAGGGTGCCGGGCAGAGCCGACCGGTGAACTCGGGGAAGTTGTTGGTGGCGTGCAGCCGCTCGATCGCCGCCTCCCACCGGTCCCGGTACACCAGGTCGTTCCAGTCCGGGATGATGTTGCCGAGCGGGCAGCCGTTGTTGCAGAACGGGATGCCGCAGTCCATGCAGCGGCTGGCCTGGGTCTCGAGGTGGTCCTCGGGGAACTCCTCGTAGACCTCCTTCCAGTCGAGCAGGCGCACGGGGACCGGCCGCCGGCTCGGCAGCTCCCGATCGTGCTTCAGGAATCCCTTGACGTCACCCATTCCGCTGCTGTGCCTCTCTCATCTCGTCTCTCCGCTGATCACCCGTTCTGTGATGCAGTTCCGTGCAAAAGGCCACGGAGATGCATCACAGAACCGGCGTGGTGCTGGCCGGTCAGGCCGGCTGGCTCGCCGCCATGATCGTCTCGACCACGTCGAGGCCCTCGGCCTCGGCCTTGGCCGTCGCGTCCAGCACCCTCTGGTAGTCGTTCGGCATGACCTTGCGGAAGGAGCCGACGGCCGCCTCCCAGTCGTCGAGCAGCTGCGCCGCCACCGGCGACCCGGTCTCCTCCGCGTGGCGGCCCACCATCCGCTGCACATCCGCGCGGTCGGCGTCGTCGAGCGCGGTGAGGCTCACCATCTCGTAGTTGACCCGCTCCGCGAAGGTCTCGTCGGGGTCGTACACGTAGGCGATGCCGCCCGACATGCCGGCGCCGAAGTTGCGACCCGTCGGGCCGAGCACGACCACGCGACCGCCGGTCATGTACTCGCAGCCGTGGTCGCCCACGCCCTCGACGACGGCGACCGCACCCGAGTTGCGGACGCAGAAGCGCTCGCCGACGATGCCCCGCAGGAACACCTCGCCCCTGGTCGCCCCGTACAGGATGACGTTGCCGGCGATGATGCTGTCCTCGGC
>JAEYSR010000290.1 GCA_023434535.1 Actinomycetes bacterium
GCCTCCAGGAGCTTGGCCATCGGCAGGCTCTCGTCCAACCAGAGGCCGCCCGGCACTCCGTCGGCCATGTTGAACTTGGCGGTGACCGCCATGTGGTCCGGCGCCGCCTCCCGCACGGCGGCCAGGACCCGGCGCGGGTAGGCGGTCCGCCGCTCCAGCGACCCGCCGTAGCGGTCGGTGCGCTTGTTGAGGTTGGGGCTCATGAACGAGCTGAGCAGGTAGTTGTGGCCGAGGTGCACCTCGACCGAGTCGAACCCCGCTTCTGCGGCGACGCCGGTCGCCCGGACGAAGTCGTCCACCACCCGGTCGAGCTGCTCGTCCGTGGCGGCGCGGACGCGGGCCATGGCGGGCGCGCTGAACCGGGTGGAGGGAGCCATGGTCGGCATGCCGTTGGAGCGGGTGTTGGCCACGAGCCCCGCGTGGCCGAGCTGCGCCTGGATCGCCGCGCCCTCGCCGTGGACGGCGTCGGTCAGCCGTCGGAGGTCGCCGATGCGCTCGGGGTCCATCACGAGCGTGTCCCGTTGGACACGGCCGTCCATGGACACGGCGCAGTACGCGACGGTGGTCATGCCGACGCCACCGGCGGCCACACGGCGGTGGAACTCGACCAGCTCGTCGCTGACCGCGCCCCGCCGCATCACGCCTTCGAACGTCGCCGCCTTGATGATGCGGTTGCGCAGCGCGACCGGCCCCAGACGGGCGGGGGCGAACGCGTCCGGCGCGGTCATCGGAGCACCGTCCGGCGGCGGGTCGTCAGGCCGTGGAGGTGCGGGGTCGACCTCGGCAGCGGGGTCGGCAGCAGGGTCGGCAGCGGCCGTTCTGATGGACGATCGGACATGTCGGGAACAGTACGTGGGATTCCTCGCGGAGCGCTCCGTAGCCTGAACCGGTGGAGCAACTGCCGAGCGAACGACGACTGCCCGAGTCGCTCCGCCTTCCCGCCGGCGCCCCGTCGGTCGATCAGCTCCGCGACGGCGCTCCGCTCCTGGAGGACTGGTGCGCCCGGGCCGCCGCTGACCTGTCGCCCGACCTGCTCGTCCTGATCGATCCGCTCCTGCGGGCGGTGTGGACCAACGGTGCGGTCGAGCGGCTCCTCGGGATCCCCCGTGGCGAGATGCTCGGGATGGAGGTCGCCCAGTACGTCCATCCCGACGACCTGGCGGTCGCGCTCGGGGCCCTCAACGAGGTGCAGCGCACCGACGGCTACCACGTGGCGACCCGACTCCGGATCCGTCGGCGGGACGGCTCGTACGCGGACACCAGGGTGACGGCGACGACCATCACCGACGACGGCGGGTCCTGGATGGTCCTGGCGCTGCGGCCGGTGGAGGACGAGATCGCGGTCGAACGCCGACGGGCCCAGCTCAAGGCGCTGGCGCAGAGCGTGTACGTGGAGTGCGCGGCGGTGCACTGGTACGAGCTCGGCGACCGCGTCCCTGCCATGCTCGGCGCGCTGGCAGCCGTCGTCGGTGCCCGGACCGTGGAGCTGGCCGAGGGGCACGACGGCGCCTTCACGCGCGTGGCCGGCTGGGCCCTCGACGGCCAGCGTCGCTGCGGCGGGGGAGAGGTGCGGTTCGTCGCCGATCCGGAGCGTCTGCGGGTGGCGCCCTGCGTGGTCTCCGAGGTCGCCGAGCACCCCTCCGACGACTGCGTGGACTGCACGGCCTGCACCGTCAGCACGAGCGGTGACGACCCGGTGCTCGTCGTCGAGATCTGGCTGGACCGCGACGGGATCGTCCGGCTCGGGTTCGACGGCTACACGGAGACCTGGGACGACGCCAACGCGGACGTCGTGGCGCTGATGTGCTCGACCATGCTGGCGACGATGCAGCGGTGCGAGCAGGAGTCGGACCTCAACACCCGGGCGACCCGCGATCCTCTCACCGGTCTCCTCAACCGGGCCTCCCTGCACCAGCGGCTCAGCGAGGCGGTCACCACGTCCGCACCAGGTGCCCGGCCGGTGGTCCTCTTCGCCGACCTCAACCGCTTCAAGCGGATGAACGACAGGTTCGGCCATCGCGAGGGCGACATCGTGCTGTGCCGCACGGCCGACGCGATCGCCTCGTCGCTGCGGCCCGGCGACGTCGCGGCGCGCATCGGCGGCGACGAGTTCGTGGTCGTGCTCCGCGACGGGGACGCCCCGCTGGAGGCCCTCGTCGAGCGCGTCCGCAGCAGCGTCGACGCTGCGCTGGAGCAGTGGCCGGAGCTGACGGTGGCGATGGGTGCCATCGTCGTGCAGCCCGGCGACCTGCCCGAGGACGTCCTCGATCGAGCGGATCGCGCGATGTACGCCGACAAGGCCCGACTCAGGGGCGCCCCGACCGCAGCGTGGCCCGGCCCCGCGCTGTCGGACCTCGGCGCCGAGGTCTGACCGGTCTCCCGGGCCCCGACGGGCTCCGAGGGCTGACCGGGATCGGTTGTCTGAACGGGATCGGAGCTCGGCGCGGCGTCGGCGGTCGGCTCAGCGTCGGAGTCCGGCTCAGCGGACGCCGTGGTGCCGGAGCAGCTCGTGCAGCTCGTGATCCGGGATCGGCTCGCCGTCGAGGTGGCCGTCGGTGTGTCGGTCGACCATCACCTGGCCCGACGCGTTCTCGACGGGCCAGTGGCTCCAGGTGAGATCACGGCCGTCGGGCAGCGGATAGAAGCGGTTGGTGGCGGTGATCGGCACGTGTCCCACCGTACGGAGGTCGCTCCGACGCCGCCACGGGTCCATCGGACCAAATGGCCGGTGGGTGAATCGGGTAGGGCGACCCAGTCCCGCCGGTCCAACATGTCCACGTGCCCCAGACCTCCGAACCGTCAGGCTCCTCCGTCCCGGCGGGCTTCGGTGGCGTCCGAGCGGGCTTCGTCGCCGTCGCGCCGCTGCTGCTGGGGGTGGCGCCGTTCGGCGTGGTCGCGGGGGCCACACCTGTCACCCATGGGCTGGGGGCGGACACGGCGATCGGGTTCTCCACCGTCGTGTTCGCCGGCGCCTCGCAGCTGGCGTCGATCGAGGTCCTGACGGGCGGGGGCTCGGTGCTCGTCGCCGTCCTCGCAGCGTGCACGATCAACCTGCGGATGGTCCTGTACTCCGCGTCGTTGGCTCCCCACGTCACGCGCCTCGGGCGTGGCCGGCGGCTGGCGATGGCCTACCTCCTGACGGACCAGGCCTACGCCCTCTCGATCGTCAGATGGGCGGAGGAGGATCGGGGCGACGAGTCGCCACCGGCCATGTCGCGCCGGTGGCGCTTCTACCTGGGTGCCGGGATGACCCTCTGGATCACCTGGCAGATCAGCACGATCGTCGGCATCCTCATCGGCAACGCCGTGCCGCCCGACGTCCACCTCGAGTTCGCCGTGCCCCTGGCGTTCCTGGTGCTCCTGATCCCCACCCTGGTCACCCGGCCGGCGGTCGTCGCCGCCGGGGTCGGCGGCGTCGCCGCAGTCATCGCGGCCGAGATGGGGGCAGGCCCCACCTCGATCATGATCGGCTCGGTCGCCGGCATCGTGGCCGGTGCGGTCGTCGACCGCGACGGGGCCCCCGACGAGTCGGCGGCCCCCGAGGCGCCGTCCTCCGAGGCGCCGTCCTCCGAGGGGGAGGGGTCCGACTCGTGAGCGCGGCGTGGTGGACGATCCTCCTGGCCGGGATCGGGACCTACAGCATGCGGGCGTCGTTCCTGGCCGTCGCGCACCGGATGGTGCAGGTGCCCCCGTGGGCGCTGCGCATCCTGCGTCAGATCCCGCCCGCAGCGCTGGCGGCCCTGGTGCTGCCGGCCTTCCTCCGACCGGAGGGGCACGTGGACCTCCTCCAGGCCAAGTTCGGGGCGGGTGTGCTGGCCGCGCTGGTGGCGTGGCGGACGCGCAACGCCGTCCTGACCCTGGTGGTCGGGATGGGAGCGCTGCTGCTCATCCAGCTGGTCGCACCGTCCTGAGGCGAGCACCGTCCTGAGGCGAGCACCGTCCTGAGGTGCATCCCTGGGATCGGGGACCCGCGACTGCTCGGGAATGAGAACGACTGGCAATCTGTTACTCCACCACTCAACTTTGTTCGCAACCCCCGGCTCGGAGTACCTGAACATGACTGATCCCACCGTCGCACCGGATCCCGACACGGATCCCGCACCCGCCCACGACGACCGGCTGGCCGCCGGCTTCGTCCTCCCGATCCTGCCGCTGAGCACCGGCGTGGTCCTGCCCCAGATGGTCGTCACCATCGCCCTCGAGACCGACGAGGCCAAGGCCGCAGCGCGTGCCGCGGTCGGCGACGGCGTCGGCGAGAACACCCAGGTGCTCCTGGTCCCGAGGCTCGACGGGCACTACGCGTCGGTCGGCACCGTCGCCAAGATCGAGGACGCCGGCGAGCTGCGCGGCGGGATGAAGGCGCTCGTCGTCCGCGGCCTGCGCAGGGCCGTCATCGGCGCCGGCGTCCCCGGCACGGGCGACGCCCTCTGGGTGGAGGCCGTCGACGCCGTCGAGACCAACGGCCGCACACCCCGCGCGTTCGAGTCTGCCAAGCAGTACCAGGCGACGGTGGAGAACATCCTGGACGCCCGTGGCGTCCCGGGCCTGGCCGACGCGTTCCGGGGCATGACCGACCCGGGCGCCATCGCCGACATGGCGGGCTACTCGCCCGACGTCACCCCGGAGCAGAAGGTCGAGATCCTCGAGGCGCTCGACGTGGAGGAGCGCCTCGACCTGGTCGTCGGCTGGGCTCGCGAGACGTTGGCCGACCTGTCGCTCAAGGACCGCATCCGTCAGGACGTGACCGAGGGCATGGAGAAGACGCAGCGGGAGTTCCTGCTGCGCCAGCAGATGGCCGCCATCCGCAAGGAGCTCGGCGACGATGCGGACGACGACGCGGCGCTGGAGGGCGTGCGCGCCGTCGCGGAGGACCCGGCGGTCCCCGAGCCGGTCCGCCAGGCGCTGACCAAGGAGCTGGGCCGCCTGGAGCGCACCTCCGAGCAGTCGCCGGAGCACGGCTGGATCCGGACCTGGCTGGACACCGTGGCCGAGATGCCGTGGACGGCGAGGGCCGAGGACCCCGTCGACGTCGCCGGCGCCCGGGCCGTCCTCGACGCCGACCACAACGGGCTGGACGACGTGAA
>JAEYSR010000299.1 GCA_023434535.1 Actinomycetes bacterium
CTCCTGTACAGCCTCGGTGCCGATGCGCCGCCGGACCTCTTCGAGGCGTTCAACATCGGGCGTGACGTCGTGGACGAGGCGGATCCTGCCGTCGCGGTGGAGCGGCACCGCTTCCTGGCCCCCAACAGCTGGCCGGAGGCGCTGCCCGAGATGCGCGGTCCCGTCGTCGCGTACTTCGACGAGGTCGCAGGCCTGGCGTCGCGGCTCTGCGAGATCTTCGCCGTCGCCCTCGGCGTGGAGCAGGACTTCTTCGCCCGGCGGTGCCAGCACCCGACCGAGACGCTGCGGATGATCCGCTACGAGAGGGCACCCGGGTCACCCGATCCGCTGCCCGAGCAGATGAGGATGGGCGCCCACACCGACTACGGCATCGTCACCGTGCTCTACGGGGACCAGGTCCCCGGACTCGAGGTGCTCGGGCCCGACGGCGCCTGGCACGGAGTCGTCCCCGTCGACGGCGCCTACCTGGTGAACCTCGGCGACCTCCTGGCCGAGTGGACCAACGACAGGTGGCGATCCACGCTCCACCGGGTCGTGCCGCCACCCGCCAGTGCGGACGGTCCCTCGCTCCGGCGCTCGGCGGCGTTCTTCCTCGACGGCGACTACGACGCCCTCGTCGAGTGCCTTCCGACGTGCTGCGACGACGAGAATCCGCCGCACTACCCGCCGGTGCTGGCGGGAGAGCACCTGCTCGCCAAGCTGATGGGCCCCCGGACGCTGCAGGCGTCCGACGTCGAGGTCGACACCGTCGGCGAGCGCAGCTTCGGCTGACGAGATCCGATCAGCCGGCGACGGTGGACTGCCAACGGGTGGCGATCCGCCGGTGGGTCCGCAGCTGGTCGTCCAGCGCCGGGTGCACCAGCTGGCCGTCGGTGACGACGGGCCGACCGCCGACGATCGTGTGCCGGGCCGAGTTGGGTCCGCAGCGCAGCAGCGCCTCCACCGGGTCCGACAGCGCGCCGGCGTGGGCCGGGCCGTCGAGCGACCACACGGCCACGTCCCCGGCCGCACCGACCGACAGCTGGCCGATCTCGCCGTCGCGGCCGAGGCAGCGCGCCCCACCCCGGGTGGCCAGCTCGAGGGAACGGCGGGCGTCGAACGCCGCGGCACCTCCGCGGAGCTTCGCGAGCAGGAGCGAGTTGCGCGACTCCATCCACATGGACGCCGAGTCGGCCGACGCCGAGCCGTCGCAGCCGAGGCCGACGGGCACGCCGGCGGCGATGAAGTCGGAGACGGGGGCGATGCCGACGCCGAGGATCATGTTCGAGCTCGGGCAGTGGGCGACGCCGGTGCCCCAGCTGCCGAGTCGCACGACCTCCTCCGGGTTGGGCTGCACGCAGTGGGCCACCCAGGTGCGATCCGTCCCCCAACCCACCCTCTCCAGGTAGTCGATGGGTCGGCAGCCGAACCGCTCCAGGCAGAAGTCGTCCTCGTCCAGGTCCTCGGCGATGTGGGTGTGCAGGCGCACGTCGAGCCGCTCGGCCAGCGCTGCGGTGTCGACCATGAGCTGTTCGGTGACGGAGAAGGGCGAGCACGGGGCGAGCGCCACGCGGACCATGGCGAGCGGGTCGGTGTCGTGGTGGAGGCCGACCAGGCGTTCGGAGTCGGCGAGGATCTCGTCGGGCTCCTGCACGACGCTGTCGGGCGGCAGCCCCCCGTCCTTGCGGGACAGGCTCATGGAGCCACGGGTGGCGTGGAAGCGGAGCCCGAGGTCCGTCGCGGCGGCGATCTGGGCGGAGATCAGGTCGCCACCCCCCGTCGGATGCACGTAGAGGTGGTCGCTGCTCGTGGTGCACCCGCCGAGCGCCAGCTCCGCGAGCCCGACCCAGGTCGAGGCGTGCGCGGACTCCTCGTCGAGCAGGGACCAGATCGGGTAGAGGGTCGTGAGCCAGTCGAACAGCTTCTGGCCGGTGGCGGGGACGAGCGCCCTCGTGAGGTTCTGGTACAGGTGGTGGTGGGTGTTCACCAGGCCCGGCGTCACCAGGCAGTCGGTGGCGTCGACGACGCGAGCCGCATCCGGTTCTGTGCCGGCGGGGCCGAGGCCGCTGACGGCGCCGTCGGTGATCGCCACCCACCCGCCCGGGATCTCGGTCCGGTCGTCGTCCATGGTGAGCACCAGACGGGCGTCCCGCAGCAGGAGATCGGCGGTCCGGGGCGGGAGCACGGGTGACTGCGCGGCGTCCGACATCGGGTCGAGCGTGGTCGGCGGGCCCTCGGTCGTCAACAGTTCGTTGAACTGTTCACGGACGCGCAACACGTCGGACCCGTCGGCGTGACCTGGCCGGGGTGAGCTGTCACCGATGGAGACGACCGTGGGAGACGAGCGCGCGCCCGACCCCGACGAGGCCGACCCGGCGGTCGTCCTCCCGGCACGGTTCTCCGAGCTGTTCGGCCGCGAGTACGCCGTCCTCACCGTCGGCACGATCGTGCTGCTGGGCTGCAACGCGTTCGAGATCGTGGGCGCTGCGACCGCCATGCCGGCGGTCCTCGACGACGTCGGCGGGGTCGGCCTGTTCGGCGCTGCGGTCGCGGCCCCGCTGGTCGCGAGCGTCTTCGCCGCGCCGTTCGGTGGGCGCCTGGCCGACCGCTTCGGCACCCTCCGCCCGCTGGTCCTCGCGCTCGTCCTCTTCTCCGTCGGTCTCGTCGCCACGTCGTTCGCCACGTCGATGGCCCAGGTCGCCGGCGGTCGCTTCCTGGTCGGGCTCGGCGCCGGCGCCACGCTCACGCTGCAGCTCGTCATCATCGCCCGCTACTACCCGCTGCGGCTGCAACCGCTCGTCCTCGGCGTGGTGTCGGCGGTCTTCATCATCCCCGGGATGATCGGACCGACGATCTCCGCCACGCTCGTGGAGACCGTGGGCTGGCACTGGATCTTCGGCGGGATGGTCCCGATCCTGGTGCTCTGCGCCGTCCTGCTCGTGCCGGAGATCGTCCGACGCCCCCCGCTGGAGCTCGACGCCATCCCCCTCGAGGGCGAGCCCGTCGACGACGCCCCCATGTGGGGTCCGGCGCTGCTGTCGATCGGTCTCGGGATCGTCGTCCTCGCCGGGAGCGCCGCGGACGCCCGGTGGCTGCTCCTGGTCCCCGTCGGCCTCGCCGTCCTCGTGCCCGGTGCCAAGGTGACGCTCCCGTCGGGGACGTGGGTGGCCGAGCGGGGCAAGCCGGCGGTGATCGCATGTGCGCTGACGGCGTGCGCCGCCTACCTGACGACGGAGAACTTCCTCCCGCTCCTGCTGCGCCAGGTGCGGGGATCGACGATCCTCGAAGCGGGGCTCCCGCTCACCGTGGCCGCCTTCTTCTGGGCGTTCGGGTCCTGGTCTCAGGCCCGGCTCGCGCCGGCTCGTCGCCCGGTCGCCGCGGCCTCCGGCGCGCTGGTCGCATCCGCCGGTCTCGTGCTCGCCGCCTCGCTGGTCTTCGACGTGGTGCCGTTCTGGCTGGCCTACCCAGCGACGGCTCTCGGGTCGTTCGGCTGCGGTCTGGTGTTCACGATCTGCCAGGTCATCGCCGTCGAGTCCGCCCCGTCGGGCCGGGAGGGCGAGGCGACGGCCCTGGTGCAGCTCGCCAACCTCCTCGGAACCGCCCTGGGCACGACGGCCGCGGCGATCGTCATCGCCCGCCTGGACGACCAGCTCTCCTCCGCCGTCGGGATGACGATGCTGATCGCCGCCGCCTTCGCCGTCCTGTCCTCGTTCGCAGCCCGCCGCATGCCGTCGACCCGCCCGGCCCCCTCGTGACCGCCCGCTCGCCGGGACCGCGGGACGCGGCTGCGACCGCAGCATCTCCCACGACTCGCCCATCTCCCACAACTCTGGACTGGTGACCCGATGACTGATTCCGCATCGATCCTGACCGTCTCGCTCGCGCCGTGGTTCGACGGGACCGAGGAGGGCAGACGGCACGTCGCCGCCCTCGTCGACCGCTCGTTCAGCGACATGGGCTTCATGGTGATCACCGACCACGGGGTCGACCCCGACCTCCCCGCACGCCTCCGCGCCGCCCTCCTCGACTTCTTCCAGGCTCCCGAGGAGGTGAAGGAGTCCATCCGTGTGGGCCAGCTCGGTGACCGCGGCTGGGTCCCCTACGGCCTGGAGGCGAACGGCTACATCTTCGGCGAGGACACGCCTCCCGACATGAAGGAGTCCTTCGTGGTCGGGATGGACGTCATCGGCCGGCCGTCCGCCCAGGAGACGGTGTGGCCGGACGGGTACGCGGAGCTCCGGGAGCTCGTCGTCGAGTACACGACGCAGGTCGAGCGGCTGCACATCGAGCTGATGCGCATCTGCGGCGCCGCTCTCGGCCTCGACGACCCCGACCACCTGGCCGAACGGGAGTCGCTGTCGGACTCGGTGATGAACGCCAACTGGTACCCACCGCTCGTCCGGACCGGACCGGTGCAGGACAACCAGTTCCGCATCGGCCCGCACACCGACTTCGGTTCGGTGACGATCCTCGACCGCCAGCCGGGCACCGGGTGCCTCCAGGTGCAGGACGCCGACGGCGACTGGCACGACGCGGAGTACGTGCCGGGGTCCCTCACCATCAACGTGGGCGACCTGCTCGAGATGTGGTCGGGCGGCCGGTGGAGGTCGTCGCGCCACCGCGTGCTCCCTCCGTCGACGGAGACGCCCGAGGAGGGGTTGATGTCCCTCGTGTTCTTCGGCGAGCCCGACGACGACACGATCATCGCTCCGCTCCTCGAGGGAGACGCCTTCGAGCCGGTGCGGGCGCGCGACTTCCTGGAGGCCAAGATCGCAGCCATCACGGTCTGAACGGGCGCAGGATCGTGCACGTCGGGTCCTTCGGCCCTGTCCCATCCGTCCCTCGGGCGGGAGGATCGGGTCAGGAAGGATCGGAGGTGGACGATGGCAGCTCCGACATCGGAGGTCCACGCGACGGACCGGCACGGGGCCCCGACGCGTCCGCACGACCTGGGGTGGCCGGCCTGGGCGCTGTTCGGCGTCGAGGTGTTCGTCGGCATCAACGCGGTCATCGGTGGTTGGCGGATGATCGCCGACGGGTTCGGCATGCCGACCGACTGGCTCGAGCCGACACCCTTCTCGACCTGGACCTGGCCCGGCATCGCCCTGCTGGTGGGAGTCGCCGTGCCGCAGTTCGTCGCCGCCGCGTTCGTGACGACGGCGAGGCGGCGCCGGGTCGATCTCGGGTGGCTCGCCGGGCTGGTCGTCGGCGCGGCGCTGGTCGGGTGGATCGTGGTCCAGGTCGCGGTGCTCCGTCGCTACTTCTTCCTGCAACCGGTCATCGCTGGACTCGGCCTGGTCGAGATCGGCCTGGCGCTGTGGTGGCGGCACCGGGCTCTCGCCCGCTGATCTCGGTCGATCGGCCGCCCCGGAGCACCCGATCGACTTAGCCTGTCGCCATGGAGCCGCTCGCAGATCCGATCACCTCCGGTCTGAACCACGTCGCCACCGGCACGCCCGACCTGGACCGGATCATCGCCTTCTACCGGGACGCGTTCGGCGCGGCGGTCGTGGCGGAGATCCCTGCGGGGCCCGACCACCCCCGGATGGCCATCATCGACGTCGGCGGCGGCTCGGCCATGAACATCGCCGAGGTGCCGGAGGACTCGCTGGTGGGGGACCGGGCCCGCATCGGTGGGCGCGGTCCGGTGGACCACTACGGGCTGGCCGCGCCGTCACGTGCAGAGCTCGAGGTGCTCCTGGAGCGCATCCCGTCGGCCGGCGGCGAGGTCGGCGAGATCAGCCTGCTCGGCGGGACCACGTGGTCGCTGTTCTTCCGCGATCCCGACGGGATGGAGCTCGAGGTCTGCGCCCCGGCCGACGGGACGCCCTGACGAAGATGCCCTGACGAAGATGCCCTGACGGGGCGTCGTTCGGGGCGACCGGCGGTCGGTCGAACCGTCAACCGGCGTCGGCCGGGGCGAGCTTGGCCCGGAACCACCGCCGAGCTGCGATCGACATGGCGTCGGCCTTCACGTGGACCTCGACGCCGAGGTCGAGGGGGACACCTCGGGGCTCCAGCCGCTCCACGATCCAGCGATCCTCCGCGTTGACCTCGTCCTGGAAGGCGACCCAGTCGTCGACCGGCTGGTCGGTGTCGAAGTTCCGGGCGTTCGCGAGGTAGACGCGGCAGACGTCCGCATGCACCGGCGCCGCGACGTCCGCGATGAGCTCCGTGCCGCCGTGGGGGTAGTCGATCTCCAGCCAGGACGCGAACGGCAGCTGCCAGGTGTAGCGGTAGGACACCGAGGCACCGGACGTCGGGCCGTCGAAGGTCTGGCGCTCCTGCTGGACCATGTCCACGGCCAGGTGGAGGAGGCGGCCGTCGACGGTCACCTGGAGCGGCGGCACCACCGGGTCGTCCACGCCGAAGGTCCCGGCGTGGATGTACGGGAAGTGCGCCTGGTCGTTGAAGTTCTCCGCGTGTCGCTGGGCGGAGGAGGACCACAGACCGGGCCGGCACCCGGCCCGCTGGAACCCCTCGTCCTCCAGTCGGGACCACGGGGGGAGCGGCCCCGTGCCCTCCTCGCCCGTCGCTCCGTCTGCTGGTCCGTCGCCCGACCCGTCACGCTCGACCGTCCCGTCCTCGTCGGCCGCGGCGGACAGGTCGGGTCGGAGGCACGTCCACACCATGCCGAACCGCTCGATCACCGGCAGCGGGTCCAGGTGCATCCGGGGCGGGACCGAGGTGCCGGGCGAGGACGGCACCGACACGCAGCGTCCGCCGCCGTCGAAGACGAACCCGTGGTACGGGCAGGTCACGCAGCCGTCGGCCACCTGTCCGTCGGACAGCCGGGCGCCCCGGTGGGGACAGCGGTCGACCAGCACGGTGGCATCGCCGTCCGCCCGCCGGAAGACCACGAGTCCGACGTCGAGCAGGACCGAGCGGAGCGCCTCGGCGTCGAGCTCGGTCGACGACGCCACCGGGTGCCAGCACCCGGCCAGCAGGGCCCACTCGTCGGGGGAGAAGCCGGACTCGGCCGGCCGGGTGATCGCGGACGTCGGGGTCGTGGTCAGTTCGGTCACTCTGTCTCCCGGACGTCAGACGGCAGCCAGCACCTTCGGCGCGAGCTCGGGCTCGAGGCCGGAGGTGGCGGGGATCCACTCGCCGGCACGGACGCACCCGACCGGCACCAGGCGGCGGTCGCCGACGACGGTCTCGTAGCCGTCGCTGAGGTGGCACGGGCCCTCCTCCAGCCGCATCACCGAGACCTCGGCGGAGCGACCGACGTCGAGGTTGCCGAGCTCGTGCTCGTGGCGGATCGCCCGTGCGGTGTTGCACGTGCCCATGGCGATCACCTCCTGGAGGGAGAAGCCGAGGACGAGCATCTTCGACAGCGTCTCGGGCAGCGACACCACGACCCGGTCGACGTTGAAGATGTTCAGGTCGGTGGACGCCGAGGTCACCTTGAAGCCCTGCTCGTACAGCCGTCGGGCATCCGCGAAGCGGAAGTCGGTCGCCGAGTGCCCGACGTCGAGCAGCACGCCGCGCTCGTAGGCCTCGGCGAACTGCGGGATCACCTCGTCCCGACCGGGTGGGAACACGCCCGACGCCCCGCGGTAGGCGTGGGTGATGATGTCGCCGCTCCGCAGCGAGTCGAGGAGCACCGGCGCGGTGATCGACGGGGTGTGGGGGAACCGGCCGAGGTGGACCATGATCGGTCGGTCGCCCGCCACCGACTTGGCGCCCTCCAGGAAGGGCGACTCCGAGGGGTCGCCGGCGTGGCAGACCCGCACCTTGAACCCGACCACGTCGGGGAGCTCGAGCGCGGCAGCGGCGGCGTCGAGGTCGAGGTTGCGGAGGTCGTTGGCGATCTCGAGCTTGTGGCAGATGAAGTCGTGGGTGGCCAGGTAGAGCACGCACGGGTCCACGAACGACAGGACCCTGGTCTTCGGCTGCAGGGCGTCGAGCCAGTCCCGTGCCAGGCGGATCGTGGCGGTGCCGCTGGTCCCGCCGTCGACCACGACGGGGACGCCGCGCTCGACGCCCGCCTCGTCGGGCCCGACGCAGAAGTTGCCCAGGCCCGGGTAGACGTGGGCGTGGAGGTCGATCAGTCCGGGGGTGACGACGAGCCCGGTCACGTCCACGACCTGGACCTCGGGCGGGAGCGCACCATCGACGAGGTGCTCGGGGGACGGGCCGACGGCGAGGATCCGTCCGCCGCCGATCAGGACGTCGGCCACCTGGTCGATGCCGCGCTCGGGATCGATCACGCGACCACCGCGCAGGCACAGGTCGGGGCTGGGTGTGGTTGTGCTCATGTCCACAGTCTGTTGAAGCCGACGTGTGGCGTGAAGGGCCGGGCCGGCCGATTCACCGTCACGTAACACGAACGGCCGGGATCAGCTCCGGTCATCCCTCGTGGAGCGAGCTCCACACCCTCGACGGCGAGAGCGGCGTCGTCGTCAGTCGCTCGGCCGCGTCGGGGTCGACGGCAGCGACCGCTGCGGCCACGCCGTTGGCGACGCAGGCGAAGCTCCCGTTGGTGCCGCCCTCGCCCATGCCCTTCATCCCTCCCGGCGTGGTCGGCGACGGGTGCTCGGTGTGGATCACCTCGATGTCGGGGATCGTCGAGGTCACCGGGATCAGGTAGTCGAGCAGCGTCGTCGCCGTCGGTGCTCCCTGCTCGTCGAACGACGCGTCCTCGAGCAGAGCGGCACCGAGTCCCTGTGCGACGCCTCCGTGGATCTGGCCCTCGACGATCGTCGGGTTGACCAGCGTCCCGCAGTCGTGGACGACGCCGTAGCGCTCGACCTCGGTGAGGCCGGTCTCCGCGTCGAGGGCGACGCGGCACACGTGGACGGCGTAGTTGTAGGTGAAGTCGACCGGGTCGTGGCAGACCCTCGCCACCAGGCCGGGTTCGGCTCCGTCGGGGAGCGAGCGGGCCTGCCAGGCCCGTTCCGCGACCGCGCTGATCGGGACCCAGCTCGAGGTGCCGACCACCGTGGCCCGCCCTCCGGCCAGCTCGATGTCGTCGGGGTCCGCCTCCAGCATGCGACCGGCGACCGCCCGGACCTGTTCCGCCAGCTGCTCGGCGGCGCGGACGGTCGCACCCCCTCCGACCACCATCGACCGTGAGGCTGCGGTCCCGTAGGGGGAGTAGGGCGTGACGTCGGTGTCGGAGTGGATGAGCTCGACGTCGGCCGGAGCGATCCCCGTGGCGTCCGCGATGAGCTGGGCGAAGCTCGTCTCGTGCCCCTGCCCGTGGCAGCTGGTGCCGAGGAGCGCTCGCACGGTGCCGTCGTTCTCCATCCGGAGGTCCGCGGTCTCGAACCCGCCCACGTCGAGCCCGATCGCCTCGTTGCCGCCGCTGGGACCGATCCCGGACTGCTGGGCGTAGACCGCCCAGCCGATGCCCCGCTGCCGGCCGTCGTCGGGCGGCTCCTGCCAGGCGTCGGCCAGCCCACGCGCGGCGAGGAGGGCGCCGGGGTAGTCGCCGCTGTCGAGGAACAGCGGCGCGGTCGCCAGCTCGAAGGGCATCTCCTCGGGCCCGACCAGGTTGCGCAGTCTCAGCTCCACCGGGTCCATGCCGAGGTGGCGGGCGGCGTGGTCGATCGCCCGCTCGCGCACGTACACCGCCTGGGTCTGGCCGAACCCCCGGTACGCGCCGGTGGGGTTGAGGTTGGTCGCCACGGCGGTGGCGTCGCAGCGGACGGCGTCCCAGCGGTACGGAGCCGGGAACATGCCGCTGGTCGCGAAGAGCGGACCGGCGCCGAACATGCCGAACAGGGCGCCGCAGTTGCGCAGGGCGTCGACGTGCAGGGCCCGGAACCGGCCGTCGTCGTCGACGGCGATCGTCACCCGGTTGCGGTGGTCGCGGGCGTGGCGGGTGACGGTGAGGGACTCGGCCCGGTCCTCGATCCACTTCAGGGGGCGGCCCAGCCGCAGTGCGGCGAGGATGACCAGGAGCTCGTCCTCGCCCTGGTGGTCCTTCACTCCGAACCCGCCACCCACGTCGGGGCCGATCACGCGGATGCGTCGCTGCGGCAGGTCGGTGACCGCGGCGATGAAGTCCCGCACCGCGTGAGGAGCCTGGGTGGACTCCCACACCGTGAGCTTCCCCCGCGGCCCGTCGACGGGGGCGGGCGGGGCGACGACGACGCCCCGCGTCTCCATGGGCGTGCCGGCGACCCGACCGATGTCCAGCGTGAGCTCGAGCACGTGGTCGGCGTCCTCGAGGACGGGGCGCAGCTCGTCGAGCTCCACCCCGGTCGACCACCGGGCCATCACGTTGGTGCCCTCGTCCGGGTACAGCAGCGGGGCGCCAGGGCCCATGGCGACGCCGGGATCGAGGACCGCGGGCAGCTCCTCGATGTCCCACCGGAGGAGGCCCGCTGCGTCCTCCGCCGCGGCTCTGGTCGGGGCCACCACCACGCCGACCGGCTCGCCCCGGTAGCGGAACGTGCGGTCGACGACCGGGTGGGAGTGCTGGAACTGCCCGGGCAGGTGCCACAGGACGGGCACCGGGGAGTAGCGGCCGATGAACTCCTCGGGACCCAGGACCACGACCTCGGGATCCGTGACCGCCGAGGTGTCGAGGCTGCGGAAGGTCCCGTGCGCCACCGGGCTCCGGAGCACGACGGCCTCGGCCATCCCCGGGAGGTGGACGTCGTCGGTGAACGTGCCCCGACCGGTGAGCAGCCGGGTGTCGTCCAGGCGGGGGAGGCGCTGACCGACCCAGCTCATCGGTCTCCTCCGTCGCCGCTGCCGTTGTGGTCGCCGAACGCCGAGCGGACCGCAGCCCGGATGTTCACGTAGCCCGTGCAGCGGCAGAGGTGGCCGCCGAGGACCTGGTCCAGGGCTTCGTCCACACCGAGGCCGTCGCGGAGCGCCGCGGTCATCGAGACGACGATGCCGGGGGTGCAGAAGCCGCACTGCAGGCCGTGCTCGTCGTGCAGTGCCGCCGCGACCCGGCCCAGCGCGCCCCCGTCGTCCAACGCCAGGGACTCGACGGTGTCGACCCTGCAGCCGTCGACCTGGGGGGCGAGGACCAGGCACGAGCGGACCGTCAGGTCGTCGACCAGGACCGTGCACGCCCCGCAGCTGCCGTGCTCGCACGCCACGTGCGTTCCCGTGGCGCCGAGCTGGTGGCGGAGGAGGTCGCTCAGCAGCGTCCGGACCTCTGCGGTCACGGTGCGAGGTGCCCCGTCGAGCGTGAGCGACACGGTCCGCGTCCGGTCGCCGACGACGGTTCCCGTCCGGTCCGGGGCGTCGCCGTCCACCGCGTCGGTGTCGACCGGGTCGCTCACGCCGCCGCCTCGCCGGTGCCGGCCGTCGGACCGCCTCCGACGTCGACCAGGGCGGCGCGCAGCGTCGAGCCCAGGAGGGCCCTGCGGTGCGCGGAGGAGGCGTGAGGGTGCGGGGGCGGCTGCACCTGGTCCAGGACGGCGGCGACGGCGCGCCCGACGGCGGCCGGTCCGATCGGGTGGCCGACGAGCTCCGCCTCTGCGGCCGGCACCCTCACGGGCACGTCGGCTGCCCCGCACAGGCCGACCCGCGCCGCGACGACCTCCGCGGCCGGATCCCCGTCGACGTGCTCGATGGCCACGCACGCGCCGGCGATCGGGAAGCTGCCCCGTCGGCGGACGAACTCCCGCCACGTCGACGGACCGCTCGGGACGTCGAAGGTGACGGCGGTGACCAGCTCGTCGCGTCCGCGGGCCGTGGCGTAGGGGCCGACGATCCACTCCGCCGCGTCGACCGTCCGGTCGCCGGCGGGTCCGGCGAGTCGGACGCTCCCGCCGAGGGTCACGAGGGTGGTGGGCACCTCGGCCACCGGCTCGGCGAGGGCCACGGTCCCGCCGATCGTCGTGCGACGGCGGGTCTGGGGATGGCCGACCGAACCCAGCGCCCGTCGGATCGCACCGAGAGGTCCCGTCGCCGGGTGCGCCAGCAGGTCCGCCGCGGTGGTGCGGGACCCGACCGTCAGCGTGGCGCCGGTGAGCGTGACGTCCGCCAGGCCCGGGACCCGCCGCAGGTCGACGACCAGGCCCGGGGTCGCCGTCCGCAGGTTCATGGCCATCACGAGGCTCTGCCCGCCGGCCAGCACCACGGCGTCGGGCCGCGCCGACAGCGCCGCCACCACGTCGTCGACGGTCCCGGGGTCGACGTACTCGAACGGCGGTGGCTTCACGGGGCGCTCCGGTGCTCCGGCGGTGGCATGGCCCGACGCTAGAGCCGCTTCAACAAACTGTCAGCGTCGATCACCGTCCTTTCACGATCACGAAACACAGCGGTGACCGGTCCTCCCGAGCATGGCGCCGTGACCGAACCGATCGACGCCGCCGCTCCCGCACCAGGGCACGCCGGCAGCGGTGCGCGGTCGGCGCCGACGCGTCCGCTCCTGCTCCGACGCATCCGCCACCTCGCCACCTTCGACGGACCCGGCGGCATCGACGACGGTGCCGGCCGCGAGCTCACGTCGGTCGACGTGCTGTGCCGTGACGGGGTGGTCGCCGCGATCGGCGCGGATCTCGACGTCCCCGACGACGCCGAGGTGATCGACGCCTCCGACCTGGTCGTGCTCCCGGGACTCGTCAACCCCCACCAGCACCTCTACCAGGTGGCGCTGCGGGCCATCCCCGAGCTGGAGCGGGCCCGGATCGGTCCGTGGCTCGGCGGGCTGGGTGCCCGCTGCCTCGACTGGTGGCGTCGCGGCGAGCTCACACCGGAGCTGATCGGCGCCGTGGCGGCGGCCGGGCTCGCAGAGTCGGTGCTCGGCGGGGTCACCACGGTCGCCGACCAGCACTACCTGCACCCGGCCGGCCCCACGCAGCCCTTCATCGAGGCGACGATCGCCGAGGCGACGGCCCTCGGCGTGCGGCTCCACGCCACCCGGGGGAGCCTGACGCTGGGGCGCGAGCAGGGAGGGTCGGCCGACCCGGGCCTCGTGCAGTCCGTCGACGAGGTCCTGGAGCACGCCGATGCCCTGATCCGCGCCCACCACGACCCCGCCCCGGGCGCCTTCGTCCGGGTGGACCTGGCGCCGTGCGGGGTGCACGTCGACCAGCCGGAGCTGTTCCGAGAGCTCCTCGGACTGGCCGACGCCCATCCCGGCGTGCGGCTGCACACCCACCTGTACGAGGTGGTCGACACCGGGTTCTGCGTCGAGACCTACGGCATCACGCCGTGGCAGTTCTTGCAGGACGTCGGCTGGGCCGAGCCGAGGACCTGGTTGGCCCACGTCGTGGACCCGCCGATCGACGAGCTCCCCGAGATGGCCGCGGCAGGGGTCACCGTCGCGCACCTGATCGCCCCCGACCTGCGCATGGGATGGGGCCGGGCGCCCGTGCGGGAGATGCTCGACGCCGGGGTGGTCGTCGGCTTCGGCACCACCGGCTCGGCCTCCAACGACGGGGCCAACGTGCTCGGCGACCTGCGCGTGGCGGCGTTGGCCCACCGGGTGGGGGAGGACCCCGGGCGTTGGCTGAGCGCCCGGGAGCTCCTCTGGATGGCCACGCGCGGCTCGGCCGCCTGCCTGGGGCGCGAGGGCGAGCTCGGCACCGTCGCCGTCGGCGCCGCCGCGGACCTGGCGGCCTGGGACCTCAGCACGGTCGACATGGTCGGGATCGAGGACCCGCTCCTCGGGCTCCTGCTCTGCGGCCTGTCGGACAGGGCCCACACGGTGGTCGTCGGCGGCCGCCCGGTGGTGCGTGACGGACGCCTCGCCACGGCCGACGAGCCGTCCGTCGCCGCCAGGGCCCGGGCCCTCATCCCGACGTGACCGACACCCCTTCGAGCAGCGACCGGACCACCGCGACGAGCTCGGCCGCCAGCCGGTCGCGCTGGTCCGACGTCGCTGCCAGGTAGTCGACCGCCACGTCGCCCGAGGGAGACTCGCCGAGGCCCGCCGCCAGGTTGTCGACCTGGCACACCGCCGCATAGGCCAGCCCCGCCTCGGCGGCGAGCACGAGCTCCGACGCCAGCGTCATCCCCACCACGTCCGCGCAGCCGGCGAGCCAGCGGACCTCGGCGGGCGTCTCGAAGCGGGGTCCTCTCGTCTGCGCGTAGGTGCCACCGTCGAGGACAGGGCGGTCCGACGACGCGGTCCACGCCTCCAGGACCTCGCCACGCCACACGGGGTCGATCGCCCGCACGCCATACCCCTCGGTCGTCTCGAACGACGTCGGCGTGCCCGCCGGCGCGAAGTAGTCGTCGATCACGACGACGGACCCCGGGACCGTGCGCCCGGGCTGCAGACCTCCGCAGGAGCCCACGGCCAGGACCCGGTCGCAGCCGGAGCCGACCAGCTCCGCCACCGTCGCGGCGTGGTCCACCAGGTGCGCGGGCACCGAGCCCAGCGGACCGTGTCGACGGAGGACGACGAGGTCGTCGCGAGGTCCGAGCTCGGGGGTCAGGGGGTCGTGATCGAGGCTGCTGCCGATCACCACGCCCAGCGGCGCCCGGGTCACCAACCGGTGATCGTGGGCTGCGTCAGCGCCCGGCCTTGCGGGCGGCGAGGGCGTCGGGGGAGTACTTGGCCAGGACCACGCCCTCGAGGGCGGAGATGATGTTGTACAGGATGACCGAGAACATGGTCACCAGTGCGCCGGCGGCCCAGAGCGTGTCGTACTTGAAGCCGGTCTGGGACTTCAGCATGAGGTACCCCAGCCCCTCGGCGGTGGCGAGCCACTCGGCGAGCAGCGCCCCGATGATCGCCAGCGGTGCGGCGATGCGCAGCGAGGCGAACAGCGCCGGCATGGCGGACGGCAGCTGGACCTTGAACAGCGTGGTCCACTTGTTGGCGCCGTAGGCCCGCATCAGGTCCATCGACGCCTTGGGAGCACCTCTGAGGGCCAGGTTGACGTTGACCAGGGCCGGGAAGAACGTCACGATCCCAGCCAGCACCGTGGTGGTGGCCAGGCCTCGGCCGAGGATGAGGGCGACGACCGGGGTGAGGGCCACCAGCGGGACCGACTGCAGCACCATCGCCACCGGCATGACCGTCTGCTCGACGGTCCGCAGCATGTTGAAGCTGATCGCGGCGACGAGGGCGACGACCAGGCCGGCGGCCAGGCCGAAGAAGGCGTCGCGCAGCGTCACGAACGAGGCGTCCATGAGCGCCCGACGGGTCTCGGCGGCCTCCTGCCCCGTGAACACCGCCCGGAAGATGTCGCCGGGCGTGCGGCCGACGAAGGAGTCCACGCCGGTGATCCACAGGAACGCCTGCCAGATGAAGGCGATGACGACGACGGAGATGACGGCGCCGACGAGCGCCTTGACGAGGCCCAGGGCGGCCCCGCGCATCTGGCTGCCGCCGGTCGCCTCGACGGCGGCGACCTGGGTGGGTGAGCCGGACAGTTCGAGCGTGGACATCAGGAGCTCCTCGGGACCCAGGGGGTGAGCCAGCGTCCGACCATGGCGGTGATGCCGTAGCCGATGCCGGCGATGGCGGTCGACACCAGGGCGATGCCCCAGGTCCGGTCGATCATCAGCGCCTGCTGCGAGGCGATCATCGTGACGCCGAGACCCGACTCGCCGCCGAGGTACTCGCCGATGATGGCGCCGAGGAGGGCGGCGGGGGCGGCGATCCGCAGGCCGGCGAACAGGCTGGGGAGCGACGACTTGAACCGCACCTTCTTCATCTGCGTCCAACCGCCGCCGCCGTAGGCCTTGACCAGGTCCATCGACGTCGGATCCGCGCTGCGCAGTCCGACGAGGGCGCCGATCAGCGTGGTGAAGAAGCACGTCATCGCCGAGAGGATGATCTTGGGGGTCGACCCGTCGTAGAGGATCTGCAGGATGGGGCCGATGGCGATGATCGGGAGGCAGTACGCCGCGATGGCCACCTTCATGGCGAAGCGCTCTATGAGCGGGATGGCCACGAACATGATGGCGAGGGCGATGGCGATCGAGTTGCCCCACACCCAGCCCCACGCCGCCTCCTTGACGGTGGTGGCGATGTTGGGCCCGTAGAAGCTCCAGCCGTCCTCGAAGATCTGCGACACGATCGCCGTGGGCGGGGGGATGGCCCTCGACTCGGCGAAGATCGTCATGCCGACGACCTGCCAGATCAGGAGGAAGCCGATGAAGCCGCCGATCGTGGCGAGCGTGGAGCCGCGGACGTGCAACCGCTCGGCCAGCGAACGTCGTGGCTCGGCGGACGTGTCGGCCGGAGCGGCGACGGCGGTCATGTGTCGTCGCCGGAGGGAGCGATCCCCCCGGAGAACAGCAGGTCCGAGAAGTGGTCGCAGAGCTGGTGGAAGTGCTCGGTCCGCATCATGTCGGGATGGCGGGGACGGGGGAGGTCGATGTCCACCTTGGCGGCGACCCGTCCGGGCCGGGCGCTCATCACGACGACCGTGTCCGACAGGAACACCGCCTCGGAGATGGAGTGGGTGACCAGGAGGGTGGTGCACTGCCGCTCGGTCCAGATGCGCTGGAGCTCGAGGTTGAGGCGCTGGCGGGTCATCTCGTCGAGTGCGCCGAACGGCTCGTCGAGCAGCAGGATCTTGGGCTCGACCACGAGAGCACGGGCGATGGCGACGCGCTGGCGCATGCCGCCGGAGAGCTGTGCCGGACGGTGGTCCTCGAAGCCCCCGAGACCGACGAGCTCGATGAGGTCGGGGATGACCGAGTCGTCGACCTTGAGTCCGCTGACCTCGAGCGGCAGCCGGATGTTCTGGGTCACGGACCGCCACGGCAGCAGGGCGGCGTCCTGGAACGCGATGCCCAGGTCGTGGTTCCGGCGGGCCATCTCGGGCGGTTCGTGGTGGACCCGGACGCTGCCGGACGACGGTTCGTCCAGGTCCGCCAGGATCCGCAGGATGGTGGACTTGCCGCACCCCGACGGGCCGAGGAGGGAGACGAACGCCCCCTCCTCGACCGCGAAGCTCACCTTGTCCAGAGCGGTGACCGCGCCCTTGCCGGATCCGAACACCTTCGAGAGGTTGTGGATGGCAATGCCGCTGTCGGCCGTCTTGGCCAGGTGGTGCGTCGCTGGGTCGCCGGTGTCGGTGCCCTCGGGCTCCGTGGTGACCGACATCTGGTCTCCTTCTTCCACGTCGGGGTGCAGGTGTCCTCGGACGGCCGGCTCAGCCCGGCGTCACCGGGTCCTTGAGCTCGGGGTTCTCCTCGTAGAGCTCGTTGACCAGGGAGAGGTCGAAGAGCTCGTCCTTCTTGATCTCGATGCCGCCGAGGGCGAGGGTGGACAGCGTCTCCTCGACCAGCTCGTCGGTGACGGTGAACAGGCCGTTGGTCTTGGCGTCCTCGGTGTAGATGAGCGCGTTCTCGGCCTTCGACTCGAGCGTCTGCTCCTCCTCGGTCAGCCCGAGGTCCTTGCCGTAGATCTCCACCGTGTACTTGGCGCCGAGGGACGGGTCCTTGATGTTGTCCTTCCAGCCCTTGTTGGCGGCGGTGAGGATGGCCTTGATCTTGTCCCGGTCGGACTTCAGCGAGTCCCGCTTGACGATGTAGGTCTCCGAGATCATCGGGTACTTGTTGTCGTTCAGCAGGATCGTGACGGTGTCGATGCCCTGGACCTTCAGGAGGTTGGGCTCGTTGGTCACGAAGGAGAACCAGCCGTCGACCTCCTTGTTGACCAGCGGCTGCGGGTCGAACTGGACGACGACCTTCTCGATCGAGCCGGGGTCGATCTCGAGCGCCTTCAGCCAGGCGTCCCAGACCGGGTCGTTGACGGCCTGCACGCCGATCTTCTTGCCGACCATCTCCTCGGGCGTGTTGATCGGGTTCTCGGCGAGCGACATCACGCAGAAGGGGTTCTTCTGGTACTCGGCGCCGATGATGACGTTCGGTGCGCCCTCGAGGATCGCCGAGGCGGCGATGTCGGGGGTCGAGATCCCGATGAAGGCCTTGCCGGAGGCCACCACCGCGTCCTGGGACACGTTCGGGCCGCCCGAGATGAGGTTGACCTTCGAGAAGCCGACGTCCTTGTAGTAGCCCTTCTGGTCCGCGATGTAGTGGCCGGCGAACTCGGCGTTCTTGATCCAGGAGAGCTGGAAGTCGAGCGTGCCGTAGTCCGGGGTGCCGGAGGACCCGGAACCGGACTCCGAGCTGCTGTCGTCGTCATCGCCGCACGCCACGAGCAGACCACTGCTCAGCAACGTGAAGCCGGCAGCGCCCGCGGCGCCTCGCTTCAGGAACGCTCTGCGGTCGAGTGCCATCACCACACGCCTTTCGCTGGGGAAGAGTGAACATCCGGTCCCGAACCTCGGGGCCGAACATCAACAAACCGTTGATGTTGGCGTCACCATAAGCAGGGGCGATTTCGGCTCTGTTGGTCGCCGGTGAACGGAGTGTTTCGGCAGGCGGGGGTGGCGGTGACCCTTGGCTCAGGCGCCTTCGGTGCTGGGTGGATCCACCCAGGGCGGAGCGGCGTCGGACCTCAGCGCGCCGCGTTCTTGACGAACTGCCCGATGTCGTCGTCGACCAGTCGGTCCCCGGTGCACCAGTGGCCGCGCACGTGGCGTCGACGTGTGGTGTCGTCGGTCCCGCGCGCCGCGGCGTGCCAGACGTAGGCGTCGTGGAGGAGCACGTCGCCCTCCTGCGCGTACAGCGCGATCTCCCCGGGGATGGCCTCGAAGCCGAGGGGCATCTCGAACGGCGGCGGCTCCGAGGTGTAGCCGGCCGACTCCATCGACCCGTCGGGGACGACGGCGTCGTTGGCGTTGCGGTGGGGTGCCGGGGTGGCCCAGCGCTGGGAGCCCGGCACCACGCGGAGGAACCCGTTGGCCGGCGAGGTGCCGTCGATGTGGATCGTCAGGGCGACCGACGGCCAGATGTCCAGGTTGGGCCCGCTCTGCCAGTCGGCGTGCCAGCCGATCCGGGTGTAGGCCGACTCGCGGCCCGGTCGGGCGTCCTGGTACACGAAGCCGAAGCGCTGGTCGTCGAGGAGCCAGGGGTCGGGTCCGAGGATCGCCTCGACCAGCGGCACCAGCGCAGGGTGGCGGATCGCGGCGGCCACGGCGGGCGACAGCTGGTTCACGTACGACACGTAGTTGGCGGCCTCGACCGGGCCGTCGTGGTCGTCCTCGATCAGGACGGTCGTGCCGTGGTGCTCGTCGAGCCGCCCTTCCATGAGCCGGGCCTGGGCGTCGGTGCACTCGGCGGTGATGGCCTCCAGCTCGGCGGGGTCGAGCAGGCCGCGGATGACGACGAAGCCGTTGGCGCGGAAGCACTCGACGATCTCGTCGACGCGGTCGGGCCCGAAGGCGGCGGCCTCCGCGGTGGGGCGCAGCACGGGGGTGCTCGGCGCGGCGGTCATCGGGGTGCTGGTCGGTGTCACGGTCGGGTCTCCAGGAGGTCGGTGGGCGTCGTTCCAGAGGGGAGCGTCGTTCCAGGGGGGAGCGTCGTTCCAGAGGGGGGCGTCGTTCCAGGGTTGAGTGCGGCCAGATGGGCGGCGAGGAGCCGCCGCATCTCGACGGTGTTGCGGTCGGCGCGGGTGTGGACCTGGTCGGTCACGTCCAGACCGAAGTCCTGCTCGGCGAGGCGTTCCAGCAGCACCAGGTCCTCGGTCAGGACCCGGTACTCGAACTCGGCCGCCGCGGTCGCCCGCGGGTCGTCGGGGGAGTCGACGTCGTTGCGGAGGAGCACGCAGAACAGCCGGCTCGACCCGGCGTCGACCGGCGTGAGGAAGACGAGGATGGTGTTCTCGACGCCGGTGAGCTCGTACTCGAGGCGGAGTCGGGCGGAGAACGGGACCTGCCACGTGTACTCCATCGAGCGGAACTGGACGAGCGGGTGCTCGCCGGTCGCGACGAGCGGGTCCTCGGGGTTGGCGACCTCGTGGCGGTACCGGACCCGCAGGCCGGATCCGTCGGTCAGGTCCTCCACAGCGAACGGCTCCATCTCGGGCTGGTCCTCCAGCCCGAAGGTGCCCCGGTGGACGAACGGGAAGTGGGCGATGTCGAGGAAGTTGTCGATGAACTGGGCGCAGCCCGCGGCCAGGTCCGTGTCGGGCAACCAGACCCCGACGATGCCCTCCGCGTCCCACTCGGGCACGTCGATCAGCGGCGCGGCCGGCTCGTCGAGCGCCACCCACACCAACCCGAGCGACTCGGCGGTGCGGGCCGGTGCCAGGTGCGCCTTGGGCGGCACGGCGGCGCCCTCGCCCAGCGCGGGCACGGCGGTGCAGCGCCCGGAGCCGTCGAAGCGCCACCCGTGGTACGGACACTCGATCTCCGCGGCGCGGACGCAGCCGTCGCTGAGCCGGGCCCAGCGGTGCGGGCACCGGTCGGGCAGGGCGGCGACGGACCCGTCGTCGAGCCGGGCCACCACCAGCTCCTCGCCCAGGACGGTGACCGCGACGGGCCCGTCGGCGAGCTCCGTGCTCCTGCACGCGGGGTGCCAGTAGCGGCGGAGTCGGACGTCGTCGTTGGCCAGCCGGCCGGCGGAACGGGTGGGTGTCATCGGGGTGCTCCTGGGGCGTGGGAGGAGGGGCCGGGCGCGTGCGTCCGCGAGGGACGACGACGCGGGCGACGGTGGGCGAGCGTGCCCAGGCCGGCGCGCTCGAGCACGGCGAGCGAGGCCGACTGGACCTCGCGGGGCGACGGCGGGTCCAGCATGGTGCAGCGGCCGTCGGTCACCACGGCGCGGCCGTCGACCCAGACGTGTCGGACATCGGTCGGGCGGGCCTGGACGACGAGGGCGGTCGTCGGGTCGTGGTTCGGCCACCAGTGCGAACCGCTGCGGTCGAACAGCACGAGGTCGGCCCGCTTGCCCACCTCGATCGATCCGATGGCGGAGTCGAGCCCCAGTGCCCGGGCGCCGTCGATCGTGCCCATGCGGACGGCCTCCACGGTCGTGATCGAGTCGGGGTCGCCGCTGGAGGCGCGTGCCATGAGCACGGCCTGGCGCATCTGGGCCAGCACCGATCGCTCCGAGAGGTTGCCGTTGTCGTTTCCGAGCCCGACGACCACCCCGGCGTCGAGCAGCTCCGGGACGGGGGCCACGCGCTGCGAGCTGGCGGCGTTGGACGACGGCACGTGAGCGACCGCGACGCCGGCTCTCGCCAGGAGGCGACGGTCGCGGGCGTCCACCTCGACGCAGTGGGACGCGAGGAGGTTCTCGTCGAGCAGCCCGGCGGCGTCCAACCACTCGACGCAGCTCATCCCCGGACCGGCTCCGCCGGCGAAGAGGTGGGAGTCGACCGGGGTCTCGCAGAGGTGCAGCGCCCAGGGTCGCCCGTGCTCCTCGGCCAGGGTGGCGACGGCGCGCAGCGCGTCGGTCGTCACCACCTGCACGAGCTCGGGAGCCGGGACGACCGTGATCCGTCCGCCGGCCCGTCCGTCGTGGTCGTCCATGGCGGTGGCGACCCGCGACAGGGCTGCGTCGGTGGTCTCGGTGAGGCCGGCGGGGTCCAGGCACGACGAGGGGACGCGGCATGCGTGGGCGGCGTTCAGTCCGGCCCACTCCTGCGGCACCCGGTCGGAGAACATCACGCCGAAGGTGCAGCGGACGCCCGAGCGCTCGTAGACCTCCAGGGTGGCCTCGGTGCACGCGGCGGTCCGACCGGCGTCCGTGGCGTTGTCGATGCCCCAGTTGTCGCACACCGTCGTGACCCCGGCGGTCAGCGCCTCGGAGACGGACACGGTCGTGGCGATCGTGGCGTCGTCGGGCGTGTAGCCGGCGAGCCCGGCGAAGTTGACGTTGACCAGCCAGTCCTGGAGGTCCCGTCCCTGCTCGATCCCGCCGCGGAGCAGCGTGTCGACCATGTGGTCGTGGGTGCTGACCAACCCGGGCGTCACGAGTCCGCCCTCGCCGCCGACGACCCGGTCGTCGGGCCCCGCCGGCGCGTCGCCGCTCCCGAGGCCCGTGATCGTCGAGCCGTCGACCGACACCCACCCGTGGTCGATCACCCGGTCGTCGGCGTCGACGGTCACCACGGTGACGTCGGTGAGGTAGGTGGCCACGGTCCGGGCGCCGTCAACCTCGGGCGGGAGCCGGCGCGGTCACGGCATCGGCTCCCAGCCGTCGGGGCCCTTGGAGAAGACGGGGATGGTGCCGAGCGACTCGACGAGAGCGGCGTCGTCGGGGCCGAGCAGGTCGACCCACTCGGAGCCCTCCGCCAGCAGCACCCCGATCGCCGCGACCTCGCCCCCGGCGGCGCGCACCAGGTCTGCTGCGGCCTGCACGCTGGTCCCGGTGGAGATGACGTCGTCGACGATCACCACGCGCTTGCCCTCGACGAGGTGCTGGCGGGCCCGGTCGAGCCGGAGCTCCTGGGTGGTGTCGGTGGTGATCGAGCGGAGCGGTCGGGTGATGGCGTCGGCGAGGTGGATCTTCTTGGTCTTCTGCAGGACCAGGTAGTCGTCGAGACCGAGGGCCCGGCTCACCTCGATCGCCACCGGGATCCCGCACGTGGCGTTCGTGGCGATGATGTCGGGGCGGTGCGGGGCCAGTCGCTCCGCCAGCTCGGCGCCGGACCGCTCGAGCAGGCCGACCCCGTTGTCGAACGTGATGAAGAGGGCGATGCCGACGTCGGGGGCGACCTCGACGATCGGGACGTCGACCGTCTGGGATCCCATGGTCACGCGGTAGGTCGCGTTCGCTGCGGTGCTGGAGGAGTCGGTCATGGCTCGATGTTGCCCCGGCCGGCGATGTCCTGGGGGCGCACCGGCGTTCGGGGCAGCTCGCGGCCCGTGGCGGCCCGGATGGCGGCGACGACCGCCGGCGTGGACGAGATGGTGGGCGGTTCGCCGGCGCCCTTGGCCCCGAAGGGAGCCCCGGGCTCGGGCTCCTCGATGACGGCGGAGATGTCGAGCGTCGGGAGGTCGAGCGCCGTCGGGATGAGGTAGTCGGTGAACGACGCGTTGCGGATGGTCCCGCCGTCGGTGACGATCTCCTCCATCATCGCCAGGCCCACCCCCTGGGCGGCGCCGCCCTCGAGCTGGCCCTGGAGCTGCAGCGGGTTCATGACCCGACCCACGTCCTGCGACGTCGACAGGTCCACCAGGCGCACGAGGCCCAGCTCCACGTCGACGTCCACGACCGCTCGGTGTGCCGAGTAGGCGAAGCTCACATGGGCGTCGCCCTGCCCGTCCTCGTCCAGCGACGAGGTGGGCTCGTGGTGGTGCTCGACGGTCGCCTCGACGGCGACGCTCGTGGCCTCAGCGACCGAGCGGTCGAGCCCCGGGCCCACCAGCCGTCCGTCGACGAGCGACACCTGCTCCGGGTCGAGCCCCAGCTCGGCGGCCGCGGCGAGCCGCAGCCGATCGGCGACCGCCGTGGCGGCGGCGAGCACGGCGCCGCCCGACATCATCGTCTGGCGGGATGCGGATGTGGACCCCGCCGAACCGATCGACGTGTCGGCGGGTGCCAGCACGACGTCGTCGATGCCCAGGGCCTCCCTGACGATCTGCTGGGCCAGCGTCACGAACCCCTGGCCGACCTCGGCGCAGGCGGTCGTGACCGTGGCGACGCCGTCGTGGACGCGCACCCGGGCCGTGGAGTAGTCGTCGAAGCCCTCGGAGAACATCAGGTTCTTGAACCCGAGCGCCACGCCGACGCCACGTCGGACGTCGGCGCGCTGGGTCGTGCGCCCGGCCCCGCCGGGGAGCATCAGGGGGTCGTCGTCGACGCCGGGGTCGCGGACGTCCTCTGCGCAGCTGCGCAGGACCTCCTCCACCGGGGTGGCACCGGTCAGCACCTGTCCGGTGATGATCCTGTCGCCGGGCCGCAGGACGTTGCGGAGGCGGAGCTCGATCGGGTCGAGGCCCAGCTCGGCGGCCAGCTTGTCCATCTGCGCCTCGTGGGCGAAGCAGGTCTGCACCGCGCCGAAGCCCCGCATGGCGCCGCACGGCGGGTTGTTGGTCCTGACCGCCAGCCCGTGCACGGTCGCCGACGGGGTGAAGTACGGCCCGACGGCGAAGCACGCGGCGTTGCCGATGACGGCAAGGCTGGAGGACATGTAGGCCCCGCCGTCGAACACGAGCCGGGCCTCGACCGAGACGAGCTTGCCGTCGGCGTCCGCCGTGTGGCGGTACCACATGGTCGCCGGGTGCCGATGGACGTGGCCGACGAAGGACTCCTCCCGGTCGTACACCATCTTGACGGGGCGACCGGTCCGGAGCGCCAGCAGGCACAGGTGGACCTGGAGGCTGCAGTCCTCCCGGGCGCCGAACGCGCCGCCGACCCCGGCGAGCGTGAGTCGCACCATCGACTCGTCCAGGCCGAGGGCGGCGGCGACCTGGGACCGGTCGACGTGGAGCCACTGCGTGGAGATGAGGAGCTCCACGCCGCCGTCCTCCGACGGCACGGCCATGCCGGCCTCGGTGCCGAGCGGCGCCTGGTCCTGCATGGCGACGTGGTACGTCCCCTCGACCGAGACGGCTCCGTCGGCTCGCGCCGCCGCACCGGCGGCCTGGTCGCCGTGGCGGATCACGAGCTCGCGGAAGAGGTTCCCGTCGGGGTGGATCGGCTCCCCGACGAGGGCGACCTCGGGGTCGACGACGGGATCCAACGGCTCGTACGTGACGACGATCCTCTCGGCGGCCAGGCGTGCCGTCGTGGGGTGCTCCGCCGCGACGACCGCCACCGCCTCGCCGGTGTAGCGGATCTCGTCGTACGCCAGGACCGGCTGATCGGCGACCTCCAGCCCGAACGCGTTCGTGCCGGGGACGTCCTCGGCCGTGATCACCGCGTGCACGCCGGGAACCTCGAACGCGCCGGACGTGTCGATCGAGACGATCCGGGCGCGGGAGTGCGGGGAGCGCAGGGTGTGGCCCCAGAGCATGCCGTCGGCGAACAGGTCCGACGAGAACGCGAAGCGGCCCTGGACCTTCGGCGGGCCGTCGGGCCGTGGCGCGCTCTCACCGACCCGCGGGCCCCGCGGCGTCGTGCTCACGTCGCCCACGGGTGGCGCCGCCGTGGTCGTGTCGATGCTCACGACCCCACCTCCGCGGCGGTGTCGGACGTCGCCGCGGCCCGTCGACGTGCCGCCACGGTGACCGCGGAGACGATGCGGCCGTAGCCGGTGCAGCGGCAGAGGTTGCCCGAGATGGCCTCCCGGATGGCGACCTCGTCGGGCTCGGCGAGCTCCGCCGGTCCCATGCGGTCGAGGAGGTCGTGCACGGCCATGACGAGGCCGGGCGTGCAGAACCCGCACTGCACGGCGCCCTGCTCCAGGAACGCGGCCTGCACGTCGGTCATCGGTGCGTCCTCGGTCGGCTCGACGCCGACGTCGGTCAGCCCCTCCACCGTGACGACCTCGCGCTCTGCCGCAGCCTCCGCCAGGACCAGGCACGAGCAGACGAGCTCGCCGTCGAGGAGCACCGAGCACGAGCCGCACTCGCCCTGCTCGCACGCTCCCTTCGCGGCCGGGAGCCCCAGCCGCTCCCGCAGCACGAACAGCAGGCTCTCACCCGGGAGCGCGTCGGGGGCGGGGCGGTCGTGGCCGTTGACCCGCAGGACCAGGACCTCGGCGTTCGACGGATCGGTCATGCTGCGTCCTCCTGGCCGGACGGGTCCGGTCCCGCAGCGCCAGGACGGTCGAACGGGGAGCCGATCATCCGGGTCAGCGCCCGGGTCGCCAGGACGCCGAGGGCGTGGCGGCGGTAGTCGGCGGTCGACCGGTGGTCGTCGATGGGGCTCACGGCGTCCCGCACCAGCCCGGCGATCGCCGCCAGATCGCCGGCCGACGGGGGTCGGGGGGAACCCGCGGCCATGCCGTCCCAGTCGCAGGCGGCCTCGGCGACCTCTTCCGCAGCCGTCAGCCGGCCGGGTCGGGGAGAGGCGGAGCCGGCGACCATCCGGATCGATCGCCCGGCGAGGTCGACCGCCGCGGCGAGCGACACGACCGAGATCACCATGGCGCTGCGCGTCCCCACCTTCAGGAACTCCTGCGGGCCGTCGAGCACGGGCACGTCGACCGCCGCGATCAGCTCGCCCGGTTCCAGGGAGTTGCGCTTGGGGGCCACCACCAGGTCGGTGACGGCGACGGAGCGGCTTCCGTTCGTCGAGACGACCTCCACGGTCGCACCCAGGGCGGTGAGGACGCCGAGCGTGTCGCCCGCCGGCGAGGAGGTGGCCAGGTTGCCGCCGATCGTCCCGGCGTTGCGGATCTGCGGCGAGCCGACCGTCCGGGAGGCCTGCGACAGCGACGGCGCGAGAGTCGCGACGCCGGGGTCGAGGAGGTCGGTGTAGGTGGTGCACGCCCCGATCCGCAGCACCCGCGACCCGTCGCGCTCGGCGACGCTCCAGCCGCGGAGCTCGGAGACCCCGGCCAGGCTCACGACCGTGTCGGGGAGCGGGCGTCCGGCGTTGACCTCGACCATCAGGTCGGTGCCGCCCGCGATCGGGACGGCATCGGGCGCGGCGGCGAGAGCGGCGCACGCGTCGGCGATGGAGGTCGGTCTCAGGACGGCCACCTCCCGATGATGCCGGATCGGTTCAACAATCTGTCAACTGATCCGAGCGATGTTCACAGGCAGGAAACACCGTCGTCACGGCGTCGGGGGACCGGGACCCCGGAGCGGTTCGTTTAGGTTGGGGACGTGCACGAACTGCTGCGGGCCGTGAAGCCGCTCACCGACGCACTCGGCGCCCAGGTGATCCCCGCCGCCAAGGTGCGTGAGGGCGACATCCCCCTGCGGTGGGAGGGAGAGCTCGTCGGTGGCGTCCGCCTCCCCGAGCGGCCCCGCGACATCGAGTGGTTCCTGACGCGGGTGGAGCTGACCTACGACCGACCGCTCGCCGAGCTCGACCGGGTGGAGAAGCAGCGCGTGGTGAAGCAGCTCAACGAGGCCGGCGCCTTCGCGCTGCGCAAGTCGGTCGAGCAGGTCGCCGAGGTCCTCGGCGTCAGCCGGTTCACCGTCTACAACTACCTCAACCGACCCGAGGAGTAGCCCGGCGCCGGTTCTGGATCAGTCGCCGTCGGCGACGGTCACCTGCACCGAGATCCGCTCCGCTCCGGACCGGGTGGCGGCGCGGATCGCGGCGCCGAGAGCCGGCAGGACGTCGTCCACGTCGCCCGAGATCGTCGTGCCGAACGGTCCCATGTCGGGCTCGACGCCGGCCGCACGCGCCGCGTCGACGGCCGCTGTGACGTGGGGACCGGGGCTGCCCTCCACGAACGGTTCGACGGTGAACTCCGCCTCGACTCGCACGTCCCGAACTGTACCGCTGCCGCCGTGGGCGACCGCCGCGTGGACCGTGGTCAGCCCTCGAGCTCGTCGATCGCCTGGAGCAGCGTGTTCCAGCTCAGCGTCGCGCACTTGATGCGCACCGGGAACTTCACGACGCCGCGCAGGGCCTCCAGGTCGCCGAGGCGCAGCTCGCCCGGGTCCGCGTCGGCCGCCGAGGCGGGCTCACCGCCGTCGAGCTCGCCCTCGTGGATGGACATCATGGCCTTGAACGATCGGGTCAGGTCCTTGACCTCGCCCACGGTCTTGCCGGTGATGGCCGCCGACATCATCGAGGCCGACGACTGGGAGATCGAGCAGCCCTGTCCGCCGATCCGCACCTCGGTCACCACGGCGTCGTCGCCCTTGGACGGGTCGTCGAGCTCCAGGAACACCACGATCTCGTCGCCGCAGAGCGGGTTGAACCCCTCCACCCGCGCCGCCGGCGGGGTGGGCAGCTCGCCACGGTTCCGCGGGTTGCGGTAGTGGTCGAGGATGATCTCGCGGTAGAGGTCTTCGAGACCCGACATTCGTCAACCGTTCCCTTCGCCCCGGTCGGTCCGGAGCAGTTCAGAAGTCGAAGAAGCTGCCGGCGTCGTCCAGGGCGTCGCCCAGCGCGTCGATGTCGGCTTCGTCGTTGTACACGTACCAGGATGCTCGCGCAGTGGCGCCGACGCCGAGAACTCGCATGAGCGGCTTGGCGCAGTGGTGGCCCGGGCGGACGCAGACGCCGTGCTGGTCGAGCACCTGCGAGAGGTCGTGCGGGTGGATGCCCTTGAAGGCGAAGCTCATGACGCCGCCACGGGCGTCCGGCTCGGCCGGCCCGTACACGGTGAGGTCGGAGCCGAACCGCTCGGTCAGGCTGCGCATGGCGTAGGCGGTGAGCCAGATCTCGTGCGCCCGGACCCGCTCCATCCCGAGGGCGTCCAGGTAGTCGATCGCGGCGCCGAGCCCGACGATCTCCGCGATCGGCGGAGTGCCGGCCTCGAACTTGTGGGGGACGTCGGCCGGGACGAACCCGTCCATCGTGACGTCGAGGATCATGCCGCCTCCGCCGAGGAACGGCGGCATGGCCTCCAGCAGCTCGGACCGGGCCCACAGCACGCCGACGCCGGTGGGGCCGAGCATCTTGTGGCCGGAGAAGGCCAGGAAGTCGGCGCCCAGCTCGATGACGTCGGTGGCCACGTGCGGCACGTACTGGCAGGCGTCGACGCAGACGAGGGCTCCCGCGGCGTGGGCGGCGTCGGCCAGCCGGCGGACCGGTGTGATCGTGCCGACCACGTTCGACATGGCGCTGACCGCCAGCAGCTTGGCGCCGTCGAGCAGGCGGTCGAGGTCGGTGAGGTCCAGCTGGCCGTCGTCGGTCAGCGGGATCCATCGCAGCTCCACGCCGCGCTCGGCGGCGAGCTGCTGCCAGGGGACGATGTTGGCGTGGTGCTCGAGCTGGGTCAGGACGACGGCGTCGCCGGCCCCCAGGTTGGCGCCGCCCCAGGACCGGGCGACCAGGTTGATCGACTCGGTGGCGTTCTTGGTGAACACGATCTCGTCGGGGCTGGGGGCGCCGATGAAGCGGGCGACCTTGGCCCGGGCGCCCTCCATGGCGTTCGTGGCCGCCTCGGCCAGCGTGTACGCCGCCCGGTGCACGTTGGCGTGGCTGGTCTCGTAGTAGCGGTCCATCGACTCGATGACCGCCGTCGGCTTCTGCGACGACGCCGCGGAGTCGAGGAACACCAGCCGCTGGCCGTGCACGGTGGTCGACAGGATCGGGAAGTCGGCGGCGATCGCCGCCACGTCCAGGTCGTCGGTCGTGGAGCCGTCCGCCGCCGTGCGCCCGGCCGCGGTGTCGCTGGATGCGGGCGCGCTCACCGGGCCACCCCGGCGTTCCGGTAGGCGTCGAACCCGTCGCGCTCCAGCTGCTCGGCCAGCTCCGGCCCGCCGGAGGTGACGATCCGACCGTCGACGAGGATGTGGATCACGTCGGGGGTCAGGTGGTCGAGGAGCCGCTGGTAGTGGGTGATGACGAGCACGCCGAGGTCGGGGCGGTCCGAGCGCACCTCGTTGACGCCGTTGGCCACGACGCGGAGGGCGTCGATGTCCAGACCGGAGTCGGTCTCGTCGAGGATGGCGAGCTCGGGCTCGAGGATCGCCATCTGCAGGACCTCGTTGCGCTTCTTCTCGCCGCCGGAGAAGCCCTCGTTGAGGAATCGGTCGGCGAAGGCCGGATCCATGTCGAGGCGCTGCATCCACTCCATGATCGCCAGTCGGATCTCGAGCACCGACAGGTCGATGCCCTTGCGCTCCGACAGCGCCTGGCGCAGGAACTGGCGGACCGACACGCCGGGGATCTCCTGCGGGTACTGGAACGCCAGGAACATGCCGTTGCGGCCCCGCAGGTCCGCCGGCCACTCCGTGATGTCGTCGCCCTTGTAGCGGACGGTCCCGCCGGTCACGACGTACTCGGGCGACCCCATCAACGTGCTCGCCAGCGTGGACTTGCCGGACCCGTTCGGGCCCATGAGGGCGTGCACCTCGCCCGGTCGGATGGTGAGCGACACGCCCTTGAGGATCTCCGTCGTGGGCTGCTCCGCGGGTGCGGCGCGCAGGTCCTCGATCTGGAACAGGGGGGCGTCGGACATGCCCGCAGTCTATTTCCCCTACGCGGATGGTGGAAATAGGGGGCGGGCTCTCAGCAGAGGTCCTCCAGGTAGGACGGAGCCGTGATCGTGCGGACCGTTCCGCCCTCGGCGGACACCAGCGTCCCGGGCTCCGTCTCCCCGCCCGACGGGTCGAGGAGGAAGTAGCGGTAGGTGACGCCCTGGTTCGAGAACGACTGGGTCGGCACCCCCGGGAAGTAGCTCGCGACCTCGTCCGCGCTGGCGCCGAGGGTGAAGTCGCCGGCCACCGTGACCGGCATGGCCGGGAGCTCCGCCGGCGTCCCGGTCAGGGTCACCAGCCAGTTCGCTCCGGTCGGCTCGGCCGTCGGCACCACGATCTTGAGCGCTCCCCAGCTGTGGACCTTCGACTCGGCCACGCAGGTCCCGTCGCCGGCCTGGTCGGTGACCGTCGGTTCGCCGATCGCGCCCCGGATCGTGTCGATGGCCGCGCTCGCCGGTCCCGCGAAGGGGACCAGCTCGGTGTTCATGCCGGCGGCGTCGACGAACTGGAGGCCGCGGGTCAGGATCCGGATGCCCGCGGCGTCGGTGGCCGGAGCGGGCGCCGCGGTGGTCGTGGGCGCGGGTGCCGCGGGCTCGACGTGCGCCACGGCCAGCACCGCGATCCCGTGCAGGTCGGCGTCGATCGTCGACATCTCTGTCCAGGTCGCCAGGTCCGAGGAGCGGTACACGCCCTCCGTCCCCGGTCCGTCCTGCGAGCTCGACGAGTCCTGGACCGCCAACCAGACGCCGGCGCCCGAGGACAGGCCCTCGAGGAACACCTCGGCGGGCTGCGACGGCCCCGTCCGCCACTCGATCCCGTCGGAGCTGGTGCCCGCCACCGGAGTGGCCGACGAGTCGGACCCGGCACCGGAGCCGGTCACGTCCCGGCCGACGAGGCCCCAGGTCGCACCGTCGTGGGCGACGGAGATCGGTCCGAGCGACCCCTGGAGGGAGCGGCGGGTCCAGGTCGTGGCGTCGGGGCTGGTGAACTCGACGGTCCGGCACTCCCGCTCGGTGCACTCCTGGGCCGATGCGATCCACTGCCCGTCCCCGTAGGCGACCGACCGCATCGACTGGTGGAGGATGCCGCCGGACAGGGCCACGAGCTCGGCGTTGTCGTAGGGCGAGGTCGTGGCGACGCGCTGCCACGACCGGCCGTCGGTGCTGGTCCAGATGGCGCCGCTCGACCCGTCTCCGGCACCGCCCTCCTCGGCGAAGCTCCGGTCGCCGACGGCCACCCAGCGGCCGTCGCCGTGTGCGACGGCCGCCAGGGGATCGGTCACGGGGATCGGCTCGGACCACGTCGCGCCGTCCGTGCTGGTCAGGACCGTGCCGCCCGTCCCCGAGCCCGATCCGCCGACGACCACGGCCAGCTCGTCGTTCACGGCGACGCCGTGCAGGGGTGCGGGGGAGTCCAGCGCCGTGCTCCAGGTGACGCCGTCCGGGCTGGTGTGGACGGCACCTCTCGCCGTCGCCCCGTTCGGGTCGTACCCACCCGACACGGCGATCCACGTCGCATCCGACGAGCCCACCGCCTGCTCGAAGCGCTCGCCGTCGCGGAGGTCGACGACCGTGAGCGCGGTCGTGGGATCGGACCCGGCGACCACGGCGACCGAGCCGGCCCGGTACCCGCTCCACTCGTCGCCCTCGACGGTGGCGTCGGCCAGTCGCTCCTGCGCGGGCGGGGCCAGCGGGTTGCCGCACGAGCACCGGACCCGGGGCACGCCGGCGTCGTCGACGAGCACCGCGGTGCCGGTCTGGAGGACCGACTGGCGCGGCGTCGCCTTCCCGTTCGAGAAGCCGTGGTTGGTGACCAGGGTGTCGGCGGTCAGGACCACCGGCGCGTACGAGTCGATGGTGGCGGCGACGTCGTCGACGTCGATCCCGATCGCTCCCGCCCACGCAGCGGCCTTGGCCTCGTCCTCGGCCAGGAACGCCGCCAGCGCAGCGGCGTCGCACACCGACTGGTCGCGGGTGCCGCCGTACAGCCCGGGCTCCGTCCCGGGCACCGCCCTGGTCCCGGTGCCGTCGTCGGCCGTCCCGTCCGACACGAGCTGAGCGGTGGCCTCGACCACCTGCTCCGACGGCGCAGGGACCTCGGCCGCGGTGACCGACGTCGTGAAGGGGTCGGGACCGGCCTTGGCCGCCGACTCGAGCACGACCGTGGTGTCGGACCCGCCGCTGCGTGCGAGGAGCACCCCCACGCCGACAGCGGCGATCACCGCCACCGCCACGACAGCTCCGATGATGGCCCGCGTCCTACCGGAGTCCTTGTCCACTTCAGCTCCCGCCGCTCGATCCGACCGCCTCTCCCGTCGGCCAGGGTAGGGGGACCTCAGCGGGTCGGGGCGCGTACGAGGGCCGGGATCGGCGTGTTCACGGGGTTTTCACCGCCGACATGACCTGCGGCACGGCAACGCTTCGTCACCCGCGACCGTCTCGAGGACCTGGGTGGAGTCGGTGGCGATCTGACTCCTCGCCGTGGCGCGTGCCTCAGCCCGGGCCCGCTGCGTCGCGCAGGTCCTCCTTCCACGTCCGGAAGCGGACGTGGTCGTCGGTCGGTCCGCGGCCCTCGCCGGTGCCGTCGGGGAACAGGCGGAACGTGAAGCTCCGCGTCAGGTCCTCGGCGTCGATCGCGACGTACCGGGCATCGGCCCCCTTGGCCGGTCCGGCACGCCAGAGGAGCCACGGGCCGATGCGGCGCTTGTAGTTGATGGCCGGCGAGCCGATGTCGTCGCCGGCCCGGAGAAGGTCGTCGGGTGCCTCCAGCCATGCCTGCGCGGGGATGTTGCGATCGCGCAGGGGCGTCGCGGGGAGGTCGTCGGTGTGCACCGGGGTCGGGTCGACGGGTCGATCATCGGCAGGAAGGGCCACCGCACGAGTGTGCCCCGTCGGGCGGGCGAGCCTCTGCCACCACGGTTCGAGCCTCTGCCACCATGGGTCGCTCCATGCCGGTCACGTTCCTGGCCCACCAGGCGCCCGTCCTCCCGCTCAAGCGGTGGCAGCCGTCGCTCGACGGCGTCGCCCTGGTGGTGGGAAGCGCGGTGCCGGACCTGGCCCGGGCCACCGAGCGACTGCCGGTGCTCTACGTCTACGGGACGCCGACGTGGTTCGACGGCCACCGCCCCGACCAGATCGTGTCGTGGTGCCTGGTCGTGGGGCTCCTCCTCACCTGGTCGGCCCGACGGCTCGTGCTGCCGCGCCTCGCCGGGCACCTCCCCGACCTCGGAGGGTTCCACCTGCGCGACATCCGGCTCGTCGGCCGCAACCGCCACCCCTGGTGGATGGTCGTCGGGTGCGTCCTCGTCGGCGCCGTGTCGCACTCGCTCATCGACGTCGTCACCCACAACGACCGCACTTTCGCCGTGCCCGGGTTCGACCTGCACCTGTTCGACCTCGGCGGTCGATCGATCGACGTCGCCAACGCGGTGCAGGTGCTGGCGTCGGTCGGGTTGTCGGTCGTGGCGGTGTGGCAGATGTGGGAGATCGGTCGCCACCGGGAGATCGCCGAGTGGAGCCGATGGGACCCGTCGTCTCCGTCATGGTCGGCACCGTCGCCATCGTCGTCGCCGCCCAGGCACGCCCGGGTCGTGATCGCCGTGCTGGTCGCGGCGGTCGTCACCGGCGGGCTCGCGGCGACGCAGGTCCACCGAGGTGTGCGCGTGGCGGTCATGACGTGGGTCTTCCTCGGCTGGGCCGCGCTGTGCGTGATCGCCGCGTTCGTCCCCCGGCCGCCTGAGACCCGCCAGGAGCGCCGGATATAGGGGTCGCGCCGCGCAGGATGTCGCGCTCTGCATCCGCAGATCCGGCCGGCGCGGGCGGATCCGCGGAACGGGTCCGACTCAGAAGCCCCGGTCGACCCTTGCTGCGACAGAGGTCTGTCGAGAGAAGCGGCACACCTATCCGGCGTTCTGGGTCGGCGCTCGCCTCGCAACCTTGAAGCCTGCCGAGTAGAGGGACCCGAGAATGTCGCTGGCCAGGATGGCGCAGGAGTCACCCTGCACTCCCCAGTCCCACACGGCGCGTTCGATCGCTCGTCGAGCGTCTGGCGGTACGTCATCGACGGGGTTGTCGCTCCGGTCAGTCACCGCCTCATCCTGCAGCGACAGCCGCGCACGCGTCCTGTCAGCGCCGATGGGGGACTGTCGCTGGAATGTCCTACCCGTTCGGTACGGTATCGAACATGCGTTCGACTGGGGAAGGCGGCGAGGATCCGGGGCCCGAGGGGCAGGGCTCTGACGGCGCGAGCTCTGACGGCGCGAGCTCCGACGGTGCGGGTTCCGGGCCGTTCGGTGAGCCGGTGTTCCCGGTGCCCGACGCCGCCATGGCGGTGGTCGCCGCCGTGGCCGAGGTGGCGGTTGTCGACCTCGCTGCGATGGACGACCGGACGCTGCTGGGCATGTTCGACGCATTCGAGTCGTCGGACCGCCGGATGGCCGCGGCCCGGTTCGCCCTGCTGTCGGAGCTCGACGCCCGCAACATCTGTGACCGTCACCTCGGTCATGTGACCGCCAACGAAGCGGGGTGGCGTCACGGAGCGAACCCCCGTCGGGTCAACGCCGACCTCGCTGTCGGCAAGGTGCTGCGCTCCACGCTCGACGACGTGTGGGCCGCGTTGGCGGCCGGCGACATCTCTGCCGACCGGGTCCGGGAGCTGTGCCGTCACGTCAACGACCGCAATCGGGCCGATCTCGCGTCGGTGCAGGACCGGCTGATCGACCTGGCGGGCCGGGCGTCGACGTTCCGTCAGTTCGCCTCGGAGGTCGAGCAGCTCGCCCGCCTGTTGGACCAGGACGGCATCGAACCGCCCATGCCCCGCAACCACGCCACTGTCGACCAGTCCGCCGACCGGGTCACCGCCACTCTCGACCTCTACGGCGCCGACGCCATGGCCTTCGCCACGCGGGTCAACGCCGAGGCCGACCGGCTCTGGCGCCTGCAGTTCGCCGACGGCGCCACTCCGGCCGACACCCCTGGCCGACCTCGATCAGAGCTCCTCGCCCAGGCCTTCATGAACCTCGTCGAACACGGCGCTGCGAACCCGCAGTCCGGACGCCTCGGCCCCACCGCCGACATCACCATCGTCATCGACGCGGACGAGACCGACATCGCCCACCTCTTCGCCGATGGGACCCTGCTGCCCGGCAAGGGCAACGGACCGGTCGACTGGTCGAAGAAGGCGCTCGACATCACCGGCGAACCCCTTCGGTTCGCCACCCGCGAGTGGGAGCTCCTCACGTGCGACGCCACCTACTCCTGGATCATCAAGGGCGCCGGCGGCCATCCCGTCGCCTGCAAGTCGGGGGAGCGGCACGCCAGCCGGGAACAGCGACGCAACCTCGACCTCCGCGACGGACGCTGCACCTTCCCAGGATGTGACGCCCCGGCCAACTGGTGCGACGCCCATCACGTCACCCACTGGACCGACCACGGACCCACCGAGATCCCCAACCTCGCGCTGCTCTGTCGCCGCCACCACGGTGTCATCCACCGCCACGGCTGGACGATGGAGCCCAACGTCTCACCCGGGCCGGGCGAAGGGTTCTTCATCATCACCACACCGGGCGGCGCCACCCGCCACACCCAGCACCAGCGACCACCGGCGCCCACCTGAGCGTGGGGCCCGTCACCGGAAACGCCAAACCGAACCGATGATCGGCCGCACCGATCAGTCCGAGACGGCCACGAACCCGAGCTCTCGACCGCCCGCGCCCGAGCGCGGGCGGATCCGCGGGACGGGCCCGACTCAGAAGCCCCGGTCGACCCACTCCTGCAGGTGAGGGGACTCGGCGCCGATCGTGGTGTCGTCGCCGTGGCCGGGCAGGACGATGGTGTCGGCCGAGAGGGGCGAGAACAGCCGGTCCTCGATCGACCGGATGATCGTGGTGAAGTCCCCGCCCTCGAAGTGCGTCGCTCCCGGGCCGCCGGGGAACAGCGTGTCGCCGCTGAACAGGATCGGCTTGTCCTCGATCCGGAAGCACGTCGAGCCGGGCGTGTGGCCCGGGGTGTGGATCGTCCGCAGTCGGAGCCGGCCGACCTCGATGACCTCGTCGTCGCCGATCAGCTCGTCGTAGGCGGGGAGCATGCCGGCGTCGTCGCCGGACACGCCGACCGAGTACCCCGCGTCGCGCATGTCGGGCACGGCCTGGATGTGGTCCCAGTGCCCGTGCGTCTCGAGCACGCTGCGGACGCCCAGCGCACGGGCCAGCTCCAGCAGACGGTCGTGCTCGTTGGCGGCGTCCATCAGGACGGCGTCGCCGGTGTGGCGGCACCGCAGCACGAACACGTTGTTGTCCATCGGCCCGACCACGACCTTGTGGATCTCCAGATCCGAGTCGGCGACGTGCAGGGTCGAGGACGAGTCGCTCATGGGTGGAGTCTCGCGCCTCAGTCGCCGCCGACGACGTCGAAGCCCAGTGCGAGTGCGACCGGGATCTGGGTCGGGTCGAACGTCACGTAGGTCACGGGCCGGGGCAGCCGGTCCGCCGCGGCGAGGTGGATGGCGTCGACGGTGCGCAGCGGTTGGGTGCGGCCCAGCTCCGTCGCCCGGTCCAGGCACATCTGGTCCACCGGGACGACGTGGATCCGCTCCCAGTCGTCGCGCAGCGCCCGCCGGAGGTCGTCGGTCCGCGACGGGTCGTCGCCGAGGCGGTCGACGAGCATCAGCGCCTCGGAGAGCGCGAGCGCGCTCGCGCACCAGTCGGGGTCATCGGCCATGGCCGCCATCACGATCGGTCGGGTCGGGCCGTCGAGGTAGCGCGACAGGAGACCCGTGGTGTCGAGGGCGATCGTCACGACCTCACCGACTCCACGACCTCACCGACTCCACTCCCTCTCCACTCATCGGCCCCGGATCTCGCGCACCAGCTGGTCGATGCGGGTCCCGGCCCACAGCGGCAGCACCGTGGCCGGGTCGGGCCGGTCCTCGCGGCGGGGCGCGACGACGAGCCCCCTCACGGCGAGGTCCTCGAGCGTGGGGCCGCCGTCGTCGGCCTCGATGGGTCCCAGCTGCGCCGTGGGTCGGCCGTCGACGGTGACGATGATGCGGTGGCCGTCACCGGCGCGTCGCACCTGTGCGGCGACATCCGCGCGCAGGTCGCGGATCCCGATGCGCTCCATGGCCGAACGATACCGAGGTCGATGGGGACGGGTCGGCGACGACACGCCGTTGCGCCTGCGGGCAGAGGGAATCCGCCGTCCCGTCGATATACTCCAGGGTTCCCAGAGGGTGGAGATCGAACCAACGTGGCGAACAACAGGGAGACCTCGTCGGGATCCGACGACGACGCAGGATCCAGGCGGAGCGGCACCGCAGACGCCCGTTCCCGGAAGGCGGGCTCCGGCCGGTCTCCGGACTCCGAGCGAGCCGGCGCGACGACCTCCAAGGGCGAGGCGGCAGGGACCTTCGGCGTGAGCGGCACCAACGGCACGAGCGAGTCGGCGGACCCGCCGGCGAAGCCGGCACCGGTCGGCCTCCTCGGAGCGATGTGGCACTACCGGTGGATGTGCGTGGGCATCGTCGCCGTCTGCGTCGTGCTGAGCGTCGCCGTCGGCTTCGTGCTGACCCCTGAGCCCAGCGCCACCGCGACGATCGCGCTGAAGACCCCCAGCCAGGACAACGTCCTGGCCCCCGGATCCACCGGTGACGCCTCGCTGGCCCGCTACACCGCGCAGCGGGCCAGGTTCGTGACCAGCGACGCCGTGCTCGCCAACGTGGGCGCGGCCCTCGGCACCGACGACCTCAACAGCCTGCGCAAGCAGCTCGACGTCCAGCCGTCGACCGACTCCAACATCATCACGATCACCGCGTCCGGCACGTCCCGCGACGACGCGGTCAAGCTCGCCACCGGCGTGACCCGCGCCTACGGCGAGGAGACGCAGAAGCAGGTCGACGCCCTGACCGCCGCCGCCCTGGCGTCGATCGACGAGAGCGCGGCCCAGGTCCGCTCGACGATCACCGGCAACAACGTGGCGGTGAACGACGCGGCGGCCTCGACCCTGGGCCAGCTCCAGCAGCGAGGCGCGAACATCCGCACCGCCAGCGCGGTGCTGGGCGACGGCGTGGAGTTCGTGGTCAACCCCGACGAGTCGTCGGTGGTGACCTCCCGGCTGCCGATCAAGGAAGGGGCCCTCGGCTTCATCCTCGGTCTGGTCATCGCCGGCACGGTCGCCTACCTGCGGGCCGACAGCGAAGCGGCCGCCCGCAGGGAGGCCTGATCTCCCGGATGCGCATCGCCCTCGTCGGAACCAGGGGAGTACCGGCCCGCTACGGCGGCTTCGAGACGTGCGTCGAGGAGGTCGGCCGCCGCCTCGCGGACAAGGGCCACACCGTCGTCGTGTACTGCCGACCGTCCGACTCCGGCGACGGCCCCACCCCCGACCGGTACCTCGGCATGGACCTGGTCCACCTGCCGGCGGCGCGTAAGCGGTCGTTGGAGACCCTCAGCCACACCGCGGCGTCCGTCGCCCACCTGGTGGCGCACCCGGTCGACGCCGTCGTGCTGTTCAACGCCGCGAACTCGCCGCTGCTCCCGGTCCTTCGGGCGCGACGCCTTCCGGTCGCCACCCACGTCGACGGCCTGGAGTGGCGGCGGGCCAAGTGGGGCCCCACCGGCCAGCGCTACTACCGCGGCGCCGAGGCGCTGGCGGTCCGCTGGTCCGACGCCCTCATCGCGGACGCCGTCGGCATCCAGGAGTACTACGAGGAGGAGTTCGGGGCTCCGACGGAGCTGATCGCCTACGGCGCGCCGATCGTCGAGGCCGACCGGCCCGACCTCCTCCAGCAGCTCGAGCTCGACCCTGCCGGCTACCACCTGGTGGTGGCGCGCTTCGAGCCCGAGAACCACGTGGACGTGATCGTCGACGGCTACGTCCGCAGCTCCGCTCGACAGCCCCTGGTGGTCGTCGGCTCCGCCCCGTACGCGGACGAGTACACGGCCAAGGTGCAGGCCCTCGGCGACGACCGGGTCCGGTTCCTCGGAGGGGTGTGGGACCAGGAGCTGCTCGACCAGCTGTACGCCAACTCCCTCACCTACCAGCACGGCCACTCGGTCGGTGGGACGAACCCGTCCCTCCTGCGTGCGCTCGGAGCGGGGGCCGCCACCGACGCCTTCGACGTGTCGTTCAACCGCGAGGTGCTCGGAGGTTCCGGCCGGTTCTGGAGCGACGCGGCCGACGTGGCCGCGCTCGTCGAGGCCGCGGAGTCCGATCCGTCGGCTGCCGCCGAGCGGGGAGCGCTGGCCCGGATCCGGGCCGCCTCCTACGACTGGGACGACGTGGCCGATGCCTACGAGTCGCTCTGCGAGCGCCTCGCCGCCAGGGCGTTCCCCCGACGTCGGCCGTCCGGTCGGCGACGGGGGGCCGTACGCTGGAACGTTCCGCGGGCCGACACCGGAGGGAGTCCGCCGTGACAGCCGAGCCACACGCCCCGACCCGCATCCGCCCCGCCGAGGGCGAGTCCTACTCCGACACCGTGCGGCGGCTCGCCGCCGCGCAGAAGAGCGGCAAGGGTGCACCCGCCTACTCGCGGTTCGTGAACCGCAAGCTCGGTCGGCTCTTCGCCGCGGCCGGCTTCCACCTGGGGATGACGCCGAACGGGATCACTGTCGTCAGCGCCGCCTTCTCGTTCGCCGGGATCATCCTGCTCGCCACGGTGCAGCCGTCGTGGTGGCTCGGCATCCTGATCACCCTGCTGCTGGTGCTCGGGTACGCGCTGGACGCGGCCGACGGCCAGCTCGCCCGGCTCCGGGGCGGCGGGTCGGTCACCGGCGAGTGGCTGGACCACATGGTGGACTGCCTCAAGATCTCCACCCTGCACATGTGCGTGCTGATCAGCTGGTACCGGTTCGGCGTCATGGTCTCCGATGGGATGGACGAGCGGTGGCTGCTGGTCCCGATCGGGTACGCCATCGTGGCGGCCGTCTCGTTCTTCGCCCAGATCCTCAACGAGCAGCTCACCAAGAACGCCGCCCTCAAGCGCGGGACGGCGACCTCGGCCACGGCGCCTCCCGGCGAGACGCCCTCGGTCCTGGTCTCGCTGCTCAAGATCCCGACCGACTACGGGCTGTTGTGCCTCATATTCGTGCTGCTCGGCGCGTCGGATCTGTTCATCGCCGCCTATACCCTCATGTTCATCGGGAGCGCCGCCTACCTGGCGGCCGCATCGATCAAGTGGTTCGGTCAGATGAAGGACCTGGATCGAGGAGGGTCATGACAGCTCGTCGGAACACCAGCGCGGCCAGGCTCGCGGCACTCGGCCTGGTGGTGGTCGCCGCCGTGGCGCTCGCCGTCGGTTGCTCGTCCGACGACGACGGGGCGTCCTCCGACAAGTCCTCCACGACCACGACGGCGGTCGCGGCGGGCACCGACGCCGGCCCCTCGACCACGGGTCCTCCGGCGACCGCTCCGGTCTCCGCCCCGGTCGCCGACGTCGTCGAGAAGCCGGTGGGGAAGGACACCCCGGCGGACCTCGGCGGCGACGTGACCGTCACGCTGACCGCTGCGGACACGTTGGACGTGGAGGCGAAGCTGCCCGGCGAGACGGCCGGCCCGGCGGTCGCGGCCACGCTCGAGGTCCGGAACGGATCGAAGGCGGCGTTCGACCTCAGCACCATCGCGGTCACCGCCAGCTACGGCGACGGCACCCCGGCCATCGTGAACCGGTCCGAACCAGCCGCCGACCTCGCCGGATCGGTCGAACCGGGCGGCACCGCCAAGGGCGTGTACGTCTTCCGGGCACCGGCCGACCAGGCCGACACGATGGTGATCGAGGTGCAGTCCGGCACCCAGCCCAACGTCGTCCGGTTCAAGGTCGGCTGATCGCTCCTCACCCTCGACCTGAGGTCGAGGGTGCTGAGGTCGAGGGTGCTGAGGTCGACGGTGCTGAGGTCGAGAGGTGACGCGGCGCGCCGCTTCTCCGTGGTCGACCCGGCACACGCCGTGGCGACCTGACGAGTTCCACCTCCCGGTGTCGTGATCGGCGCCGGGGTTTGGCAGCAATTCGCCTCTTGTCGTGCCGACGGCGATGGCCCATGATCCGGTCGCGGCACATCACGGGAGTGGTGGGGGAGGGTCAGGCGTCCAGAGCGCGGTCGAAGCGGTCGACCGACGACGCACTGCCCGGCGGCGCCGCTGGGAGATGACAATGGCGTCGAGGGCCTCGACCGTTCGTGCGTGGACGGCCAGAGCGTGCGCAGCATGCCTGGTCGCAGTGGTCGGAGCCTCGGTGCTCTCGATCGCCCCGGCGGGAGCCGACAGCGCTCCGACCGCGGCCGGCACCCCGGCCACGGTGACGGCGGACTCGTTGCCGACCGTGCAGATCAACGGCGTGGTCTGGGACCAGGTCGTGGTCGGCAACCGGGTGTACGCCACCGGCAAGTTCACCTCCGCCCGCCCGGCCGGCGCCGCAGCGGGGACCAACGAGACGGCCCGGTCGAACATCCTCGCCTACGACATCACCACCGGGGCCCTCGTCACGTCGTGGGCGCCGTCGCTGAACGCACAGGGCCGGGCCATCACGGCCTCCGCCGACGGCTCCACCATCTACGTCGGCGGCGACTTCACATCGGTCAGCGGCGTCACCCGCAACCGCGTCGTGGCGCTCAACGCATCGACCGGCGCGGTGGTGACCGGCTTCAACGCCAACGCCAACTCCTGGGTCAACGACCTCGAGGTGTCGGGCACCACCCTGTACCTCGGCGGTGCGTTCACGGTCGTCGGCAACCAGGGTCGGTCGCGGCTCGCCTCGGTCAGCGCCTCGACCGGCGCCGTGACCTCGTGGGCGCCGACCGCTGACGCCGAGGTGCGCACGCTGACCGTGCCCGCCGGGTCCGGCAAGGTCGTCGTCGGCGGGCACTTCGCCACGGTGAACGGCTCGACCCAGAAGGGGATGACCGCCATCAACGCGTCGAGCGGCGCCCTCATGTCGTGGCCGGTCAACACGATCCTCGTGAACTCCGGCCCCGACGCCGCCATCTGGAGCCTGAAGTCCAACGGCTCCCAGGTCTTCGGCAGCGGCTACTCGTACTCGAGCACCGGCAACTTCGAGGCCGCGTTCTCCTCCGACGTCAACGGGAACCTGCTGTGGGTCAACGGCTGCCGCGGCGACAACTACGACAACGTCGCGGTCGGCAACGTCCTCTACACGGTCAGCCACGCCCACGACTGCAGCTCGATCGGGGGACACCCCCAGGAGAACCCCACCTGGACCTACCAGCGGGCCCAGGCCATGACGACGTACGCGGACCCGTCCGGCGGCGTCAACACGTCGCGCTGGTTCACCGGTCGTCCGGTCTCGCAGCTGCTCCACTGGCTCCCGACCGTCGCGGCCGGCACCTACACCGGCCAGTCGCAGGGCGCCTGGACCATCGAGGGCAACAGCCAGTACGTGGTCATGGGCGGCGAGTTCCCCCGCGTGAACGGCACCAACCAGCAGGGCCTGACCCGCTTCGCCGTCAGCAGCATCGCCCCCGACACCCAGGGCCCGCAGGGCTACACCGAGCTCACGCCGAAGCTCGTCGGCACGGCTCCCGGAACCGTTCGGGTCTCGTGGACCACGGCGTGGGACCGCGACAACGAGCGGCTGACCTACGAGGTGCTGCGTGGGACCACGGTCATCGCCACGATGCAGTCCGACTCCAACTGGTGGACCCGGCCGGAGATGGCCTACACCGACCGCGGCGCCGCCCCCGGCTCGTCGCAGACCTACCGGGTCCGGGTGCGGGACGCGTTCAACAACATCGTCCCGTCGGCCACGGCGACGATCACCGTCCCGAGCGGGACGGCGACCCTCGGCGCCTACGCCGCCACGGTGGCGGCCGACGGCGCCAACCGGTACTGGCGCCTGGGTGAGAGCTCCGGAGCGACGGGCTGGGACGCCGCGACCGGCAACGACCTGACGCTGACCGGCACCACCCGCAACGTCGCCGGCGCGCTGTCGGGTGACGGCAACACCGCCACGACCTTCAACGGCTCGTCCACGGTGCCCGGCACCACCTCCCGGTGGATCCTCGCCCCGCAGACCTTCACCGCCGAGGCCTGGTTCCGCACGACGACGACCCGTGGCGGCAAGATCATCGGCTTCGGCAACTCCGCGACCGCGAACAGCACGACCTATGACCGCTCCGTCTACATGGACAACAGCGGTCGGGTCCGGTTCGGCGCCACGAGCGGCACGGTCCTGGCCAGCACCAACGCCCTGAACAACGGCCAGTGGCACCACGTGGTGGCCTCGATGGGCCCGGCGGGCATCCGCCTGGTCATCGACGGCGTCCAGGTCGGCTCCAACGCCGGCGTCAGGTCCGCTCCGGCCTACTGGGGCTACTGGCGTGTCGGCGGCGACCAGCTCAACAACTGGGCGTCGCGACCCACCAGCAACTCCTTCGCCGGGACCATCGACGAGGTCGCCGTCTACCCGACCCAGCTCAGCGTGGCCCAGGCGGCCAACCACTACGCGGTGGCGAGGGGAGCGGGCGGCAACCAGGCTCCGACGGCGAGCTTCACGGCGGCCACGAGCAACCTGACGGTCAACGTGAACGGCTCGGCGTCGTCGGACCCCGACGGGTCGATCGCCTCGTACGCCTGGAACTTCGGTGACGGCCAGACGGCCACGGGCGCCACGGCGAGCCGCACCTACGCGGCCGCCGGCACCTACACGGTCACGCTCACCGTGACCGACAACGGCGGAGCCACCGCCACCACGTCCCGGGTGGTGACCGTGACGGCCCCGACCCCGACGAACCAGGCCCCGACCGCCAGCTTCACCGCGACCACCAGCAACCTGACGGTCAACGTGAACGGCTCGGCGTCGTCGGACCCCGACGGGTCGATCGCGTCGTACGCGTGGAACTTCGGCAACGGCCAGACGGCCACGGGTGCCACGGCGAGCCGCACCTACGCGGCCGCCGGCACCTACACGATCACGCTGACCGTGACCGACAACGGCGGAGCCACCGCCACCACGACCCGGACGGTGACCGTCGGCAACGCCCCGGCCCTGCAGGCGGCCGATGCCTTCGGTCGCACCACGGCGTCGGGCTTCGGCACCGCGGACGTGGGTGGGGCGTGGACGGTCAACGGCACGGCGTCGAACTACTCGGTGTCGGGCGGGTCCGGCCGGATGGTCATGAACGCCGGCGCCACCCGCGTGGCCACGCTCGGGTCGGTGCGCCAGACCGCCACGTCGGTCACGGCCAAGCTGTCGCTCGACAAGGACGCGACGGGCGGCGGCACGTACCTGGCGTTGATCGGACGCCAGGTGGACGCCAGCAACGACTACCGCCTCAAGCTGCGGGTGCAGGCCGGCGGTGCGGTGACGGCTCAGCTGGTCCGAGTGGTCGGCGGGGTCGAGACGGCCGTCCAGAGCGTCGCGACCGTTCCGGGTCTGACCGTGGTGGCGGGCGACGTCCTGCAGCTGCGCCTGGACGTGTCCGGCACCGGGACGACGTCCCTGGCCGGCAAGGTCTGGAAGGTCGGCACCGCCGAACCCGGCACCTGGCAGCTCCAGGCCACCGACACGACCGCGGCGCTGCAGTCGGCCGGGTCGGTGGGGGTGTGGGCGTACCTCTCGGCGTCCACGACCAACGCCCCGGTCACGCTGTCGGTCGACGACGTCCTGGCCGCTCCGCCGGCCTGAGCACGAGTCCGGCCTGAGCTCGCGACGGCGCTGATCCCGGCCCGTCGGATGGGTCCGTCGACCCATCCGACGTGAGACCGGGTGCCGCCGAATCTCGCTCCACCTGACGGATTTCACATCGGATCCCCGTAGATTGTCGATCGAGCGTGGTGCTGCTGCCACCGCCCGTGGCTGTGGGGCGTTTGCCTACTTCTAAGGGTCCGACAACAGAAGTACGTTCAACAAGGCGATACCGCACGCCGGCGGTATCCACGTAGAGGGAAGGTCCCCCCGAGGCCGTGCCCACCGGTTCCACCGGTGCCACTGCTTCACACGGCCTTGCTGGGAGAGAGCGAGAGATGTCAGGTACGACGAAGATGCCCCATGGCAGCTGGGTGCGGCGGACCGCCGCGTTCGCCGCCGCGCTCATGGTCACGTCGGTGTTCGCCGTGACCGCGGGAGTCGGAGTGGCCGGAGCCGACACGGCTCCCGTCGATCCGCTGGCGGAGCCGGAGACCGTCGCCGCGGACCTCCTGCCGACCGTGCAGATCAACGGCGTCGTGTGGGACACCGTGGTGGTCGGCAACACCGTCTACGCCACCGGCGCCTTCACCCAGGCCCGGCCCGCCGGCGCCGCCGCCGGCACCAACGAGACGCCCCGCGGGAACGTGCTCGCCTTCAACCTGACCACCGGTGCGCTGATCACCTCGTGGGCGCCGTCGCTGAACGCCCAGGGCCGCACCATCGCGGCGTCGACGGACGGCTCCACGATCTACGTGGGCGGCGACTTCACGCAGGTCAACGGCACCACCACCCGGAACCGCATGGCGGCCTTCGACGCCACCACCGGCGCCCTGCGCTCGTTCAACCCGAACGTGAACGCCAACGTCAACGACATCGCGGTCTCCGGCGACACCCTCTACTTCGCCGGCGCCTTCACCGTCGTCAGCAACCAGCTCCGCTCCCGTCTCGCCGCGGTGAACGCCAGCACCGGCGCTCTTCTCCCGTGGGCGCCGTCGGTCGAGCTCGAGGCGCACGCCATCACGGCGCCGAACGGCCCCATCGTCGTCGGCGGCAAGTTCCAGACCCTCAACGACACCGCGGTCAAGGGCCTCGGTGCCGTCGACCCCGTCACCGGCGCCACCGTGCCGTGGGCCGCCAACCAGATCATCGGCAACTACGGCCCCGACGCCTACATCTCCAGCCTCTCCAACAACGGCAACCAGGTGTTCGGCACCGGCGTGACGTACCTCGTCAACAACCAGCCGACCTCCGTCACCGACGGCAACCTCGAGGCCACCTTCGCCGCCGACGCCGCGACCGGCGCCCTGCAGTGGGCGAGCGGCTGCCTCGGCGACCACTACGACACGTACGCCCAGGGCAACGTGCTCTACAACGTCAGCCACTCGCACAACTGCTCCTCGGTCGGCGGTCATCCCCAGGAGGAGCCCTGGACCTTCCAGCGGGCCCAGGCGGAGACCATCTACCCCGACCCGACCGGCGCCAAGATCGTCGGCGGCAAGCTGAACGGCCTGCCCCGCGCCCAGCAGCTGCACTGGCTGCCGACGCTGGCCCAGGGCACCTACACCGGCCAGGCCCAGGCGGCCTGGACCATCGAGGGCAACAGCAACTACCTGGTCCTCGGCGGTGAGTTCCCCCGTGTGAACGGCACCAACCAGCAGGGCCTCGCCCGCTTCGCCACCAAGAACATCGCCCCCAACAAGGACACCATCCAGGGCTACCCCGAGCTCACGCCGACCGTCGTCGGCATCTCGCCCGGCTCGCTGCGCATCTCGTGGCAGGGCGCGTGGGACCGCGACAACGCGCAGCTCACCTACGAGGTCCTGCGCGGCGCCACCGTCAACACCTCGACGGTGATCGCCACCAAGACGTTCTCGCCCTCCTCCTGGTGGAACCGGCCGAAGATGGCCGTGGTCGACACCACCTCGGCCCCCGGGTCCACCCAGACCTACCGGGTCCGGGTCAAGGACGCCTTCAACAACGGCTTCGCCAGCGCTCCCACCACGGCCACGGTGCCCGACGGCACCGCTGTGGCCAGCCCCTACCGGGCTGCGGTGGTCGCCGACTCACCCACCAAGTACTGGCGCCTCGGTGAGGCCAACGGCACGATCGGCTACGACCAGGTCGGCGCCGACGACCTCACGCTCAACGGCAACGTCACCCGAGGCGCCGAAGGTGCGCTGATCGGTGACCCCGACACGGCGTCCACCTTCGCCGGCGGCACGGCCCCGGGCTCGACGACCGGTTCGGCGCAGCCGGGCTCGCAGAACTTCACCGTCGAGGCGTGGTTCAAGACGACCACCAGCAGCGGCGGCAAGATCGTCGGCTTCGGCAACTCGAGCACCGCCAACAGCGGCAGCTACGACCGCCACATCTACATGACCAACGGCGGCCAGATCCGCTTCGGCGTCTACGACGGCAGCACCCGGACGGTCGCCTCCTCGTCGTCCTACCGTGACGGCCAGTGGCACCAGGTCGTCGGCCAGATGGGCCCGACCGGCATCAAGCTCTACGTCGACGGCAAGCTGGTCGGCTCCGACGCCTCGGCCACGTCCGCCCAGGCCTACTCCGGCTACTGGCGGGTCGGCGGCGACAACATCAGCGGCTGGCCGTCGGCTCCGTCGTCGAGCAACTTCAACGGCTCGATCGACGACGTGTCGATCTACGAGGGTCAGCTGACCCAGGACCAGATCCGGGCGCACTTCCTGGCGAGCGGTCGCACGCCGGGCTGGCCGACGGCTCCCGCCGACGCCTACGGCGCCGCGGTCTTCAACGCCAACGCGGATCTCTACCTGCGCCTCAACGAGACCTCCGGCTCGGCAGCGCAGAACCGCATGACCCTCGAGCAGGGGGCCACGGCCTCCGGCACCGCCTGGGGCGGCGCGGCCTCGCCGGCCGATCCCACCGGCTCGTCGGTCAACTTCAACAGCAACAACGACCGGGTCGTGGGCACGCAGCAGTACTCGAACCCGACCACGTTCTCGCTCGAGACCTGGATCCGCACCACCGACTCCAACGGTGGTCGCATCATCGGCTTCGGCGACGGCACGGGCCAGACCAGCTCGAACTACGACCGGCACCTGTACCTGCTGAGCGACGGCCGCCTCCGCTACGGCGTGTGGACCGGCGTCGCCTCGACCATCGACTCGCCGATGGCGGTCAACAACGGCCAGTGGCACCACGTCGTGGTCACCCAGCAGCCGGGTGAGCAGAAGATGTACGTCGACGGGGCGCTCGTCGCCTCCGGCAC